>JAZOLI010000075.1:0-1845 GCA_045652965.1 Candidatus Scatosoma sp.
AATACATGCAGGAATCCCAACAACGATAACGAAGCACCCCTTCGCTGGTTTTGAAATCGCGAATGTCAAAGCATTGACAAGTGGGACATACAAACGTACAAGTGCCGCATCCAAGGCAAGCTTCACTCATTTCTTCCCATTCCGCCGCATTGAACAATTCGTTGAGATTTTCGGGCTTGAATTTGCTTAAATCAAGGTTAGAAAAAGGTAATTGGTCAATAATTGCTTTTGTCGCGGATTGTTGCGCCGCAACTTCTGCTTCGCCGCCTGCAACGAACAATTCGTTTACAGCCGCCGTAAGCGCTTCACCCTTTTCCGTGTTTGCTTGCCAGTAAAGGTTTTCGCCATCCATCCAAACGGTTACGTCGCCGTAAGCGCCCGTTGCGTCAATGCCAAACGCCTTACAGAAACAGCTTTCTTCGGGTTTAGCGCAAGCAAGCGTAACAATCGTTGCCGCTTCTCTTCTTGCTTGATAATAGCTATCTACGGGGTCGGCAAGGAACACCTTGTCAAGCACTTCAATCGCCTTATAATCGCAAGCCTTTACGCCGAATAATACGAAAGGTTCTTTTTCGTCGCGAACGTCGATAATTTCGATGTTCTTGCCTTCCGTTTTGAACTTCATCATATTTTCCGTTTGGGGGAAGAATGCATTTTTAGGAGATTTTACCGTTTTTAAAGATTCTAAAGAAACTTCCTTATCTTCCGTCCAAACGCCGTAATTTACTTCACCTGCACACTTTACGGGAAGGATTAAGCTTTGTGTTTGCGCGATTTTTGCATACAAATCGTTTAATCTATTTTTAGCAATCTTTAACATTATTTTGCCTCCCCGTTCATAACGTCGTTAGGTTCAGCGTCCTCTTCGGTATAGGACGTAAGAGGAGTTTTGCCTTCCGCCGTTTCCCCTGCTTGATATTCGCCGTACAAGCCGTCGATATCCTTAATAAACTTTCTATTAAGTAAATGTAAAGGAATGTTTTGAGGGCATACGCGAGAACATTCGCCGCAGTCGGTGCAACGACCTGCTACGTGGAACGCACGAATAATGTGGAACATCTGTTCTTCAAACGTATCGTCGTTTGCTTTCGCCGCAATGCCCGATGCAGGATTGTCGAATACGCACTTCACGCAAGAGCAAGCGGGACATACGTTACGGCACGCGTTGCAACGGATACACTTGGAAAGCTGTTCGCGCCAGAACGCAAAGCGTTCGTCTTCCGTCATAGCTTCCAACTTTGCAACTTCCGCAAAACGGTCTACGTCGCGTTCAGGACGTTCGTGAAGAATAATTTCTTCGTCCTTTACTTGGTGCGTTTTATTGCAAACTTCACACTTGGAAAGCACTACTTCGGGTTTATTGAGCGTAACTTCGCCGTAAAGAGAAGATACCTTTACTTGCTTTTCAACAACTTCCACACCCGTCATCATCGAAACGCCACTTGCCTTGATTTTTTCAATGTTGAGTTTACCAAGACATTCCACTGCGATTACGTAAACGTTTTCGCGGTTGATGCGGTGTTCTTTTACGAGTTGGTTAAAGCTGTACGTATCGCAAGCTTTAAGGAAAACAGCCGTTTTGCCTTCTTTCTTGCTGATTTGAATTAAATATTTGGAAAGGTTTGCGCCGCAGAACCAGTCGTAAACGAAGCCTGCTTCAAGCTCTTCTACGCTTTCAAACACCGCGGGGGTAGGGTCGTAGAAAAACTCCCGTTTCTTCCAACCTACCACGCGCGCAACTTCACCGCTTGCAAGCAATGCTTTCGCGCGTTCTAACATTTTCAATTCAACGTCTTTCATCTTATTCGCCCTCCTTTACACGAAGGTCGGTGAGGCGCTTATTTT
>JAZOLI010000076.1:0-7223 GCA_045652965.1 Candidatus Scatosoma sp.
AAACGAGTACGCCGCCCGCCACGTGCAAAGCTTCGAACACCGTAACTTCATAGCCCATTTTCGCAAGATCGCCTGCGCAGGTCAAGCCTGCAGGACCACTACCGACAACCGCCACTTTATGTCCGTTAAGGGGGGCAGGTACGGGTTTATCCTTTGCGTTTTCGTTGTGCCAATCGGCAACGAAGCGTTCCAAACGCCCGATTGCCACCGATTCGCAACCTGCTTTAATGCCGCGCGTGCATTTGCCTTCGCATTGTGTTTCTTGGGGGCATACACGACCGCAAACGGCAGGAAGGGAAGAATCTTGCGCAATAATTTGATACGCCGCTTCGAAATCCCCTTCCGCAACCTTTGCGATAAATTCAGGGATAGCGATGTTGACGGGGCAAGCCGCCACGCAGGGACGATTTTTACAACCGATACAACGCTTTGCTTCATCGATTGCCATTTCCGCGGTGTAGCCGAGCGCAACTTCTTTAAAGTTTCCGTTTCTAACGTCGGGATCTTGCGCGGGCATAGGATTCTTCAAAGGATTCATGTTAAACTTTGCCATGATCAAAGCACCTCCTTTTTAAAGAGATTGCACGTAGCTTCTCTCTCGTGAGCTTCAAATTCCGAATACGTTCTCGAACGGCTCATAGCTTCGTCGAAATCAATTTCATGACCGTCAAATTCAGGTCCATCCACGCAAGCGAACTTCATTTTGCCGCCCACCGTCAAACGGCAACCGCCGCACATACCCGTGCCGTCGATCATAATCGGGTTCATGCTCGCAACCGTTTTCACGCCAAATTCCTTGGTGGTTGCGCAAACGAATTTCATCATGATAAGCGGTCCGATGGTGATCACTTCATCAAACGCTTCGCCCTTTTCCAAAAGCTCTCTCAAAGGCACGCAAACGTTGCCTTGTCTGCCATACGAGCCGTCGTCGGTCATCATGTACGTATTTTTAGAAGCTGCGTTAAATTCTTCTTCCAAGATCACGAGATCTTTGGAACGGAAACCGATAATCGACGTCACTTCCGCACCCTGTTCTTTGAGTGCTTGCGCCACGGGAAGAGCGATCGCGCAACCCACGCCGCCGCCAACAACGCACACCTTTTTGAGCCCGTCCACGTGCGTAGGTTTACCCAAAGGCCCTACGAAATCGGGGATGAAATCCCCCACGTTTTTGTGGTTCAAAGCTTCCGTGGAAGCACCAACGATTTGGAAAATAATCTTCACCGTACCCTTAACGCGATCGTAGCCTGCGATGGTAAGAGGGATACGTTCTCCGTTCTCGTCCACGCGCAAGATAATAAATTGCCCTGCGAGCGCTTTTTTCGCAACGAAGGGGGCAAGGATTTCCATTTGCGTGACCGTCGGGTTTAACGGCTTCTTACTAACAATTTGATACATTCCTTTCAGTTCTCCTTGTGTAAATGTTTTTAAATATTATCATAAACTATTATACAACGAAAGCCCCACCTTTGTCAAACCTTCCACTTGCCTTTTTTTACATTTCAATCGTTCAATCGATAAAATTTTAACAAAATATATATTTTTATAAAAATATATTCATTTCGCCCCACTTTTTGTTTGCCTTTCGTTTACGAAAGGTGTATAATATTTGACGAAATTTAAAGAACGAACACGATTTAGATATACCATTTAGATATAATTTATCGCGTCCGCAAAACGGAGGCCTTTTTTTATGCAAACCTTGCTCACGTTATCCATCGCACTTTTATCGGGACTTTTGCTTTCCCGTCTTGCCAAGCTTTTGAAGCTTCCTGCCGTCACGGCATATCTCGTGGCAGGCATCTTGGTTGGCCCTTATTGCCTTGGCGCACTGAAAGTTTCGGGGCTTGGGTTCACTTCCAAGGAAGACATCGAATCGGTGTCTATTCTCGCCGACGTTGCACTTGGCTTTATCGCCTTTTCCATCGGCAACGAATTCCGCTTACCACAACTGAAAAAAATCGGAAAACAAGCCACAATCGTAGGCATTTTCCAAGCGGTTGTCACCACCCTTTTGGTGGACGTCGCTTTGATTTTGTTGCACTTTGCAATGCCCGATAAGCTCTCCCTTTCGACTGCGCTCGTGCTCGGCGCAATCGCTTCGGCAACCGCACCCGCGGCAACGCTTATGGTCGTGAAACAATATAAAGCGAAAGGTCCTGTCACTGACATCTTGCTTCCCGTGGTCGCACTTGACGACGCCGTAGGCTTAATTCTTTTCGCCGTATCGTTTGGGGTAGCTAAGGCAATCAAGGTAGGCGCAACGTCCATCATAGCCATTCTCGTTGAGCCCCTTTTAGAAATCGTGCTTTCCATTGGCTTAGGCGCAACCATGGGCTTTGCGTTTAGTTTCTTTGAAAAATTTTTCCATTCCCGTTCCAAGCGCCTTGCGGTGTCGGTTGGCTTCGTCATGCTCACGATCGGTCTTTCCATGCTCAAATTTAACGTAGGTGGCGTGCATATCGGATTTTCTTCTTTGCTCGTTTGCATGATGCTCGGCACGATCTTTTGCAACGTGTGCGATTTCTCCGAAGAACTTATGGATAGAGTCGACCGTTGGACCGCACCCCTTTTCGTGTTGTTCTTCGTCATCAGCGGCGCAGAATTAGAACTTTCGGTGTTCACCGACCTTATGATCGTCTTGATCGGGCTCGTGTATATTTTAAGCCGCTCGGCTGGCAAATATAGCGGCGCTTATGTAAGCTCGAAAATGGCAGGTTTCAATGATAACATCGTAAAATATTTAGGCATCACTTTGCTTCCGCAAGCGGGCGTTGCGCTCGGCATGGCAAACATGGCAATGAGCTCGGTTGAGCTTGGCGCAGAAGGCATGCTCATTGCAAACATCACGCTCTTTGCCGTGCTCATTTACGAACTGATCGGACCTGCGCTCACGAAAATGGCGCTTTTGAAAGCGGGCGATATCGATCCCGAAGGTTGGAGCAGCGCGCGCCACGAACACGCGAAAAAGAAAGCGCTTGAAAATCAAACTCAATCGTAAAAAATGCAATAGTCGCTCTTCCTGTAAGGACGTGCGGCTATTGTTTGGTTTCACAGCAAATAAACTTGCAAAACGATAAAGAAAATGCTATAATTGTGTTAGGAACACCCCTTTATTTAAATTTATGAAAAAACTTACCTGTCTAATTTTAACCATATTCCTTTGTTTCTCGGCACTGTTTATCGGTTGCGGCTCGCCGAGCACTATTTCCATTTACACACCCGACGGCGCGCCTGCGCTTGCGCTCTCCAGCGTGATTAAGAAAAATTTTGAAAACACGGAAATTCAAATCGTTTCCTCGGACAAAATCGCAAGCTTCGTTTCAGGCAACGAGAAACAAGCGGATCTTTGCATTTTACCTATCAATATGGCTTCAAAGCTCATAGGAACCGGAAATGATTATAAAATGCTGGGCACGATCACGCACGGCAATTTCTATTTTTTATCCAAAACGCAAATGACGATCGATAGAGAAAACGTGCAAAATCTAATCGGCAAAACGATCGGCGTTATGCAGCTTCCCAACGTTCCTGGGTTAACGCTTCGAAGCGTTTTCACGGAAAAAGAAATCTCCTACACAATCATTCAAGACAGCGCTGAAAAATCGCAAGACAAAGTCAATCTAATGGCGATAAACAAAATCGAAACGGCGCGCACGGATATCGACGTGTTTTTAATCCCGTCCCCGGCAGCGGATGCCAAAGCGCAAACAACCGATTTACGCTTTGTGGGAAGCTTGGGCGAGCTTTATAGCGACAACGGCTTTCCCCAAGCGATCATCGTTGCAAAAAATAAGCTTTTAGAAGAAAATTTACCTTTTGTAAAGACGTTTATACAAGAAGTGGAAAGCGTTGAAAACTTCTTAAAAGAAGAAAACAAAGCGGAAATTTGCACCCTTTTGCGAAGCAAAATGGAAAGCGGCTTAACCCCCGTTTTCAATGAAAACAATTTAACAAGCGATAGCATTGAACGCTCCAAGATAAAATTTATTTCTTGTAAAAATTCCAAAGAAAGCGTGCAAACGTTCCTTGCAAAATTAAAAGCCCTTGCCCCCGATTCCGTACAAGCTTTGAGCGACGATTTCTTTTACGTAGGTGACTGATGAAAAAAAACAACGTAAAAAACAGCATACTTTTCTCCATTTTAGGCGTAGCGTTTATCTTCGCCTTATGGTTTTTGCTGTATTTTATCGTTGCAAACGCTTACGTTATCCCATCGCCGATGGAAGTGATCAAGGCAAGCTTTTCCCTTCTTTCAAGCCTTACCTTTTACGGGCATTTGGCAAACACTCTTTTAAGAGTAGTTTTTGCGCTCGCCATCTCCTTTGCGCTGGGCATCTTTTTTGCAATTCTTTCGCATATATTCACAAACGTTGAACACACGTTGCTCCCTATCATATCCGTTATCCGATCGCTTCCCACGCTTGCCGTGTTGCTCATCATTTTAATTTGCGTATCTCGGGTAATCGCCCCCATGATCGTGTGCGTTTTATCCCTGTTTCCTATCGTATACTCGCAAACCTTGCGCTATTTAAACTCCATTTCCACGCAGGAAAGGGAAATGCTTACGCTTTATAACGTTCCTATAAAAAAGCAAATTTTTAGCGTTTATTTAAAGAGATATTTACCATTTTTTATAAAATATGCGACGTCGCTATTTTCCTTTTCGTTAAAACTCGTCGTTTCGGCGGAAATTCTTGCAAACGTTTTTAAAAGCATAGGCGGCGACGTTTTTCAAGCATCTATCTACGCAAACGTCACGCAAATGTTTGCCTTAACGTTGCTCGTTTGCCTAATTGGAATTATCGTGGAATTTATAGGCAATCTCATCAGCTTTAACATGGAGAAGAAATTTCAATGAAAATCGAAAATTTAAACGTTCAATATGGCAATCGAACAATCTTCTCCGCCTTCAATTTAGACATTTTAGACGGCGAAACCACCTGCCTTTTAGGAAATTCAGGCGTAGGCAAAACCACACTTTTACGGCATATCGCAAGCAAGTTGCAACAAGAAAACAAAAAGGTTGCGATCGCCTTTCAAGAGCCGAGATTGCTCAAACACCTAACCGTTTTTGAAAACTTAAAACTCATCGGCTACGATGAAGAAGAAATTGTAAAAATTTTAGAGAAAATAGGCTTAGAAAACCGCATCCACGCTTATCCCAACCAGCTTTCAGGTGGCGAAAAACAGCGCGTAAACTTTGCAAGAGCCTTTTTAAGCGAAAGCGATTTTTTGCTTTTAGACGAGCCCTTTTTCTCGCTGGACGTCAATTTAAAAATCCGTTTAATCAAGCTTTTACAGGAAGAAAAGAAAGGAAAAACCATCGTTTTCGTCACCCACGACATCGACGAAGCGCTGATGATTGCGGATAGAATTATCCTTTTAAAAAGCGGCGCAATCGCCCTTGATTATCGGCTGGATAACCCTACCAAGACGAGAGATTACGGCAAATCGATAAAAGAACGAGAAGTTCTATTAACCGCACAGCTTATATAAAATATAAAACGTCGATTTGATTGATTTTTTTTAAAAAATTTGCTACAATAATAGAAAGAGATAGATAAAAAACACAAAGGAAATTTTTATGGCAGGACAATTAAGAGAACTCCCCACGTCGGTAAAACTTTTAAAACGTGAAATTTTTAAGGAAGTTGCAAAGGTAGCTTATGAAAGCGAGCCCGAACAAATAAACGACCAGATCGAAGCAATCCCCTATAAAATCACCCCAACGGAAGAGCCCCGCTTCTTTGAAAGCATTTACCGTGAACGCGCCATAGCAGCCGAGAGAGTTCGGCTTGCAATGGGCATGAGCTTGCGCCCGATGGATAAACCCGTTCACGTCACGGAAGGGCTCAACCAAAGCAACGTTTCGGATAAATATTACGAACCGCCTTTGATGCAAGTGATCCCTTCGGCTTGCGATAAATGTAAAGACAACGTTTACGAAGTGTCTAACCAATGCAGAAATTGCGTTGCAAAAGCTTGCGTGGTGGCATGTCCCAAAGATGCAATCAGCATCGTAAACGGAAAGGCTTATATCGACCAAGAAAAATGCGTGCATTGCGGAAAGTGTAAAAAGGCATGTCCCTACGATGCAATCGCGCATAAAGTCCGCCCCTGCTCCGCCGCTTGCGGAATCAAAGCTATCACGACGGACGAGCTCGGTCGGGCAAAGATCGACAACGACAAATGTTTGGGTTGCGGACAATGTATGGTCAGTTGTCCATTCGCGGCGATTGCCGATAAATCACAAATTTTTCAAATGATCCAAGCGATTAAAAAGGGCGATTATATGGTGGCGGAGCTTGCCCCTGCCATCGTTGGACAATTTGGTGAAAATGTTTCCCTTGCCATGATCAAAGGCGCGCTTTTAGATTTAGGCTTTAAAGAAGTGCACGAAGTGGCAAGCGGCGCCGACGTAGCTTGCTCCACCGAAGCCCACGCTTACGTAAACGAAGTGGTGTCGGGAAAACTCCCCTTCCTTTTAACGTCCTGCTGCCCCTCTTGGGCAATGCTCGCAAAAAAACAATTCCCCACGCTCATTGGCCAAGTTTCGCAGGCGTTGACGCCTATGGTAGCGACGGCAAGAAAAATCAAACAAAAAACGCCCAATGCAAGAGTAGTGTTTATCGGTCCTTGCGCGGCGAAGAAATTAGAAGCGTCGAGAGCGAGCGTAAGAAGCGACGTCGATTTCGTCATCACCTTTGAAGAACTTTCCGGTATCTTTGAAGCAAAAAATATCGATTTTTCAAACTATGCAGACCATCACTCCATTCATCAGGCAACGGGCGCAGGGCGTGGCTATGCAATCGCAGGCGGCGTTGCATCGGCGGTCGAAAAATGCATCAAGGAATATTACCCAGGCGTGGAAGTGAAAATCGAACATGCGGAAGGTTTGGAAGAATGTAAAAAAATGTTGCTCCTTGCCAAAGCTGGCAAGAAAAACGGTTGCCTCATCGAAGGAATGGGTTGCCCTGGTGGTTGCGTTGCAGGCGCAGGCACCAACGTTTCCATCTTGAAAGCGACAAACGAAGTGAAAAAAGTCGTCGATACGTCCACCAAACCTTTACCCCCCAAAGATTTATACGAAATTGATTTACCATAGATTAAAGCAAAAAAAAAACGGGGGGGGGGCCTTGCGCCACCCCCCCCCTTTTTCTTTTTTTTTTTTTTTTTTTATTTTTTTTTTTCTTTTCCCCCCCCCCCCACCCACAACGACG
>JAZOLI010000077.1:0-3296 GCA_045652965.1 Candidatus Scatosoma sp.
TTGAAAACGACGAAATCGGGGAAATGATTTCCCATTCAAGAACGCTTTTGTCGAATGCTGGGTACGAGCCTTATTATATGTATCGCCAAAAATACCAAGCAGGCAACAACGAAAACGTGGGTTGGACGAAACGGAATAAAGCGTGCGTATACAATATCGACGTGATGGAAGAAACGGCGGACAACGTAGGGGTAGGCGCGAACGCGATTTCCAAGCGCGTTTGGGGCGAACAAGGACGAATCGAACGGCTTGGCTCGCCCAAAGATTTGCCGACGTATATACAAGGGGTAGACGAAATTATTGCAAAAAAACGCAAATTTTTCGAATAATCGTAGAAAAAAGGCAAAAACGCAGTCAAATTTGATTTACATTCAAAAAAGAATGTGGTAAAATAATAGCAACGGTCGCGAAGAGAATCGAATCTCCACGTTTCCCTTGGCGATACGGGATAACATTCCATAGGAGGATAAAAGCAAATGGAAAAGAATGAAATTATTGCAAAACACGCAACGCACGAAGGCGACACGGGTTCGCCCGAAGTTCAAATCGCATTGTTGACGGCGCGCATCAACCACCTCAACGAGCATTTGAAAGCGCACAAGCAAGACAATCATTCCCGTCGCGGACTTTTGAAAATGGTCGGTAAACGTCGCGGTCTTTTGGATTATCTTAAAGAAAAAGATATTGCAAGATACAGAGCGACCGTTGAAGCGTTGGGATTGAGAAAGTAATGGAGCACGAAAGGGCGGGGTGTTTAACTCGCCCTTTTTTGTCGGTATACGGGGATTTTCAAGCCACGGCATAAGCTTGAAAGGAAGCGGATATCCAAAAAACCACCGCTTACGGCAGGAGGCCGTAGCCTGACGAGAATCGAACCGCAACAAGCCTGAAAAGCGTCTTTTTTGCTCTTTTCGCCACGCTTGCGCTTGAAATATGTTCAATATATCTGCGCGCAATCTTGGCAAAAAACCGCTAAAAGATACGTCTTTTCAGGTGCGAAGCAGTTTTTACGAGCAAAAAATAGGATAGACAAGGAAATTGAGCGCAATCATACCCACGTATGATAAGCGAAATTGACGAAGTATAGGCGTTTTTTTGCCGTTAAAACCTTGTAGGGTTCAGTTCTCGTCAGGCTAAGCGGACAAGAACAAAAAAGAATTAGAGAAAAGGAGAATTTACAAACATGCCAGCATTAGAAAACAGCAAAGTTTTTAAAACAGACTACGCAGGAAAAGAACTTATCGTCGAAATCGGTAAATACGCAGGGCAAGCGAACGGCGCGTGCTTAGTGCGTTGTGGCGACACGGCGGTGCACGTATCCGTATGTATGAGTGAAACGGCGAGAGAAGCAATGGATTTCTTCCCCCTTTCCGTAGACTACGAAGAAAAGATGTTCGCCGTAGGTAAAATCCCCGGCGGTTTCAAAAAACGCGAAGGTAGAGCTTCCGACAAAGCGATCTTGGTTGCAAGACTTATCGATAGACCTATCCGTCCTTTGTTCCCGAAGGGAATTTTCAACGACGTTGTGGTGATCGCAACCGCGCTTTCGGTTGATCCCGATATCGCACCCGAACCCCTTGCAATGATCGGTTCGTCGGTTGCGCTTTCCATCTCCGATATTCCTTGGGCAGGTCCTACGGGTTCGGTAATCGTTGGCTGCGTTGACGGTAAATACGTGATCAACCCCAACGTTGAAGAAAGAGAAAAGAGCACCATTCATCTTTCCCTTGCAGGCACGAAAGATGCAATCTTGATGATCGAAGCAGGCGCGAACGAAGTGACGGACGCGGAAATGGTTGGCGCGATCATGTATGGTCACGAAGAAATCAAAAAGGTTTGCGCTTGGATCGAAGGCATCGCGCAGGAAGCAGGCAAACCCAAAAAGGAAATGGAATTCTACCATATCCCCGAAGATATCGACGAAGCAGTGAAAGCTTACGGCTACGAAAAGCTTGAAAAGGCACTCGACACGTTCGATAGACAAGAAAGACAAGCAAATCAAGCGGCGGCGGAAGCAGAAATCATTGAACATTTCAAAGAAATCTACCCCGATCAAATGCGCGAAGTGAAAGATTCGATCTATTATATCGTGAAAGGAATCGTTCGCTCCAAGATTTTCGATAAGGGTATCCGTCCCGATGGCAGAACGCTTAAAGAAGTTCGTCCTATCTGGTGCGAACACGGCATTTTACCCAGAGTACACGGCTCGGCAGTGTTCACGCGTGGTCAAACGCAAGCGCTCACGACCTGTACGCTTGGTATGCTCGGCGAAGCACAAAGATTGGAAGGTCTTGACGAAGAAGAAGAAAAGAGATATATGCACCAATACAACTTCCCCGGCTATTGCACGGGTGAAGCAAAAGCGCTCAGAAGCGCAGGTAGACGTGAAATCGGTCACGGCGCACTTGCGGAACGCGCGTTGGTTCCCGTTATCCCTGCTGAAAGCGAATTCCCTTACGCAATCCGCGTAGTATCGGATATCTATTCGTCTAACGGTTCGTCGTCGATGGCTTCCGTATGCGGTTCGACGATGGCACTCATGGACGCAGGCGTACCTATCAAAGCACCCGTTGCAGGTTGCGCTATGGGTCTTGTAAAAGATCCCGAAACGGGCAAATACGTTATCTTGACGGATATTCAAGGTCTTGAAGACTTCCTTGGCGACATGGACTTCAAGGTAGCAGGTACGGATAAAGGTATCACGGCAATCCAAATGGATATCAAGATCAAAGGTATTTCTGAAGAAATCATGCTTGATGCAATCGCGCAAGCGCAAGAAGCGAGAAAGCACATCCTTGGCAAGATGCTTGAATGCCTGCCTACGGTAAGCGAAGGACTTTCCGTTTACGCACCCAAGATCATCACGTTCAAGATCAATCCTGAAAAGATTGGCGACGTGGTTGGTAAGCAAGGTAAAGTTATCAACAAGATCATCGAGCAAACGGGCACGAAGATTGACATTCAAGAAGATGGAACGGTGTGCATCGCTTGCTATGGCGACGTTGCAAACGCAAACCGCGCGAAAGCGATTGTGGAATCGATTGCGCACGATCCCGAAGTGGGCGATATGTTCGTAGGCGTTGTTGTAAGAATTTTGTCGAAAGTGGGCGCGTTCGTTGAATTTGCACCTGGTAAAGACGGAATGGTACACATCACCAAGCTTTCCGAACAAAGAGTTAACCAAGTGGAAGACGTGCTTAACATTGGCGATAAGGTGAAAGTGGAAATCATCAAGATCGGCGAAAAGGGAATCGATTTGAAGCTTCTCGAAAAAATGGACTAAAAAACCACCGCGG
>JAZOLI010000078.1:0-13138 GCA_045652965.1 Candidatus Scatosoma sp.
TAACAATAAAGAAAAAAAAAAAAACGGCGGGGGTTTGCTTTCCCCCCCCCGTCCGTTTTTTCATTTTATTTTTTCTTTTTAAATTCTTTCATACCGTTCGTCGAACCGCCATCGCAAAGCACGTCCACACCTGCAAGATAGCCGTTGCGTTCATCCGCAACCGTTGCAAGCGCATAGCCGAGCCCTTCGGGCTTGCCCATTCTTTCTTCTGCGGAGAACGGGATCAACATACCGCCGTCTTTCACTTCCAAGTTCCCCATATCCGTTGCAATAAGCCCAGGACTCAAAGAAACCACGCGGATACCCTTTTTACCATATTCAAACGCGCACTTTTTCGCATACCAAACGACGAAGTTCTTCGAAAGCGAATAAGCAAATCCCTTGCGTTGATATTCACCCTTAGCAAGGTTGCTTCTCTTGATGAGCTTTTGCAAAAATTTCTCTTCGTCCGTTTCCGCCAATTTATAGGCTTTTTTGGGAATAATCATAGACGGAAGAATATACGCCGAGTTAGACGAAACGTCCACGATAACGCTGCCCGCGTTCATCACCTTGGAAAATTCTTCGTTGATATACACCGTGCCAAGCGCGTTAATACGCAAGATCATTTCTTGCGTGCCTTTCATTGCAGGCGATACCCCCGCCGAGTTGATCACGTTCTTCACTTCGCCAAGCTCGGTTGCAAAAGCCACCAATTCTTTCACGCTCTCGCGCGAAGAAGTGTCGCACGTTTTCGCGTAAGCGGTGTAGCCAAGCGCTTTGAGCTCGTTTACCGCGTTTTCAAGTTTACTCATCGTTCTTCCCGAGATCACGATGATTTTGTCCTTGGGCATAAACTTCGCAGCTTCCAAACCCATACCGCTACCGCCGCCCGTAATGACACATACGTTTGCCATAAAATTTTTTCTCCTTATCCCTTAATTTCGGGGTTCTCCCCGTTAATTCTTTCACATTATACCTTGTTTTTCACTAAATGTCAAACTGAATTTCGACATTTTTTTCAATTTGCAATCGTTAAATCGATAAATTTTTATCAAATTACGTTTTTTTGTAAAAATACGTTTACTTTTATAGTGAATGTGTGTATAATAATATAGAACCACAAAACGATAGATCCTATAACGTTTTGACAATATGGGGGTGCACCGAATTCGATTGCAGGTGAGCGAAAGGATAAGCATACCGCAGACGGGACGACTGCGCTAAAACGTTCCACCTAAATTTAAATGCAGATAGAAATGCAAACTACGCTTTAGCAGCGTAAACTCGTTTTTTAAAACGATCGTCGCGCCCGATTTATCCGTCGGTTGGGGTCGCGGCGTCAATTAGACGGAAAAATCTTTTAAAAATCGGAAAGTGTTTTTAAAAGATCATATAGCTTTCTGCGCGATATAAAGCGTGTTTACCCGCGTTATATCGTTAAGAAAAAAAGATAAACTAAGTATGTAGAAAGTTTTTTGGCAGCCTAGTAAGACGTGAGTTTAACTCTCACCACCTCCACCAAAACCGCCGCTTAAAGCGGCAAAACGAAGCCCAACAGGGCTTTTTTTTATATTTACCACATTTTTTCTTTACACCCACGCCTTTTTTATGATATAATAATAGAAATTTTTTTCACACGGAGCATTTTATGTTGCAGCTTCAAAACGTAACGAAAACGTATAAAACGAAAGCAGGAACGGTGAACGCATTAGACGACGTTTCACTCACGTTCCCTGATGCAGGTTTGGTGTTTATCACAGGCAAAAGCGGTTGTGGTAAAACGACGCTACTCAACGTAATCGGCGGGCTCGACGGCATCGACGGCGGCGAACTTATCATTCAGGATAAGAAATTTTCCACCTTCTCCGCCAAAGAATACGACAGCTATCGCAACACCTTTATCGGCTTCATTTTCCAAGAATATAACCTTCTCCCCGAGTTCACGGTAGAGAAAAACATAAAAATTGCGATGGAGTTGCAAGGCAAAAAAGCGAACGAAGCGGAATTTGAAAAATTGCTTCAAGACGTGGAAATTTCCGAGCTCAAACGCCGCACCCCTGCCGAGCTTTCGGGCGGACAACGCCAACGCGTGGCAATCGCACGCGCACTCGTCAAAGAGCCGCACATCATCATGGCGGACGAGCCTACGGGCGCGCTCGATTCCGGCACGGGTATTCAGGTTTTAGACACCTTGAAAAAGCTTTCCAAGGATAAATTGGTGATTGTCGTTTCCCACGATCGTGAATTTGCGGAAAAATACGCAGATCGCATCATTCAGCTTGTCGATGGCAAGGTCGCGCAGGATATCACGTTCAAAGAAAGATCGCTCGACACAAACGTAAACGAGCAAGAAAACACACTCGTCGTGCGCGATGGTTCTATTCTTTCCGAAAGCGAAAAAGATCTTTTAGCGGAAGCGATCAAAGATCGCAAAAAAATTGAAATTGTTGAAAATCTTTCATTTAGAGATAAAGAACCAACGGGCGAAATCGAGCACACGGCAGGCAATCCCGTGTCCTTAAAAAAGAGCAAGATGAAGCTGAAAAGCGCGGCGTTTTTAGGCTTAAAATCGCTTGCTGTCAAGCCCTTCCGCTTGATTTTAACAATTCTCATTTCTTCCATCGCCTTTGCGGTGTTTGCGCTTTTTGACACACTCGCAACGTTCAGCACGACAACGATTTTAAAGAACACCCTTTCCACGTCAGCCGCCCAATCGGTTATGACAACGGCAATTAACACGATAAATTTCGAATCGCAAGACGCATATGCCGTAAAGGTTTCGGATAAAATAATTTCCGATTTAAGCGAGAAAACGAACGGCACGGTAAAAGGTATTTTCACGTTAAGAAAAGAAACCGACGGCAGCTTCTTGCAAACGCTTTCCATTGCCGATCTCAAAAACTCCGACGTGATTATCGGCACGAAATATTATTCTAAAGCGATAAGCGGATTTATCGAATTTGATGCAAAAGAAGAAATCAGCGCAGACAAAACGTTCAAGGATTTCCCCTATCGATTGATTGCAGGCAAATATCCTGTAATTTCCTATAAAAAGGGCGCTCCTGTAGAGGAAAGCTTGCATGAAGTGGCAATTTCCAGCTATCTTGCCGATTCGATTATCCATTATTTAAACGGGAAAAAGCTGAACGAAGCAGACGTCAACAAACCCAACGATTTGTTAAACAAAACGTTGACCATTAGCGAAATCCCCTACACCATCGTCGGCATCATCGATTGCGGCGCTATCCCTGAAAAATACGACGTTCTTAAAAACTCAACCCCCAACAACATAACGCTATCGGCGCTTTTGAGCGATTACACCGCCCATATCAACGCAGGCGCGCAAAATTGCTTATTTGTAGCCAAGGGTTTTAAAGACGAGTGGAACAAGATAAACCAATCGGCGAACACCTATTATGTCGGCAACTCGGATTGGACGTTTAACGTTAAAGATTCGTCGTCCATCAAGCGCCCCGTGGTTTACACGTATAACGCGAACGACTACGACGAAAACAACGTTCTTCTTTTCAAAGAAAAGGCTGACGGTAGCGTATCGCTTGGAAAAGATGAAATCCTGATCCACCACGTCAATTTAATCCACTTGCTCCAAAACGAAATCAACCTGTTGCCCGATAAAGAGGAAAGAAGCACCCTGCGCACGTTGATCAGAACCATGTCCACGAAAAGCGTAGAGGAAAACAAAGAAATTTTAGATGAACTTCGCGATAAGTTAAAAGGCGGTCTGTCTGAAGGTTTTGTTGATATCACGATCAAACAACGCTCCAACAAATCGAACAAGCTAACGAAGACCAATGTAAAAATTGTGGGTATCTATTTCGGCGTTGACCAAAAAAACTACACGACGGCGGAAAGATATAAGTTCATGATGACCCCTGCTTTAATGGATGATTTGAACATCTATTCCGAGCAAGGCGATCATTGTAAAATTTTGTTTTCCACCACCGCCCTGCGTTCGGGCGTAGACGCCATTGTAAACTACGTCACAAGCGAAAGCGGACTCACCTTACAGCTGTATAACAACTCCGTTTTAAGCTTAATCCATGATAACGAGCTCATGATCAAAAAAATCACCGATCTCTTTCTCTACGCAGCGTTAGCCCTTGCGCTTCTTTCGGTGTTTATGCTTTACAACTATATCAGCACGAGCATTGCAAACAAGAAGCAAAGCGTGGGCGTGTTAAGGGGGCTTGGCGCAGGTGGCAAGGACATCCTGCTCACCTTCCTTAGCGAAAGCTTGATCATTGCGTTTTTCAACGGCATATTAGCCGGCATACTTGCTTGGTTTGGTTGTTCGTTTGTCAATACGTATATCGTAGACACGATCAACGTTTCCATTCACTTTGCACTCTTTGGCGCAAGACAAATTTTCATCATTGCGCTCATCAGCTTACTCACGGCAATCATCTCGTCCGCTCTCCCGATTATAAAAATTTCAAGGAGAAAGCCCGTCGATCTCATTCGCCGCCCATAAAAATTAAAAACCACAAACAAAAAAGCTCCGCCTTCGTTAAAAGGCGGAGCTTTTATCACAGAATTTATTTTCTCCAGGTTGACGGAGCGAACAAAACGAGCATAGGAAACACTTCCAAACGCCCTGCAAGCATATTAAAAATAAAGGTAAGTTTCGAAAGATCGGAAAAGATTGCAAAACTGCCGTCAGGTCCAACCAACCCAAGCCCAGGCCCGATATTATTGAGCGTCGCAACAATGCTCGTAAAGTTGGTTGTAAGATCAAACCCGTTCAAAGAAATGATCAAAAGCGACACGATAAAGATAAGTATATACGCAAAGAAATAAGCGTTAATACCACGCACCACTTCATGCTCGACAATGCGTTTATCAATAGCAATCTTCTTCACCTGTCTAGGGTGTAAAATGCGTTTCATTTCATGCGTCGCGCCCTTGTAAAGAACGATCATACGCGACACTTTCATTCCCCCGCCCGTGCTGCCAGCACACGCGCCGATAAACATCAAAACAACGAGTATCGTTTGCGCAAACGGCGACCACAAATTGAAGTTCGCGGTGGCAAAACCTGTGGTGGATATAATCGAAGCCACGGAGAAAGCCGAATGTAAAATCGCTTCTCCAACGGTATAGCCTAAATTAGATAAACACAAATTCACCGCGATAAGCGCGATTGCCGCGGCAACAATACAAAAGAACACGCGCACTTCCGTGTTAAACGCTTCCTTGATCCTACCGCAAAGGATAAGATAAAAGGAAGTGAAGTTGATAGAAAACAAAATCATGAACACCGTCACGACGATTTGCGAATAGGCAGAATAGCCCGCAAGGCTATCCCCTTTCACGGAAAAACCGCCCGTTCCTGCCGTGCCGAACGCGGTGGTAATCGCTTCAAACGCAGGCATTTCAAACAGCAAAAGCACGAATTCGAAAAGGGTAAGCGCGGTGTAGATAAGGTATAAAATTCTTGCCGTTTTACGCATTTTCGGCACGAGCTTACTCACCGCCGCCCCTGTGCTTTCCGCCTTTAACAAATTGATGTTTCGCCCACCTGATAAAGGCAAAAAGACCATAACGAACACGAGCACGCCCATGCCACCAATCCAATGTGTAAAGCTACGCCACATCAACATGCATTTAGGCAATGCTTCAATCGCCGCGCCGCTAGGGAGAATAGTAGCGCCCGTCGTTGAAAATCCAGAAACCGTTTCAAAAAGCGCGTCTATAAAGGAAGGAATCGCACCCGAAATCCAAAAGGGAAGCGAACCGAAAACACTCATCACAATCCAACTGAGCGCCACGATTACAAACCCTTCCTTTGCATACATAGAATCGTTTTTCGATTTCACGAGCAAACAAAGCGAGCCACACGCCGCGCAAATGAGCGCGGAGATAAGGAAAGAGAAAAATTCTTTTTCCCAATAACATACGGCTGTAATTGCAGGCACGATAAAAAACACAGCTTCAAAAAGAAGTATAAATCCTAACGTCCTGAGAATAACGCGATAATTCACCTTTTCACCTCATTTCAAAACGTCGATCACGTCTTGCAGTCCAATTTGTTTGGAAACGATCACAACGGCATCGCCCGCCTTGATCACGTCTTGCCCACGGGGAATAATCACTTGATTTTCACGCGTGATACAAGCAACCAAAATATCCTTTTTAAACGTAAGCTCAGAAAGTGGTTTGCCTGTAATGGGCGAATTTTCTTTCACGATAAATTCCGAAGCTTCCACTTCCCCTTGAATGACGTTATACATCGTTTCCACGTTGCTTCCCACCGTGTTGTTCATAGCGCGAACGTAGCGCAAAATGATATCGGCGGTGATGTTTTTAGGGCAAACGGTGGTATCCAGATCAAGTTGCCCAAGCACGTGATCATAATCAATGCGGTTGATTTTCGTCACAAGTTTTTGACAACCCGCGCTCTTTGCGAACACGGAAAGCAAGATGTTTTCTTCATCCAAATTCGCAAGCGCAACGAACGCACCGCTGGTTGCAATGCCTTCTTCCATCAAAAGCTCACGATCAGAAGCGTTGCCGTGGATGACGTCGTTTCTATCCCACAGCGCGCTCATCTCTTCGCACACTTTCAAATCCTTTTCAATGATACGAAGCCGTATGTTCGAGCGTTCCAAGATCTCGCAAAGATAATGCGTGATCACGCCGCCGCCCACCACGAGCGCATTTTTAATCGAATGCCCTTTATATTCAATTTTATGAAAAAAGTCGTTTGCATTTTTAGGGGTTGCGACAATAGAAACGACGTCCTTTTCTTCAAAGCGAGAATCGCCGTTGGCAATTAGTGCCTCTTCGCCGCGTTCAATGGTACAAACGAGCAAATCGGAGCGATAGCGCATTGCCATTTCCCTAACGGTAAGCCCAATCAACGGACTGTCTTTAGGAAGTTTAAATTTGATAAGTTCCACCCTTCCCTTTGCAAACGGTTCAATCGTGATCGCCGCAGGGAATCGAAGCACGCGTGCAATTTCTTCCGCCGCCGCATATTCAGGGTTAATCACCATTGCAAGCCCAAGCTGCTCTTTTAAATAAGGCGCGTCCTTGCTATAATCGGGATTTTTAACGCGAGCAATCGTTTTGCACTTTCCTTCCTTTCTCGCCACCACACAGCAAAGCAAATTCAGCTCGTCAGAATTGGTAACGGCGATCAAAAGATCGGCAGAATCAATCCCTGCTTCCCGTTGCAGCGTATGCGTTGCACCGTTTCCCACCACGCCCATAACGTCACATCGGCTCGTGATGGTTTTCACCTTTTCCGCCGACATATCGACAACAGTCACGTCGTTTCCATCGGCATTGAGTTTTTCGGCAAGCGTTCTACCAACGCTCCCACAACCAATAATGATAATATTCATAAGTCACTCCTCAAATTGTTAAGTTTAAACTTGGAAAAACAAAGCAAGATGCACCGCAGATTCCTTGTTTTTTATTTCCTTTTTGCCAATTTTCTAATAGAAGTACGCCGTTCTTCTCCTGCAAACAGACGCACGAGATTTTTTCCATGCGCCGTCCACGTGAGCACGTTAATTGCAAAAACAATCAAATAGGTAGCCACCATGTACGGATTGACCCCAAAACCAGCATATTTTGAAAGGAAGATATAAAGCTGTATGATCGAAAATCCCGTCACCCCCAAAAGCGAGCCAAGCGAGCCCCATTCGGTAAAGAAGATAAACGCAACAACAACGGCAAGACAAAGGAGCGCAAGCAAAATCCACCACGCATTCTCGCAGGCAAGACAAGCCCAAAACAAACCTAACGTAGAAGCAATCCCTTTGCCGCCTTTAAAGCGCATCGTCACAGGAAAAATATGCCCGATCACGACGAACAACCCGCTAAAATACCGTGCAAAATCGGAAACGAGCATAGCAGTGCCCTCGAACACGTACCCCTGATAGAGCAAGTACGCAATCACGGCAGGAACACCACCTTTGAGCGCATCGCAAACAAAAGTGAGCAGCCCCACTTTCAAGCCAAATTCACGGCTCATGTTCATCGTACCGGGGTTTCCGCTACCAATTTTCGTGATATCCCGATGTTTTTTTCGCGAAATCAAACGCGCAAAATTAAAGCATCCGATCAAATAGCAAAGGATCGCAACGATTAAAAATTGCCACCAGTTTTGCGAAAGAGAGAAATTTTTCATCATCAATCCTCGTCCTTTTTCTCACGCACTACGATTTTGATAGGCGTACCGCTAAAATCGTAAGCGCGGCGAATGGTATTTTCCAAATACCGTTCATAAGAGAAATGGAGCAAATTTTCGTCGTTTACAAAAAGGGCGAACGTGGGCGGACAAACATTCACTTGCGAAGAGAAGAACACACGCATTCTTCTTCCCAAATAGGAAGGCGGTTCTTGCAAACGCACGGCATCGCCGATCAAATCGTTGAGCTCACCCGTAGGCACGCGGAAAGACGCATGCGCATACACTTCGTCGGCTGCGGCAAGCAATTTTTCCACGCGTTGCCCCGTTTTTGCGGAAATGTAAACGGATTTATAATAGCTCATAAATTTGAGATCTTCTTGCAATTTTTCCTCAAATTTATTCACAGTGTGGGTATCTTTTTCAATCAAATCCCACTTGTTCATCACGATCACGGACGGCTTGCCCTGCTCGTGCACGTAGCCGATAATCTTCACGTCTTGCTCCGTCAACCCTTCGGCGCTATCAACCACCAAAAGGCAAACGTCGCTTCTTCTCACGGCGTCGAACGCACGCATATTGCTATAATATTCCACGTCGTCATCGACGTTCTTTTTCTTTCGAATCCCCGCCGTATCAATGATGGTATACGCCTTTTCGCCGCGGTAAAACAAGGTATCGATCGCATCGCGCGTCGTTCCTGCCATGGGGGTGACGATGCTTCTCTCGTTGCCAAGAATTTTATTCACCAAGCTCGATTTTCCCGCGTTAGGTTTCCCCACCACGGCAATTTTAAGCGACGGCACGGGCGCTTCCGATCCATCGGGGAAATATTTAATCGCTTCGTCGAGCACGTCGCCAATGCCTTGCGAATGTTCAGCAGAAACGGCAAACGGCTCGCCAAGCCCCAACGAATAAAATTCAAACACCTTGTCAGGCGCATAATCGTCAATTTTATTCACGACCAAAATGACGGGCTTTTTGCTACGGCGCAAAATATCCGCCACGTCATAATCGGAGGGGTGTAAACCATCCCTGCCGTCGGTAAAGAACAAAATTACGTCGGCTGTTTCAATCGCCACGTCCGCTTGTTTTGCGATTTCGCGCCACATCACGTCTTCGCTTTTCAGTTCAAGCCCACCCGTATCAACAACGGTGAAATGCTTATCTCGCCACGTCGCATCCGCATAAAGCCGATCGCGCGTGACACCAGGTCTATCTTCGGTGATCGAAACTTTGCGCCCCACCACCTTGTTAAAAAACGTACTTTTCCCAACGTTGGGTCTACCCACCAACGCGATTAAAGGATTTGCCATATCCCACTCCTTTGCTCTATATTTCGCTTCTCAGCAAGCGCACGAGCCCTGCGCCGCCACCGCGATTTACGCGTATATTTTTAAAGTGTAATTGTTCTTTCATTTCATCGAGCGTCATACCGCAAAGGAACACGTCTTCAAATTCTTTGAGCGTATCTTTTGCAAGCAACACTTCGTCAAACTCGCCTTTTTGCGCGCGATATTTTTCAATCGCCGCCGCAATATCTTTGCCTGTAAGCAACCCCGTGCACGTCACGGTATGTCCAAAAAAATCGTTTTCAACAGGCAAAAGTTCCGCCTGCAACCCCACAATTTCACGATTACACTCTTCCACGAGCGATTTTAGCGTTTTTTCCGCCGACACCCCGCAAACGATCAAAGTCTTTTTAGGTTTTTTCAAAACGCAAGGGGAAAGCTCGGCATACGCTTCGCACAAAAATTTGGTCGTCATGCCAATCCCGTTTTCAATTTGCGAAAAATCGCCGTAAAATTCACAAGGTTTCAAAGGTCTTTCCGCTTTGACAAAATATTCATCGGCAGGAAGCAAGAAATTCACGCCAAATTCCGCATTGAGTAAGTCCACGAGATCAAGAAGTTTCTCGCTATATTCCTTATCCACGTCGGGGATATGCGTCAAGCCGTCGCGATATTTCGTAATCCCCGTCGGCACGCACGCAAGATCTTTCACGGCAGGATAATAAGCAAACAATTCTCTCGCCGTTCTTGCAAGCTCTTCGCCGTCGTTTTCATTCGGCACGATCACCGCTTGGCAATGCATTTCAATGCCACCCTTTGCAAGCCGCTCAATTTGCTTTCCAATTTTTCCTGCAAATCGATTGCGAAGAAGCTTGACTCTAAGCTCAGGGTTTGTCGTATGCACGGAGATGTAAAGGGGCGAAAGCTTCAAACGCACGATCCGCTCTAACCCGTCGTCCGAAAGGTTGGTAAGCGTTACGAAATTTCCGCACGTAAAGCTCATCGCATAATCGTCGTCTTTGACGTATAAACTCTCTCGCATGCCTTTGGGCATTTGATCGACAAAGCAGAACACGCAACGGTTATGACAGGTGCGAATTTTCTCATTCTTTTCAAAGGTTAAGCCCAAATCTTCCCCTTCTTCCTTTTCAACTTCCACCAGCGTTTGAGTGCCCGTTCTATGATCTTTCACGAGCATAGAAAAGCCGTCCGTTTCGATATAATATAAATAATCGAGCTCGTCTTCGCAAGGCAAACCGTCGAACGAGAGTATCTCGTCACCGACTTCAAGCCCAAGCTCTTTTGCTATGGAATTGCGTTTTACTTTTGCTATCTTTAACATATTCCCAAAACGTCCAAACAAACGCCGAAACGTTTGCAAAGTTTTCTTAAAATTTCTTCAAATTGCGCAGGCAGGGGTGCGTTAAACGTCATTCTCTCCCCGCTTCTCGGATGCGTGAGCTCTAATTGCCACGCATGTAAAAGTTGCCCGTCCGCGCTCAATTTTTGTTTTTTATATCCATAAACGGGATCGCCCGCCACGGGATGCCCCATGTGTTTTGCATGCACGCGAATTTGGTGCGTTCTCCCCGTTTGCAACATAAATTTACAAAGGGTAAATTCCGTTCCAAAGCGCGCCACCGTTTCAAATTCAGTGATGGCAATCTTCCCCTTTCCGTCGGGTAAAACCGCCATTTTCAGCCGATCGGTCGGGTGTCTGCCGATATCCGTCACAATCCGTCCGCTCTCTTCTTTCACGTTTCCTTCCAGAAGGGCAAAATACGTTCTTTTACAAGTTTTTTCCGCAATTTGCTTGGCAAGCGACACGTGCGCCTTGTCGTTTTTTGCCACCACGAGCAAGCCCGTCGTATCCTTGTCAATTCTATGCACGATCCCAGGTCTTAACACGCCGCCGATTCCACTCAAAGAATCAAGCGCGTATAAAAGTGCGTTCACGAGCGTACCGTCCACCGCACCGTTCCCGATATGCACCGTCATGCCTTTTGGCTTGTTCACCACGGCAAGATCTTCGTCTTGATAAACGATTTGAACGGGTATGTTTTCCGGTTTAACGGCATATTCGACGACATCGGGCACGCAAAGCTCCACCGCAACGCCTGCTTTCACGTCCGCTCCCGCTTTCGTTTGCGCCGTGCCCCCCACCGAAACGTTGCCCTCTTCAATGAGTTTTTTTAAACGTGAACGAGTAAATTCGTCCGTTTGCTCACTCAAAAACACGTCAAGGCGTTTATAATCGCATTCGGCAACGAACAACCTTTTATCCATTCACTTCATCCTTTGCGCTCGCCTGCGCCTGCTTTTCTTCCTGCGCTTGCGCTAACTTTTTATATTTCCCGACAGGGAACATAGCGTCCTTATCGAAAAACAGCAAAGCAAGAACAATCATAACCGCGCCTGCGGAGATAAAGAAATCGGCAAAATTACAAACGGCAAATCCAAATCTGCTCAAATCCACCATATCGCGCACACCAAAAGGCGTTGTCGCAGGATCCCACACCTGGTAATACACGCGATCGATCAAATTGCCAACGCCCCCTGCCACGATAAACACGAGCGCGGTGCGTAAAAAACGGCGGTTTTTATCCATAGCAAAATACCAAACAAACAAACCAATCATCATCAGGGCAGTGGTGGCAATCACGGCAATTTTCAAAGCAGGAGAAGCGTCGCCGCCAATCCCGTAAGAAATGCCGCGGTTATACGTAATGCAAAGCCAAAGCCAATTATCCACGATGGCAACCTGACTCGGCGCGCCCGTTGCGGTGAAATAAACGTCGGCAAAAAGTTTGGTGAGCTGATCGATTAAAATCAAGATAAAAAAGAGCAACAGCCCCCAAAGCGTGGCATTTGATTTTTGTTTGTTTTCGTTTTTATTTTTCATCTTTACGTTCCTTTTTCGCGCGATTGCGAATTTCGTCAATCATAGAAATTTTAAGCGCGTGCAATTTCGCCGAGAGATCCACTTTATAAACCTGCGGCATATCTAAGCGCAAATATTCTTCCCAAAATTTCGCAAGCTCCGCCTTGGAAAACTCCGCCACTTCCGTAAGTTTGGGAAAATTGTAAACGAGTTCGCCCTTTTCCACGATCTTGTGCAAAAGCGGTTCGGCGTAAAAATTTTCCACTTCGTGTTTTTTCCACGTTTCAAGCGGGTGAAAAATGGTGAGCGGCTCGCTCTCGTCCACCGTTTCGTCATGCAAGGTAATCAAATCGGCGATCGCCATACCGTTTTCCTTGTCGTATAAGCGATATAAATTTTTAAACGACGGGTTGGTGATCTTTTCCGTGTTATCCGAAAGCTTAATTTTCGGCGTCATCTTTCCGTCCTTGGAGAACACGGCGGAAAGCTTATAAACGCCCCCAAGCGCAGGCAAATCTTCGGAAGTGATCAGCTTTGTTCCAACCCCCCACGAGTCAATCTCTGCGCCCTGTTGTAAAAGGGAGCTAATCGAACGCTCGTCGAGATCGCCCGAAACGCAAATGATCGCATCGGGAAAGCCCGCTTCGTCCATCATCTTCCGCGCCTTTTTGGACAAATACGCCAAGTCTCCGCTATCCAACCGAATCCCTTTAGGCTTATTCCCTGCGGCTTTCAGCTCTTTAAACACTTTGTTTGCGTTGGGCACGCCCCTTCTAAGGGTGTCGTAGTTGTCCCCGTGAAGCAAACAGTTGTCCGGATACGCTG
>JAZOLI010000079.1:0-8588 GCA_045652965.1 Candidatus Scatosoma sp.
TCCGTTACGATGCTTTCCGTTGTCAAAAGGGTAGATGCTACGGAAGCTGCGTTTTGAAGTACCGAACGGGTTACTTTCGTAGGATCAATAATGCCGCTTTCTACCATATCACAATATTTGTTATTCAAAGCGTCATAGCCAAAGTTTTGCTTTCTAGAGGCAAGCACTTTATCCACGATTACCGAGCCGTCAAGACCTGCATTTTTTGCGATTTGTCTGATGGGTTCTTCGAGCGCTTTCAAAACGATTGCCGCGCCCGTTTTTTCGTCGCCGTTTAAGGAGACAACGAGTTTTTTCACAACGGGGATAGCGGAAAGGAGTGCGCTGCCGCCGCCGGGCACGTAGCCTTCTTCCACAGCCGCGCGGGTTGCCGCAAGCGCGTCGTCAATGCGAAGTTTCTTTTCTTTCATTTCCACTTCGGTTGCCGCGCCAACGCTAATCACCGCAACGCCGCCTGCAAGTTTTGCAAGGCGTTCTTGCAATTTTTCACGATCATAATCGGAAGTTGTTTCCGCGATTTGCGATTTGATAGAAGCAATACGCGCTTTGATATCTTCCGCGGAGCCAACGCCGCCAACGATCGTCGTGTTTTCTTTGTCTACGCGCACGCTTGTTGCTCTACCAAGCATATCGGGCGTAACGTCTTTAAATTCAAGGCCAAGATCGGAAGAGATCACTTCGCCGCCCGTAAGGGTTGCGATGTCGCGAAGCATTTCTTTTCTTCTATCGCCAAATCCAGGAGCTTTTACGGCAACGGAATTGAACACGCCTTTGAGCTTGTTCACGATAAGCGCCGCAAGTGCATCGCCTTCCACGTCTTCCGCGATAATCAAAAGTTTTGCGCCTTGTTGCGCAAGGGGCTCAATCACGGGCAAAATTTCTTGAAGACTAGAAATTTTCTTATCGGTGATAAGGATATAGGGGTTTTCCAAAACCGCTTCCATTTTATCGGTGTTGGTGACCATATACGCGGAAGCATAACCACGATCGAATTGCATACCTTCCACGGTGCTGAGTTCGGTGTTCATGGATTTGCCTTCTTCCACGGTGATAACGCCGTCTTTCCCCACAATTTCCATAGCTTTCGCGATAAGCGCGCCCACTTCGGGGTTGCCAGCGGAGATGGAAGCGGTTTGTTCGATCGCCTTGTTGCTTTCAACCGCTTTAGAAATATCTTTCAAATGCGCCACGGTCGCATCAACCGCCTTTTTAATGCCTTCTTTCAAAATGATAGGGTTAGCACCAGCCGCAAGATTTTTCAAGCCTTCACGCACGATGGCTTGCGCCAAAACGACTGCCGTCGTCGTGCCGTCGCCCGCCACGTCGTTGGTTTTGGTGGAAACTTCTTTGACAAGTTGTGCACCCATGTTTTCAAACGGATCGCCAAGTTCAATTTCTTTCGCAATCGTCACTCCGTCGTTGGTGATAAGGGGAGCACCGAATTTTTTATCCAAAACCACGTTTCTGCCCTTAGGTCCAAGCGTAATTTTCACGGTGTCCGCGAGCACGTTTACGCCTGCTTCCAATGCCTTTCTAGCTTCTTCGCCATATTTAATTTGTTTTGCCATAACTTTAATCTCCTTTTACATTCAATCTTCCACGATTGCGAGAATGTCGCTTTGTTTGATGATCGTGAATTCTTTGCCGTCTACTTTAAAATCAGAACCTGCATATTTCGAGCAAAGCACCTTATCGCCCACTTTCACTTGCATAACGATTTCCTTTCCGTCGATAATCCCACCAGGGCCAACCGCAACCACTTGACAGGTTTGGGGTTTTTCTTGCGCGGAAGAGGGGAGATAGAAACCGCTTTTGGTCTTTTCTTCCACTGTCACGCTTTCCACGACAACTTTGTCGAATAAAGGTTTAATGTTCATAAAAATAATCCTCCGAAATTTTTGGCGTCTATCCGCCTAAATAGTACAATTATATTATAAACAAATTTTAAGCATTGTCAAACAAAAAAATGGAAAAAACTACCGAAAAATTTTAAGCGAGCGTAAGTTAAAAGAAAAAACTCGTTGCAAAGTATTGATTTTCCATTTAAAATGTGGTATAATTTATAGTGGATACAAATGAAAATACGAACACAAAGGAGAACCTTTCTATGGCTAAAATGGATAAATGGGACAAACGTTTTATGGAACTCACCGAAACGGTGGCAGGCTGGTCGAGTTGTTATCAGGAAAACCGTCACGTTGGCGCGGTGATCGTGAAGGACAAACGCGTGATGACAACGGGTTATAACGGCGCGCCTGCAGGTATCAAAAGCTGTGAAGAAAAGGGGGAATGCTTGCGTAGAAAGTTGAACATTCCCAGTGGCACGAAGCACGAACTTTGCTTTGCCGTTCACGCTGAACAAAACGCCATTATCCAAGCGGCACGCCACGGCGTAAACATCCAAGGCGCAACCCTTTACTGTACGCACCAACCTTGCGTAATTTGCGCGAAAATGATCATCAACGCAGGCATTTGCCGCGTGGTGTATAAAGAAGGCTATCCCGACGATTTCTCGCTTGCGCTTTTCAACGAAGCGAACGTAATCGTGGAAAAATATCAAGATTAAAAGGACGGTAAAAACATGAGCAATCCTATCGTAACGTTTGAAATGGAAAACGGAAAAACTTTCAAAGCGGAGCTTTATCCCGATAAAGCGCCCAACACGGTGAGCAATTTTTTATCGCTTGTGCAAAAGGGCTATTATAACGGGCTTATCTTCCACCGTGTCATCGCAGGATTTATGATCCAAGGCGGCGATCCTAACGGCACAGGCACGGGTGGACCGGGCTATCATATCCCCGGCGAATTTTCGGGCAACGGCTTTAAACAAAACGATATCAAGCACGTTCGCGGCGTTTTGTCGATGGCAAGAGCAGGTCATCCCGATTCCGCAGGCTCGCAGTTTTTCGTTATGCACGAAGACGCGAATTATTTAGATGGGCAATACGCAGCGTTTGGTAAAGTGCTCGAAGGCATGGAAACGGTGGATGCGATTGCGAACGTAAAAACGGATTGGAGTGATCGTCCGTATGAAGAACAAAAAATGAAATCGGTCACAGCGGAAACGTTTGGCGTTTCGTATGCCGAGCCTGTGAAAGCGTAAGGAGTGGGTATGGATAACAGCATTTACAACAACCCTTTAAGCACGCGTTATGCGAGCAAGGAAATGCAAAAAGCATTTTCTGATGAAAAGCGTTTTAAACTTTGGAGAAAACTCTGGGTGGCGCTTGCCGAATCGGAAATGGAGCTTGGTTTAAACGTAAACCAAGAACAGGTGGACGAGCTTAAAACGTACGCGGAAGAAATCGATTATGAGCTGGCGGCGCAATTTGAAAGAGAA
This sequence comes from Candidatus Scatosoma sp., assembly GCA_045652965.1. Classification (GTDB taxonomy): domain Bacteria; phylum Bacillota; class Clostridia; order Christensenellales; family Borkfalkiaceae; genus Scatosoma. The sequence continues at coordinate 3,341 of JAZOLI010000079.1, forward strand.
GTCCGTCACGACGTTATGGCCCACGTAAAAGCTTACGGCGCATACGCAAAGAAAGCAATGCCCATCATTCACTTGGGCGCAACAAGTTGCTTTGTCGATTGCAACGCCGAAGCGATTATGATTGCCGACGCGCTTGACATCGTGCTTAAAAAGCTCGTCAACGTGATGGATAAGTTGAAAAAATTCGCCCTTGCTTATAAGGACGTTCCCACGCTTGGTTTTACCCATTTACAACCCGCACAGCTTACGACGGTAGGCAAACGTGCCACGCTTTGGCTCCAAGATCTTGAAATGGATTATGAAAACTTGATGCACGCCAAAGAAAACATCCGTCTTCGCGGTGTAAAAGGCACAACGGGTACGCAAGCAAGCTTTTTAGAACTTTTCGGCGGCGACGAAGAAAAGGTGAAAGAGCTTGAAAAGCGCGTTGTTGCGAAAATGGGCTATGATAAAGTTTACGGCGTGACAGGACAAACGTATCCGAGAAAGCTTGATTATAACGTACTTTGCGTGCTTTCTCAAATTGCGCAAAGCGCTTATAAATTCTCTAACGATATTCGCATTTTGCAAAACATGAAAGAGATCGAAGAGCCGTTTGGGAAAAATCAAATAGGCTCGTCTGCAATGGCGTATAAACGCAATCCTATGCGTTCGGAACGTATGGGTGCGCTCGCGCGCTATGCGATTTCTTTGCCTATGAATAGCGCATTCACTGCTTCTACGCAATGGTTCGAACGCACGCTCGATGATTCAGCAAACCGTCGCATCGTTAACGCGCAGGCGTTTTTAACGGTGGATGCGATTTTGAACGTGTATATGGACGTTGCGGAAAACCTTGTGGTTTATGAAAAGGTTATCGCGAAGCATATCCGCGCAGAATTGCCGTTCATGGCAACGGAAAACATCATGATGGCTTGTGTGAAAGCAGGCGGCAATCGTCAAGAATTGCATGAAAAAATTCGTGTTTTGAGCATGGAAGCTGGAAAGAACGTGAAAGTGGAAGGCGGCGAAAACAATTTGATTGAGCTCATCAAGCAAGAAGAAATGTTTAAGCCTGTTTGGGATAAGCTCGATGAAATTCTTGATGCGAAAAACTTTATCGGTAGAGCGCCGTCGCAAACGGTGGAATTTATCCGCAATGAAATTGATCCCATCTTAGAAAAACACGCCGATTTGCTTGGCGAAAAGGGCGACGTTCGCATTTAAGCGTATTAAAAGGAGAAACTATGATTTACGAAATCGCAGGTTTGCGCATTTCAATCAAAAATAGATGCCGATATACGGAAGTGTTTTGCGAAAAATACCTTTCCGCCGATCAAAATTCGCCGTTTGATATAGAAGTGTCTGTTTCCAACGAAGAATTTGCCGAAGAAAAGCGGCTTTCAAGCGGCTATTCCGACGGCTATATCGAAAACATCTGCTTATATCGCGCCATTTGCCGTAAGCTTCCTAAGTTAAACCGCATGCTTTTGCACGCGGCGATCTTAGAATACGATGGTTGCGGCTATGCGTTTTTGGGGCGTAGCGGCACGGGAAAATCGACTCATACGGGGCTTTGGTTGAAGCACGTAAACGGCTCGAAAATCGTCAACGGCGACAAACCGATTTTGGAATATAAGGATGGTGAATTTATCGCTTACGGCACGCCGTGGATGGGCAAAGAAGGCTTGGGGTATAACACGGGTGTACCCTTAAAAGGGCTTTGTTTTTTAGAGCAAGCCAAAGAAAATGCGGTAAAAAAATTAACCCCTGCGGAAGCGGCGTCAAGAGTATTTTTGCAAATACTTTTCCCGCAAGATGAAAAAAATGCCGCGCTCACGTTAGAGCTGACGGATAAATTGGTGAGTGGAATTCCCTGCTATCTTCTCAAATGCGACATATCGGAAGAAGCGGTGCAAAAATCGTTTGAAGCACTCACGGGGAAAAATTATAAAGGTTAAAAGGAGAAAAACGATGAAGATTAAAAAGGGATTTGTAATGCGTGAAGTTGGTGGAGCGAACGTAGTTGTGCCCGTGGGAGAAATGAGCAAAGCTTTTCACGGCATGATCAATTTAAACGAAACGGGTGCGTTCTTGTGGAAATTTTTCGGCGAAGAACACACGATTGACGATGGTGTTGCCGCTTTGCTTGGAGAATACGACGTAGACGAAGCTATGGCGCGCGAAGAAGTGGAAAAGTTTTTGGAAACAATTAAAACTTACGGATTTACTGAATAATGGACGTCATGAACGAAAAGCTTACAATTGAAGACGTTTTAAACGAAAAAGGGGTGTATATGGGGCCTACGGTGGGTGTGAGCATGCTTCCCATGCTTAAAAACCGTAGAGATACGATCGTTGTAAAGGCAAAAACGGAGCGTTTGAAGCGCTTAGACGTTGCGCTTTATAAACGGGGTGAAGATTATATTTTGCACCGCGTTTTAGCAGCGGTTGACGGCGGATATATCATTCGTGGCGATAACTGCTATCTTGATGAAAACGTCCCCGAAGATGCCGTAATCGGCGTTTTAACCGAATTTTTTCGCAAGGATAAGCATATTCTTTGCACGGATGAAAAATATATCCGCTACGCGGAAAAACGGCTTAAATGGTATAAAATTCGCCGTTTTTTCGTGCCAATAAAGAGAAAAATCTTTTCTTTTGGCGGAAGAGTGTTGCGCAAGCTCAAACTTAGAAAATAAAGAGAAAAATTATGGAAGATAAGATCAAGGCGGAAAACGGTAAAAAATGGATACAAAAAGAGATGCGTCCCTATCGCGGATTCGTCTTTTTTCTCACGTGTTTAACCGTTGTTTCAACGGGTTTGTCGCTTGCTTTTGCGTATATGGTGCAATTTCTCGTCAATAGCGCATCGGAGAAGAACACACAGCATTTATTCGTTTTTTCCGCAGTTATTTTAAGCGTTTTGCTCGTTCGTATCGCCTTGCAAACCTTTTCAGGCTATGCGGCGGAACATTTACGCGCAAAAATCACTTCGGAGCTTCGCACGCGCACGTTTGGAAAAATTTTGCGATCTGATTATGCGCAAATTCAAGGCTATCATAGCGGTGATCTTCTCAATCGTTTAACGTCAGATATTCAGGAAGTTTCGGCGGATACGGTGGGTTTGTTGCCTGCAATTGTGGGTATGATCGTGCAATGTTTGGGTGCGATCGTAGCGTTGCTTACAATTGATCCGCTTTTCACGCTCATTTACGCGGTTTGCGGTTGTGTGTTCGGCGGAATTTCCGCATTCTTTAGAAAACAAATTAAAAAACGCCAAAAAGAAGTGCTTGAAGTGGACGGACAGGCTCGCGCGTTCATGCAAGAAGGCGTTTCATCGATCATGACAATCAAAGCCTATGGCGCGGAAGTAAAAACGGAGCAAAAGGCGCAAGGGATTTCCGAGCTTTATTATCAAAAGCGTATGCGCAGAATGCGTTTGCGCTCGATTATGAACGCGGTGTTTTCTTTGCTTGGCAATTTCGGCTTGATTTTTGCCGTGGTTTGGTGCAGTGTAAGCGTGCTTAATGGCAACACCAATTATGGCTCAATTTTGTCTGTTATCTTGCTTTTAATGCAGCTACAACACCCGTTTGCCGCATTCTCTTCCATCGTGCCTGTGTATTACGCGCGCCTTACGAGCGCTGAAAGATTAAATGAAATCGATTGCTTGCCCAGCGAAATTATCGCAACGGAAGAAATAGAATTAAATCTCTATGAAGAAATGCGAGATATTTCTATGGAAAGCGTAGCGTTCACTTATGGTCGCGACGACGTGCTTAAAAGTGCAAACGCAACCATTAAAAAGGGCGAAATTGTATGCTTGACAGGTGCTTCGGGTTCGGGCAAAAGTACGCTTTTCAAGTTGCTTTTAAACGTGTTTACGCCCAACGACGGTGGGCTTTGGCTTGATAACGGCAAGGGTGATAAAAAACCGCTTACCGCAAAAGAGCGTAGTTTGTTTGCCTACGTTCCCCAAGGCAAGTTCCTGTTTTCAGGCACGATTTATGAAAATTTGACGTTTTTTGCCGGCGAAGGTTCGGATATGGAAGAAAGGTTAAAAGAAGCGCTCGAAGTTGCTTGCGCGCAGTTTGTTTGGGATTTGCCTCAAGGTTTACAAACGCCGCTAACGGAAGGCGGTGGTGGGCTTTCCGAAGGGCAAATGCAACGGCTTGCCGTTGCGCGCGCAATCTTGTCAAATCGCCCGATCTTGCTTTTGGATGAAGCGACGTCCGCGCTCGATTGCGAAACGGAAATCAAGCTTTTGGAAAACGTGCGAAAGCTCAAGGATAAAACGTGTTTAATTGTCACGCACCGTCCTGCGGCTTTGGCGATCGCCGATAGAATTTTAGCGGTAGAAAATGGAAAAATTATAGAAAAAACCACTTCCACGAACTAACAAAGTGGAAGTGGTTTTTTCTAAAAAGAAACAAAAACGAAGGATTATTTTTTTAGTTTATCCCCAACATTCGACATAGATTTATCTTCTTTATCATTTTCGGGAATATAATAATCATTGTTTCTTATCTGCAAATAAATTTTATACATCTTATAGCCAATAAAACAACATAATGGCAAAAGTATAAGAAAGCCAAGAGTTATGAATGCTGGATCTATAGCGGCGACACCAAAAATCATGGGAACTAATATGATTTCAAGTATAAGCATTACGCCGAATTTAATTTGTGCGTGTATTTTTGTTTTTGATTTTTGAAATAATGCAACAAAAGCTGATATGATTAATGATGTGAGAACCGCAGTTATAATACCTTCCATAAGTTTAATCCTCCTTTTATTTTTTCTAAAATAAGTGTGTTATTCCTTGAAAAGGATTTTAGTTGATTGGGAAATGCATATAATACCTCCTTAAAAAAAATATATATATGAATATTATAGTATAGAAATTTCTATATGTCAAGCAAAAAAATAGAAATTTCTATATAATATATATATGGAAAATAAGTTTAATGAAATTTTAAAAGATTTTTTGAGTGAAAACAATCTAACGCAAGTTGCTTTTGCGAGCGCAATAGGGGTGAAGCAAAGCCAAGTAAGCGAATGGCTGAAAGGGAAAGCAAAGCCAGGGTACGACACTCTTAAAAGTATGGCACTTGCCTTTAATGTTTCCGCGGATTATTTTTTAGGGCTTAGGGATTATTAAAAAAACACACCCGAAAGGGTGTGTTTTTTGGTGGACGCGAGAGGGCTCGAACCTCCGACCTCTACCATGTCAAGGTAGCGCTCTAACCAACTGAGCTACGCCTCC
>JAZOLI010000080.1:0-9327 GCA_045652965.1 Candidatus Scatosoma sp.
CCGCCCTGCACGGCAATCGCCGTGCAGGGCGTTAATTTTTTTTCCTTATTATACACCGTTAAAACGCGGAAAGTGCGGCAGGTTGCCGCAAAACGAACGTTCCGCCTGACGGGAGTTTACTTTGGCGTAAACGAGCAAGGGTGGGTTGTGCTTTTGCGGATAAAATGCCGTGCTATACGCGTTTCGCTCGCAATAAACGTTTAGTCCTGCGAAGCGAGCATAGCTTCTCTATCGGCGATCGCCAATGCTTCCACCATAGAATCAATATCGCCACCGATAAACGCTTCAAGGTTATATTGACTCAAACCTATGCGGTGATCGGTCACGCGGCTTTGGGGAAAATTGTAGGTGCGTATCCGCTCGCTTCGATCCCCTGTGCCTACCATACTTCTTCGGTTGGCTTCCCTTTCTTTCGCGCTTTGACCGTTATAAAAATCGTATATGCGCGAGCGAAGAACTTTGAACGCGCGTTCTTTGTTTTTCAGTTGCGAACGTTCGTCTTGACAGGTGACGACGATCCCCGTGGGGAAATGGGTGATACGCACGGCGGAAGCAACCTTGTTCACGTTTTGCCCGCCTGCGCCGCCCGAATGGAAAATGTCGATGCGAATATCCTTATCGCTAATTTGCACGTCGATTTCTTCCGCTTCGGGAAGCACGGCAACGGTTGCCGCCGACGTGTGTATACGCCCCTGCGTTTCCGTTGCAGGCACGCGTTGCACGCGGTGTACGCCGCTTTCATATTTTAAAAGTTTGTAAGCGCCCGCGCCCGTCACGTTATACGTCGCTTCTTTCACGCCGCCAAGCTCGGTATCGCTCACGTCGATTTCTTCCACTTTCAAGCGGTGCGCCGCGCAATAATTTTTATACATTTGGCAAAGGTTCGCAGCAAAGAGCGCCGCTTCTTCACCGCCTGTGCCTGCGCGCACTTCCAAGATACAACCGCGCTCGTCGTTTTTATCCTTAGGCAAAAGCAAAATTTTAAGCTCGGATAAAAGAGTGGCAAGTTTTTCTTTGCAAGCATACGCTTCGTCGCTAAACAGTTTGCGCATTTCCACGTCCGTTTCCGCTTCCGCGGTGGCAAACGCCGCTTGCATCTCTTCTTCCGTGCGTTTATATTCAACGTATTTTTCCGCCGTTTCCGTAAGCTCCGCTTGCTCTTTGGAATATTTTTGCCACGTATCCATATCCGCGAGCACGCTCGCATCCGCAAGCTGTTCGGATAAAAATTCGTAGCGTTTTAAAATGTCGTCGAGTTTTTTCAGCATGTTGCTCCCACTGTTAAGTCACAATTTTTACGTAGCGATCGACGCCGTTAAAATCCTTCACGATCATCGAATAGGCAGACCCACGGAACATTTTAGAAACGGCTTGAGCTTCCCCTTCGCCCACTTCTAAAAATATCAAACCGTCGCGGTTGATATATTTAAACGCATCCGCGGAAAAACGGCGATAGATATCCAAGCCGTCCGTGCCGCCATCGAGCGCCAAACGGGGCTCGTAATCTTTCACTTCCCGTTGCAAAGTTTCAATGTCCGCCGTCGGAATATAAGGCGGATTGCTCACGATCACGTCGAATCTGCCACGAATACGGGTAAAGAGATCTGATTGCACGAACAACACGTCCGCTTCGTTTGCTTCGGCGTTTTCTTTTGCGAGTTCAAGCGCATCGGCACTAATATCCGTCGCCGTCACTTTGATGTTCAAACCACGCTTTTGCGCTTCTTTCGCCACGGCGATTGCAATCGCGCCACTACCCGTACACATATCGAGCACGGAGAAACCATCCTGCAAGGAATTTACAACCATCATCACAAGCTCTTCCGTTTCAGGGCGGGGAATGAGCACACGCTCGTCCACCTTGATCGTATATCCGCAAAAATCGGTGTCGCCGTAGATATACCAAAGCGGTCTACCCGTCATGCGCTGATCTACGATTTTCATAATTTTCTTCGCTTCCGAAGTTTTGATAATTTTCTCTTCGCTCGCCACCGCGCTCTTGGGGATACCAAGCGTGAGCGCAAAAATCCATTCGGCATCGTCGCCGTCGATTTGCGATTGCGCAAACGCCTTTTTCACGTTTTTAAGCATAACGCTCATCTTGCCAGACACAGCAAAGAAACGTTCAGGAATGGTGGGATCCACGTCCATTTTGAGCACCGTCGTAAACGCCGCAATCGCACATTCAATCATGCCGTCTTCGGGCTCACGAGTCGTCAAGCGTTGGAGAAGCAAACCAGGGAATTTAAAAATTAAGAAAAACTTACTTTTCGTTTTGGCAAGCAAGCGTAAAATTTCATAAGAAACGCCCGCCACCACAGGCAAAAGCAAAAGCTTAAACACCACGCGCAAAAAGCTATCGAGCACGCCGTTGCCCGTGTATAACCAATCTGCTACGATATAGTTTGCAAAGGAGAACACAAGTATGCTCACGATCATCACGATAAACAAGAACGTCGTACCACAACGATCGTGCACACGTGAACACGAGCGCACGTTTTCAATCGTAAGCTCCTTTCCGTTTTCATAACAAGAAATCGTTTTATGTTCCGCGCCGTGGCACATAAACACCCGCTTCAACGACGGGATTAGGGAAATGAGCAAAATATATGCGATAAACACGAGCAAGCGAATGCCGCCTTCGATCAAATTAAACCAAAGAGCGTCTAAGCCCGTGCTCGTTTTATCAAAAGGGAAAAAACCCGTGATAAATTGAGGGAACACGATAAAGATCGCCACCGCAAGCAACACGCCTAAAAACACGGCAAAGCCCGAGAACACGCCGCCTAAATCAATTTTATATTTATCCCGAAGCCACTTTTCCGCTTTAGAAGGTGCTTGTTCATCATCGGGCATAGCCACGTCGGCACTACGCATCAGCACGCGGTTGCCATCGACAAGCGACGTCACGAAATTGACAACGCCGCGAACAAAGGGCAAACGAGAAAACTTGCTCCGCTTTTCGGGCGGATCGAAACGTTCCGTTTCCATTTGGATAACCCCGTTCTCATCGCGAACGGCAGTCGCCATTGAAGAGCGTCCACGCATCATAACCCCTTCTATCACCGCCTGTCCGCCGATAGAAGCGCGTTTTTGTTTATTCTTTTCCATTTTTATAATTCCTTAAAACGTAAAAAATGCAAGAAAAGAGCTTTAAGCCGCGCCTTAAAGCTCGAATTCTTAGTCAAGTCAATGCAATCCGAACAAGTCCAAAAGGCGGCTTTTCCGCACTTTTTAGCTCGTCGTCATTATAATACGAGCGTATTATTGCTTCCTCCTCGCCCAAAATCATCTGAAAATACGCTCTTTTGGATGCGAAGCAATTTCTGGTAGGCAAATCTCGAGGGTAGCCAAGGCGAAATCCGCAGGCAAACCTGCACGGTTTGTCAAGGATTTTCAACGCAGTATAACCCGAAATTTGCCACCAAAAATCTTCGTTCGGATTATACTGACTTGACTACTTAAAGACCGTATCTCTTCTTGAACTTATCCACACGCCCACCAGCATCAACCAATTTTTGTTTGCCAGTGAAGAAAGGATGACAGTTGCTGCAAATGTCCACTTTAAGGACTTCGCAATCTTTCGTCGTTCCCGTTTTGAAGGTCGCACCGCAAGCGCACGTTACGGTCACTTCGTGATAGTTAGGATGGATTTCCGCTTTCATTTCTATTCACCTCGCTATTCGTTTTTCATTTTTTGTGCTTCACAATTATAACGCTTTTTTTTATCCTCGTCAACTGTTTTTAACACAATTTATAAAAAATAGTTGCAAATTTCCTGAAAATGCGTTATACTTATCTTGCTGGCGTGTGGCGTGGCGATATTTGCCCGCCCAATTTAACGCGAAAACAAGGAAACTGGTCAAATTATGAAAGTATGGCAACTTGCGTATCCACACAACTTACAACGCGTTCTTTCACCCGATCTGAAACTTGATTTGGATAAAGTTAAGGTTAAGATCACCAAGGCGCTGCTCACCGAATCAGACGTCGCGGTATATACGGGCGCGATTAAAGTGAAATCGCCTTTTATCCCCGGCCGCTTTGCAATCGGGCAGGTGACGGAAGCGAACGAAGATTCCTTTATTAGAAAGGGCGAGAGAGTTTATCTTGCGGGCGTCACCGAAGACGAGCTTTCTTTAAGCGGTTTGAAGATCGCCGGCGAAACCGCCGACGGGTTTTATCGTGATTTTTGCCTTGCAGGCGTAGACGACGTGTATCCTTTGCCTGCTTCGGTATCCGACGAAGCGGCGTTCTTAATCGACGCAATCGCGCTTGCCGAGCGTGTTGTCGACGAAATGCAAATCAGCGTGGGGCAACATATTCTCGTGCTTGGCGGCGGCTTATACGCAAACGTACTTTGCCAAATTTTAATCTATCACCGCGCCGTGCCCATTTTAGCGGACAACAATGCCGAACGGCTTTCGCGCGCAAAAAAGAGCGGCATTTATTATACCTTCCCCAACGACGAAACGCTTAAAAACAACGTTTTGAACGTGACGGGTGGCAAACTTGCCGACGGAGCGGTTTATCTCACCTACGGCAATCGTTGCGAGCCGTCGGTTATTTTCCCGCTCGTAAAACGCGATTCGTTCGTGACGTTTTGCGCCCCCACTTACAAGAGCTTGCCAGTGAATTTGGAATATGCACTCAAAAATAACGTGACCATCAAAGGCATCACCGAAAGCCGCGAATATGTTTCCACCGCCATCAACTTGCTTGCAAACAAGGCGGTCAACTTTGCGCAATTCCCCTATGCGAGCTATAAGGAAGAACAGCTCCCCGAGCTCATGGAAAAATATGCCGCGCTTGTTGAAAGCGGCGCAAGCCTTCCCGAGCAAATGGACGTGATTAAATTTATTTTCTAATTTTTTAAGCAGGGTTTTTATGAAATATATTATCGCTTCGGATATACACGGCTCCGCCTATTGGTGCGACAAGCTTTTAAAGGCGTTTGATAAAGAAAACGCAGATAGATTGCTGCTTCTCGGCGATCTTTTATACCACGGTCCGCGCAACCCTTTCCCCCAAGATTATTCTTGCCCTGCGGTGTTTGCAGCTTTGAACGCGCGCAAAGACAAAATCACCGCTATCCGCGGAAACTGCGATAGCGAAGTGGATCAAATGGTACTCGAATTCCCCATGCTCGCCGATTACGCGTTAGTGGGCGATCAAGGTAGAACGCTGTTTTTAACGCACGGGCATTTATTCGATGCGCAAACCCCACCCCCTTTAAAACAGGGCGACGTGCTTTTCAACGGACATTTCCACGCACCCTGCCATAAAGAACTTTCAAACGGCGCAATCTATGCAAACTGCGGCTCAGTGTCGCTTCCCAAGGACGGCACACCCCATTCTTATATCGTCTACGAGAACGGCACGCTCACGTGGAAAAATTTAGAAACGGAAAAAACGTTCGACGTTTTCTCTTTAAACGCTTGACAGTTTTGAAAAAAAGTGATATCATATTTGAAACCGATGAATAAGAAGAGTACCTTTCGATTGAAACGGCACAGAGAGTTGCAGGCGGTGGAATTGCAGCGCGGATCGCGATAGGGAATGGGCTTATGAGGGCGAACGAACACGCAAAGCTTGAAAATGCAATTTTTGCGTTAGTAGCAATCGACGGGTGCTGCACCCGTAAAAGGGCAGAGCGTATGATTGTACGCGATAAGCGGACTTGAAAAAAGTCAATTTGGGTGGCACCGCGGTATGAACATATCGTCCCAAGCAATGGAAAATTCCATTGCTTGGGCTTTTTATTTTATCAAGGAGATATATTATGCAACAACAAATCCCTTACAAAATTTATTTAAGTGAAAAAGAATTGCCAAAAGCTTGGCTGAATTTACGCGCGTTCATGCAAGAAAAACCTGCGCCCCTTTTACACCCCGAAACGTTAAAGCCTATCACGCTCGACGAGCTTTCCAAGGTGTTTTGTACGGAGCTTGCGCGCCAAGAACTCGACGATACGACCCCCTATATCCCTATCCCCAAAGAAGTGCGTGATTTTTATAAAATGTATCGCCCTGCGCCACTCATTCGCGCCTATTGCTTGGAGAAAAAGCTGGGCATGAGCGCAAAAATTTATTATAAATTTGAAGGCAACAACACAAGCGGAAGCCACAAGCTCAATTCGGCAATCGCACAAGCCTATTATGCCAAGGAGCAAGGACTAAAAGGCGTGACCACCGAAACGGGCGCAGGACAATGGGGCACGGCGCTTTCTATGGCGTGTTCCTATTTCGGGCTCGATTGCAAGGTGTTTATGGTCAAATGCTCGTATGAGCAAAAGCCCTTTAGAAGAGAAGTGATGCGCACCTATGGTGCGAACGTCACACCATCCCCTTCGGAAACGACGGCGGTGGGTAGAAAAATCTTGAAAGAGTTTCCCGGCACTTCGGGAAGTTTGGGTTGTGCCATTTCCGAAGCAGTCGAAGCGGCGTCTGTTCACGAAGGCTATCGCTACGTGCTGGGTAGCGTACTCAACCAAGTTCTTTTGCATCAATCGGTGATCGGTTTAGAAACGAAAACCGCACTCGACAAATACGGCGAAAAGGCGGATATCATCATCGGTTGCGCAGGCGGGGGCTCTAATCTCGGCGGTTTGATTGCGCCCTTTATGGCGGAAAAATTGCAAGGCAAAGCGAATTATCGGTTTATCGCCGTTGAGCCTGCCTCCTGTCCCACACTCACGCGCGGAAAATACGCTTACGATTTTTGCGACACAGGCAAGGTTTGCCCCCTTTCCAAAATGTATACACTCGGCTCAGGCTTTATTCCTGCCGCAAGCCACGCAGGCGGACTTCGCTATCACGGCATGACGTCCACCCTTTCCGAGCTCTACGACAAGGGACTTATGGAAGCGCGTTCGGTAAAGCAAACGGAAGTGTTTGAAGCAGCTGAATATTTCGCACGCATTGAAGGCATTTTGCCTGCTCCCGAATCGGCGCATGCAATCCGCGTTGCCATCGACGAAGCGTTAAAATGTAAGCAAAGCGGCGAAGAAAAAACGATTGTGTTCGGCTTGACGGGCACGGGGTATTTCGACATGATGAGCTATGAAAAGTTCCACGACGGTAAAATGAGCGATTATTTGCCCACCGAAGCGGAGCTTGAAAAGGGCTTTGCAGGAATCCCAAAATTTTAAACACTTTTGCCTAAATTTGCAGAAAAACACTTGCGGCTCACCGCAAGTATTTTTTCGTTCGTTCCGTACCTGCCTACGTCAAATGGGGGTATCCGCATATTTTTCTCCCCTATCGCCCTTTTCATTTTGCCTTGTCGAACGATGTCGAACAAGGCAAGCTTTTTTCTTTTTTTATCTTATGCGTTTTGCGATCTATGCGGCTTACCGCATACGGGCGATTTCCCTATTTTTCGTCGCTCGAAATTTGTCGTATGCCAAAGCGGGCATATAAAAATGATCAACATCCCCCCTTATCTCGACCAAAGCGAAAACGACGGCAAAACGCCGTCGTTCTTATTTATCCTTTTTCACAAACGCTTTTTTGATTGCATAGAATGACTATGAAGATTGTTAAGGAGGTTTTTCTATGGAATTAGAATGTGATAAAGATCAAGGCAAAAAGCCAACCGTACTTTGTTTGCGCAAAGACGCCTATCTCAACACCAATTTCCGCACCGCCGTTTGGACGGGCACACACTTACAAATCACCCTTATGAATATCCCTGCCGGCGGAGAAATCGGCTTAGAGCGACACGACGATCTTGATCAGCTGCTCTATATAGAAAGCGGTTGCGCGCGTGTGTATATGGGCGAAACGAAAGAATGTGTAAAACACGTGGGCATGGCAGGAAGCGGAAGCGCCGTGATCATCCCCGCAGGAACGTGGCATAACCTTATCAACGTGCAAAATATGCCCGTCAAGCTTTTCTCCGTTTACGCACCGCCCCAGCACCCTTTTTGCACCGTACATAAAAGCAAATTAGATTCCGATTTGGCGGAAGAGGATTGACCAAACACCCCTACCAGATATGCGTTGAAATGATATAGCCCTCGTCGTAATCGTCGGAATAGATATGTGTGAAGCCCGTCTTTTTTATGAGCTTCGTGGTTTTTCCCTCGTTTTCTAAAAAATAAAGATTGCGATCTTTTAAATATATGAACGCGAGCTTTAAGGCGTTATCCTTTTTGCGCCCCAAATAAACATCCAGCCACACAAGCGGTTTGCCATTTAGCTCTTCCACCGACAATTCCTTTGTTTCGATCAATCTTTCGTCGTTGAAATTCCCACGATAAACAAGATACACGCTCATGTGGAGCGTTTGCATTTGTGGGTTTTCTACCGTGAATTTATCAAGCTTTTTAATTTCGCAGGTTTTCATATCTTCCACCTTTTACGTGTCTATCTACATTATAGCACAACCCCATCAAAAAAGCAAGCCTATGAAAAAACAACCCGTTCGCTTGGAACGGGTTGTTTTGATAAGCGATTATTCTTCGTCGCTGTTTTCTTCTTCCACGGGAGTTTCTTCCACTTCTGCCTTGTTTGCACGGCGAGCGGAAAGTCTTGCCATTCTTGCATCCTTTCTCGCTTGCGCTTTCATCTCTTTCGTCACGACACGAGCCGCATCGATACGAGCGCGCATTTCTTGGGGTGTAGGAGGAACGAACGCCGCGCCTTCCGCATTTTCTTCGATCACTTCATAGCCTTCGTCTCTTTCCAAAAGCGTAGCTTCCGTTTCAGCATCGAACATATGAATGTGGTGTGCGTCGAATGCGATATCGATCACTTCGTGAAGAGATACAACCGCACGGTTGGAAATTTTACCAACGATTTGCGTGGAGTTATCAACAACCGAGCTTTCCTTTCCATCATAATCAAGCTCGCAATAGATTTGCGTTTCCGAACCAAGTTTTTCCAAAACTTCGATTCTCGCTTTCACAACGGTATCAGGCGAGTTGGAAATGAACATTTGATCTTGGTGGATATCTTCAGGACGAATACCAAGCGTGATAAACTTGCCCGTATCAAGATATTCGTTGATGTTCTTGATTCTTGCCGCAACGCTCTTAGGAAGCATAATCTTGTTGCCACCAGCAAAGTTCACGTACACTTTGCCCTTTTCCGAGGTAAGCGTGGATTCTTTCAAGAAGTTCATTTGAGGCGTACCGATGAAGCCTGCAACGAACAAGTTGATAGGATAATCGTAAAGGTTTTGAGGGGTATCCACTTGTTGCATGAAACCATCTTTCATAACAACGATACGCGTACCCATCGTCATAGCTTCCACTTGGTCGTGCGTAACGTAGATGAACGTCGTTGCCAAACGTGCATGGAGCTTGGAAATTTCCGTTCTCAT
>JAZOLI010000081.1:0-2342 GCA_045652965.1 Candidatus Scatosoma sp.
AATTACATTTCATTTGCATTGTTGTACAAATTATTTCTCATTTCTTTCTTATTCTGTTTTTAATCTTCTTGGAACGAGCTTTCCGGCTCGTTTGCTACCCCCTCGCGGCGACAGCTTGTATATAATACCACAAACTATTTACCCTTGTCAAATGTTTTTTCTAACTTTTTTTAATTTTTTTGAAAAATTTTAAAAAATCTTAACAATCGACAAATTTCGGAGCTTTTTAAGCTCTCCGCGATGACAGCTTGTCTATATTACCACTTTATTTTTCCCATGTCAACTGTTTTTTATAACTTTTTTTGACTTTTTTAGAAAAATTTTTATTTGGTCGCTTTTACGAGCGTGATCGTCACCTTTTCTCCGTTCACGTCTACTTCTTTGGTAAAGCCTGCCGCAACACCTTCGCAAACGGAGAGAGCTAAAACGTCTTCCTTGAACACACCTGCTTGCAAAACGTCTTTCGCTTTGCCTTCCGCTACATTATAATATATATATACGGTCGGTAATTTCAAAGCCTGCTTCTTTACGCATGGTTTGGATCTTGGATACAAGTTCGCGTTCCATACCTTCAACGATCAATTCTTCGGTGAGCGTTGTGTTGAGCGCAACCGTCACGCCTTTATCACTTGCGGAGATGAAACCTGCCTTACTTTCGGTGAAAATTTGCAAATCTTCTTCGCTAAGCGCCACTTCGCTATCGCTCGGCAACACGAATGTGCCGCCGTCACGCACCGCTTCTACCACTTTGCCTGCATCGCAAGTTGCCAAGAACGCGGAAATTGCGCCCAGCTTTTTGCCATACTTAGGTCCAAGCGTTTTGAGTTGCGGTTTAAGTTTATAAGAAATGAACTCGGTCGCATCTTCTGCGGATTTATAAGATTTGATATTCAGCTCGTCTAACACGATTGCCTTTAAGCCATCAGAAAGCTCGCCTGCACTTGCCGTCACCACGTACATTTCAGAAAGCGGTTGACGGTTTTTGACATTCCCCGTGTTGCGCGCCGCTCTACCAAGGTTCACCACGTCTAACACTACGTCCATGCCCTTTTCGAGCTCCGCGTCCACAAATTCCTTTTCATAAACGGGGAAATCGCAAAGGTGCACAGATTTGGGCGCATCCTTAAAGAACGACGGCACCAAGTTAAGATACATTTCTTCCGCAATAAACGGCGTGTAGGGAGCGGTGAGTTTTGCAACCGTTACGAGTACGTGCCAAAGCACGGTGTAAGCCGCCGCCTTATCTTCCGTCATTTCACTGCCCCAATAGCGATCTCTGCCGCGGCGCACGTACCAATTGGACAGGATATCCGAAAATTCCTGCAACGCGCGCGCGCTATCTATAATATTATATACGGCGAGGTTTTTATCCACTTGGTCAATCAGCGTGTTGAGCTTGGACAAAATCCATTTATCCATAAGCGAGAGTTTACATTTCTTCAAATCGTAATCGGCGGGGTTATAGTTATCCACGTCGGCATACAAGCAGAAGAATGCGTAAGTGTTCCAAAGCGTACCCATATACTTTCTTTGCGCTTCGCTCACCGCTTCGGGATAGAAACGGGAAGGAAGCCAAGGCGCGGAAGACGTGTAGAAATACCAACGCACTGCATCGGCGCCTTGCTTATCAAGCACCGACCAAGGATCAACGACGTTTCCTTTATGCTTAGACATCTTGATTCCGTTCTTGTCATTGACGTGACCGAGCACGATACAATTTTTAAACGGCGCTTTATCAAAGAGCAAGGTGGAAATAACAAGCAAAGTGTAGAACCAACCGCGCGTTTGATCGACTGCTTCGGAAATGAAATCGGCAGGGAACGTTTGATCGAACAAATCCTTGTTTTCAAACGGGTAATGATATTGCGCGAAAGGCATAGAACCCGAATCGAACCAACAATCGATAACTTCGGGCGTACGTTTCATCGTTCCCCCGCACTTTGTGCATTTGCACGTAAGCTCATCCAAATAAGGACGGTGCAATTCGATATCCTTAGCCGCGCCGCATTTTTGCACGAGCTCTTCACGAGAGCCGATCACTTCGATTTCGCCGCAGTCCGGACATACCCAAACGGGCAACGGCGTTCCCCAATAGCGATCGCGGGAAAGTCCCCAATCGATTACGTTTTCAAGGAAGTTGCCCATACGCCCTTCCTTGATCGTGTCGGGCATCCAATTCACCGAACGGTTTGCCGCAATCAAGCGATCTTTAATCGCCGTAACTTTGATAAACCAACTGGAACGCGCGTAGTAGATGAGCGGCGTGTCGCATCGCCCACAGAACGGATAGCTATGCGTGATTTCAAGCGGTTTGAGCAAAAGCCCACGCGCTTTCAAATCCT
>JAZOLI010000082.1:0-14871 GCA_045652965.1 Candidatus Scatosoma sp.
AAGCTACACGCTTATCGGCATGTGCGCGGCGGTGATAGGCTTGCTCGTGGTGGCGTGTGATGTGAAGAAAACACGGCTCGTCGGATACCTGTCCCCCCAGGTTGCTTGGGCAGGGATTTTACTTTCAGCGGTGGTGATTGCGTTTTTCATGCTCTTCCCGAGCGTGGTTTGGGTTGTAAAACTGATTAAATTTTTGATATAAAAGGAGAGATAAAATGCAAAAAAGAGTGGTGGAAAAAGGCGAAAACGGGTTTGGGTATTACGTCTATTTCCCTAATGATTACGACGAGAAAAAACAGTATCCCATGATCGTGTTTTTGCACGGCGCAGGGGAACGAGGCAACGGAAAGGACAAGCTTTCGTTGATGGATAGGCAAGGCTTTCCCAGATATTTTAAAGAAAATTTGATGGAAGTGGATGCCATCGTGCTTGCCCCCCAATGCCAAGGCGGTTTGGTGTGGAATCAACAGGTTTTTGCTCTTAAAGATTTTATCGTGGATGCGATTGCAAAATATAACGTCGACCCCGATCGCGTAAGCCTTACGGGTATGTCCATGGGCGGTTTCGGTACGTGGGAAATGGGCTTGAGTTTCCCCCAACTTTTCTCCGCGATTGCGCCCATTTGCGGCGGCGGTATGGCTTGGCGCACGAGCGCGCTAAAAGGTATGCCGATTTGGGCGTTCCACGGCGATAAAGACCCTGTGGTGGACATACGCAATTCGCAAGAGATGATTGCGCACGTCCGCACGCACACGCCTGCAAAGTTTACGGTGTTTGAAGGCGTTGCTCACAATTCGTGGGATCCTGCTTATCTTCAAACGGACGTGGTGGAATGGCTTTTGGCGCATAAGAGAACAAATTGAATTGGTTAATAAAAAATGAATAAAAAAGACGGTTGCACAATGCTGTGCGCCGTCTTTTTTTTGTAAGGTTAACTAAGAGATGTGAAAAAGATTACGTTTAATACCAAGGGATATAGGGGATTTTTCCATCTAGCATTTCCGATGCCGTCTTAGCGAGCCATTTGTCTATCCAAACGCTGGTGTAGCCCCATGGATAGCCTACGTAGGTATATTTTTGAGAGTGGTAAGATGCATAGTCGTAGATATACAAGCCTTGTCCATCGAGCGATGGCGCGTTCTCGGGCAGGAGCTGGGTGTCAAGCTCATGATGCCAATATACAAGGTTGTTTACCCAATCGTCTGTTGAAAAGGACGGCAGGTCAGGGTATTGGGGGTTGTAATTGACTTCGTTGCAAAGCCCATACATGGAATCGCAAACAAGCGTGTAGCCAATCACGTTTTTTTGTTCGTCTACAACGGGCGTGAATACGCTTAAATATACGCCTACAATCCCTAAGTGTACGTCTTTTACGTAATCAAGCGGATCGGACGTAGAATAGAGCGATATTTCATTGAAGCCATCCCAATTTAAATCTTGATTTTTTAAGATAAACGAAATGTGCAAATCATCGATGATATCCCCAAAAAGCTCGTGCAAAGGAACGGTTAAATCGGGATCCATACTTCCAACGTAGGGCGCGGCGCCTGTATCCCATTCCGCTCTAATTGTGTTTTCTAAAAGATATTTTCTTGAATCTTGCACGTTGGGCGTAGTGTATCTTTGATTGAGTACGTCGTCCAATCTTTGCAAAAGAGAAACTTCGCCGCTTGGCATATCAGGCAAATAAGTGAATTCGTTGATAAGGATAGACGCTTCGTCGTTGGTATCTATCGGGGGAGTTGAATAGTTGAACGTGGCAAAAACACCACCCACCATTGCGAGTGTTGTGATTAGGCTTATGAAGGTTGTCAATCGTTTCAAACCGCCCATGGTCGCCACCTTTTATGCGTTTTTGCTGATGTGCGCAACAATGCATACATCTTCCTATCTTGCATTATACGCCTTTTAGGGGAGAATGTCAAACGGTTGGACACAATAACTTTCATTTTTATAGGTAATTTATCAAAGATAAAAACACGGCTGCCCGAAAAAGGTTGCGCCGTGGTTTTTTGATTGAGTTTATGGGATTTATAAGCCGATGTATACGGCGAACCATAAAAAGACTATGGATATGCCGAAAAGCAGGATTTGAAAGAGTCCCGTTCGTTTCAGCCAACGCGTATAGCTTACGTTTGCTAAACTTAAGCCGACCACGAGCGTTCCGCAGGTGGGGTATAAAACGTTGGTGTAGCCGTCGCCAAACAAAAAGGCTAAAATGATAACGTTCTTGCTGATGCCAGGCAAAGGGGATAAGGTTAAAAGCGGAATTAAAAGAAATGCCTTTGCGCCAGAGCCTGGAATGAAAAATTCGAACACCAAAATGATTAGGTATAATAAAACTACGGAAAAATAAGGCGATTGCTTGCTCATGAAATTGTGGCAATAATAAAAGCCCGTGTGTAAAATGTTTCCGCTTTCTGCGATATATTTTACGCTGAAAGCAAGCAAAATTATCACGATGGACGGAGATAAATCTTTTGCGCCCGTTAAGAAGAAGCGGAAAGTTTCTTTGATAGAGCCTAAACATTTCTTCCCAACAATGAACGTTCCGACAACGAACGTGAGCGCCATGACGACCATGCCCAAGCCTAAATCTGCTAAAACGGGTACGACGGAAAAAATGAAGATGACGAGCAACGCAGTTAAAAAGAGTGTCGCAACCATTTTGGTTTTTTCAGCGTAGTCTTTTTTCAATTCTTTCGTTAAATGTTCAAATGCTTCTTTGTTTGCAACGTTCAATTTCTTTTTCTCGTCTTTTTTCGCTATATAGGTTAAGTGTATGCTGGTGAAAAAATATAAAACGACGAAGATGATCAAACGATACCAAAGCCCGTCCAAAACGCTGATGCCTGCGAGCTTGGACGCCGTGCCCACCGTAAAGGGATTAAATGTTGCGGTGGTGAATCCGACACCCGAAGTGATCAAGATTAAGCTAACCGCTTGTTCTTTGCTCCAACCCATTGCATTGGAAAGGGCAAGCAAAAGGGGGAATAAAATCAAAAGCTCTTCTTGTAAACCAAAGCAAGATGCAAGAAGCATCATGAGCAAGGTGATGATCCAAATCAACAGATATCTTCTTTCGTAGAATTTATCCACCACGCTATGAACAACGGCAATGAGCAACCCTGCTTTATCAAGCACTTTGAACGTGCCACCCAAAACCAACAAAACGGCTATGATTTGAATGACGTTAAAGCTGTCTTTGCTAAGCAACAACGCTTCGATAGGCGCGGTAAGCCAACGCCAAATTGGCAACCTTGTCGTGCTTTCAATGAAGTGAAAAGAATCGGGGATGACGTTTCCGTTTTGATCGGTGAGATAGCTACCTGCGGGGATGATAAAGGTTAAAATCCCAACTACGACCATGATGCTAAACAAAATTGCGCAAACGGTTATAAAATTTTTAACTCCAAATTTAAGATCGGAATTTAATTCCTTTTCATTGTTGCTCATTGTTGTTTTTCTCCTTTTTGTCCTTAGGTGTGAAAATTAAATCAATCAATTTGTTTTTATAAAGCATGGATAAAACGACGATCACGATAATAACCATCAAAAGGATGTAAGAAGTGATGGGGGTGGAGGACGTTGTGATTTTTACCCCTGCCCAAAGCGTGACGATAATGTCGGGAATGGGGCCAAGCAAGGTGATAAGCGCATATTTCCACCATTTGATGCCGCTATCTGCCGCGACCATATGAATGATTAAGAAGGGCACGAAGGGGGCTAAATAAGCTAAAATCAAAAACCAATAGATACTTCTTTTGCTGTTTTTGATTTTTTCTTCCATCAAGCGATGTTCTTCTCTTTTTTTGCTAGAGCTTAAAAACAAAGTGCTTTTCGTGAACAAGAAAACCAACTGGCTTGCTATGAAAACGGAAAGCGCTACGTGGACGAGCCCAAACCAAAGCCCATAGCTAATTGCCGACGTGAGCTGGATGGGTACGGACGATATAAAGGGAAAGAAAAAGCAAATGATGATGACGATGGTCATGGCAATAACGCCCGTGATCCCAAGGGAACGAACGTATTCTTTCAAAACTTCCATATCCGAAGATAATTCTTTGAATAAATGGATTATAATTTCCCAATTAAAAATGGAAAACAGGGCAAGCACGGTTAAAAGCGCAAACATCGTCAAAATGACGGCTTTCTCTCTTTTACGTCTCATAATTGTAGACCTCTTTGCTAACTTCTCTCCAAGTTTCGTCGTATAAATTATGGATTTCTTCCGATGCAATCATCCATTTTGCAACCATTTTTTCATTTTCTAAAAGTTTGAAATTAAAATATTTGCTTTGATAATAGCAATCCAAGTCGTAGGCTAAGGACATGGTGAGTGAATAGATTTGTTTTGGATCAAAAAACATGTTGACATTTTCGCCGTCGTAAGTGCCGTCGTAGGTCAAACCTTTATTCGTCAACGTTAACGTTCCTTCGCCGTGGGGAAGGATGGAATAGTTGTTATCTAACTTTTCCACGTTGATATTGCCAATTCTAACTTTCGTGGAAAGGCAAAAATCGTCGCTTAAAATTTCTTTTGCAATCTCCTTGCGTTGCCATTTATACCACTCGTCAACGTTTTCAAAAGGCAAAGCTTTGTTTACGCTATGGATATCGTAATATTCGTCCATTGTAATTGCAAAATTGCAGTTTTTGCAGGTCATAACGTCGTTTTCTATTGAAAAGGCGTAATCGCTGTTGCAATGGGGGCATCTAAATATGATATTGTCTAAGCCATCGACGTTCGGTTTCTTGCCACGAAAGGCAACTTTTTTGCCTTTAAATTCTTCAAATTCGTTATATTCAAAGCGCTCTAACAGCGTGCTATGAATTTGATCTTCGGAAAGGTTTTTGCAATCTTCGGGGCTAAAAAGCTTGTCGAAAGTGACGGTGATTTTGCCTTTTTTTACATCGCTGGAATAGCGTGTTCTTGTAAAATACGCGCCCTTTAAGGTGACTAACACGACGGGAAGATTGAGCTTTTTAATGAGATTTTTCGTGGCGGGGTTGATGGGGTGCGTGGAGCCGGAAGTGGATTGAATGCCTTCGGGGAAGATTGCCACGCTGCCGCCGTTTTTAATTGCTTGCATCATTTGCTTCATCGATCTAAGATCGGGCTGATAGAGCATTTTTGCGATCACACCTAAGCTTTTGAGCAATTTATAAAGGCTTTTTTGAAAGACGTTTTGATATCCGCATAAAACGTGAATGTTTAAATTTTTAATTCCTGCGAACAGATAGATATAATCAAGAGAAGATTTGTGTTGACACAAATAGATCGCTTGCGCATCTTTCATTTTCAAAAACTCGTCCGTGTAAACAAATTCAACGTTGCGTTTTTTGGAAATTCTCTTAAAAGCAAACTGAACGATCTTTGCGATCAACGGGTTTGGCTTTTTTATTTTCCTGTTTCTAAATTCTGCATCATAATTTTTCTTCATGTCGTACCATATCCCAACAACCATTTGCTTGCGAAAAGCTGTGCCAAGCCGTAGCTTTTGGCGAGAGTTGTTTTATTGAAATATTTATTCTACCTTATATTATATCACACTTCGTCATTATTTTTCAAGAAAATAATGCGTGTTTTTAAAAATTTGTGTTTAAATCGTGTTGAGTGGGTGTAAATGGGTGGCGGATAGGGGGATAGAATGGTGCTTTAATGAAAAATACGGCACACCCGAAAAGGTGTCCCGTAGGCTGGCGTTGGGTAATGATGCGTTTTTGAAGCATCTTCCGTTTTTTCTTTCGTCTTTTGGGCTTAATTTAACAGCCATAAATTTCCGCAGACACGGCAGATTGCCTGTACGTGCGTTCTACGTTCTGTATATGCTATGTAGCAACTTAATGAAAAACTGATTAGCCCCAGCATAATGATAAAGGGGAGGTAAAAGTTAAATTTAATTTGTTCGGCTGCAACGTTAGCACCGAATAAGGCAAAAAAGGCTTGCGTTATATTTTGACCTAAAACAGTTCCAATATGCGCCAAAAATGAAGAGATAAAAAAGAATAGTGCAACGCGTACCAAGAATCTTAAAAAACGGGCGAAATCTGCTTTATGATATTCTGTGACAAAGGCGAGATCGTCACAATGGCAATGGGGACAACGTAAATTTCTTCTAATTGGTTTTTCTTCCAGGTAAGACATAAAAAACTCCTTAAAAATTATTTATTGACGGCTTTACCGCTTTTTGATGATGTTTTTATTTTTTCTAATCAATCAAATGAATGATTTTGCGTTCGGTTCTTGCGCGAGCCCACGATAATCCGTTTGGCTTCCGCGCGTTTGTCGATGTTAAAAATAACGGATAGTCGATTGACTATCCGTTATTTTTGGTTGAGGCGACGGGACTTGAACCCACGACCTTTTGGTCCCTAACCAAACGCGCTACCAAGCTGCGCTACGCCTCAATATGTATACGCCGTTTCACGGTTTCCCCCGCTAGACAGCATAAACAATTATACACACCTATCTTCTTTTAGTCAAGCGTTTTTCGTGTGTTATTTCAAACTTTTTTTAAAAATTTACGATTTATTGCGCACGTAGTGATCGTACAGCTCCTCTTGCGCAAAGTGCAACTTCGTTAAATAGTTTTTCGCCGTTTCTAAGAACATGAAATAGGACGTGTCGCTCGTCGCGATATCAAACGCGTCGCCACGATTTAAAAAATCGTATTCGATATGTACGGAATACATCGAAGCAACGGGCTTGTTTAAAAGGAAGGGCTCGCCGTTTACTTCGCCTTCGAACGTGAAGCCGTTTTCATCGTGTACAAAGTGGGCGTTGCCGACGGGGATTAAGCCGACGGGAGTGGAATAATAATCTTCTACCCTTACGTCGTCTTCAAAGTGATAGGTGCCTGCAACCACTTCTTTTCTCACTTCTTCTCTTTCCCAACGATACCAATCGGGGATATGCGAGAAGCCCTTGTCGGTGTTTACGCCGTGCAAGCGGGAAAGTTCATCCATTTCCCAAGCCGCGCCGCATGCTTCGCACCAAAGGCGCGTGCCTTCGCTTTTCATTTCAAATTCCTTGCCACAAACGGGGCATTTATACAAGATACGATAGAGCCCGTTTGCGCGTTGTTTGCATTTTGTGCGATAGCCTTTTTCCACTTGCCATTTATATTCGTCGCGTTCAAACGCCTGTTCGATGCGAGCTTGCATTTCGTCCGCGGTTAAGCTTTCCACTTCCTCCGCGCTGAAAAGCAAGGAGATTTCCGCTTCTTGGCGTATGCCACGATAGGGGTGTTTGCTCCATTGGGGAGAGTTGATGAAATTGCCGTTTGCTTTAAACAAAACAACGGGTACTTTCGCGTGTTTGCAAAATTTACCCAACGCATCGTCTAAACGTTCGTTGATCCCTGCAAGGGAAAATCTTGCTTCGGGATAGAGCGTGACGGAAGTTTTTTGTGTTTTTAAATAGCGGAGCATGTGCTTTGCCGTTACGATATCGTGGGTGAATTTACGTTTGGGCATTCCGCCGATTCCATACATGAGCCAATCGCCACGGCGGAATTCTTCCACGGACATAACGAAACCCGTCGTGCGCGGCATAATCCCTTTCATGAGCATAGGGAAATCCATAAACGAAGCGTGAGAAGATAAAATTAGATAAGGACCTTTGAGTTTTCGCACAGCCTTTTCCGTTTTTACGTGGCCTTTGCACCACAATAAATAAAAAGGGGATGCTACGCATTCCGCTACGCGAAGCCACCATCTCGGTTTTATCGGCGTTCTATACATGTCAAATCGTTTCGGTTGTTTTTTCATGTTCCGTTCCTACTTTCGTTTAAATTGCTTGATTATATTTTATCACATGCAAAAAAAACATGTCAACCGTTTGAGCGAAAAAAAGTTGCGCAAAGGAAAGAAAAGCCCTTTAAACAGTTGCCAAAAAAGATAAATTCCATTATAATATAGTTTAAGGAGATTGAGAGATGAAGACCAACCTTTTTAATTATCAAAGAGAGAAAAAACAAAACCCCTATACTGGCTTTACCAGCTTTCAGCATTTTAGAAACGACGAGCTCTATTCCGATTTGGTTGTAAAACCTGAAAACAACATGACGGAAACGGAGCACGTGGAATGCTATCCCGTGCCCGATTACGTGGAAGAAAAGGGTAGAGAGCAAGGCTATTATCCCGATTGCTCCGTCGTGTATATCCGTATTTTATGGAAGGAATTTGAGCCGATCGAAGGGGAATATAACTACGCGTTCATTGAAGATATTTTAAGCAAAGCAAGGGCAAACGAACAAACTGTTATGTTCCGTTTGATGCAACACAGCACTAGAGAGAGCGACGACGTGCCCGATTGGTTGAAAACGAAAATCGAGTGTCCTGCTCGTCCCCAAGGTATGCGCGTGAAAGATTGCCCCAAAGATCCTAAATTTTTAGAATATTTTGGGAGAGCCGTTCGTGCGTTTGGCGAGCGGTTTGATAGCGATCCTACCCTTGCGTTTATGGATATTTCTATGCCCGGCGCGTGGGGGGAAGGTAGCCACGTGAAATTGTTCACCGAAGAACAGTTGAAGAAATTTACGAACATTTATACCGACGTTTTTAAAAACACCTTGCTCATTGGACAAACATGCGCGGGTTGGCTTTTGCATTATTTAAACGAGAGCGCGCCCGTTGGTTGGAGAGCCGATTGCATCGGCAATCCCGGTTGTACGTATGATTTAATCCCCACTCGCTTAAAAGAGTTTCCTAACGTTTGGCAAAAGGGGCATATCTCTACGGAATCTTATTGGTGGCTTGGCGAATGGCAAAGAAAGGGTTGGGAGCTCGATAAAATCATTGAAGAAACGCTTGGTTGGCACGTGAGTACGTTCAACGCCAAATCGTTGCCCATTCCCTTTGAATGGAAGGATAAAATCGATGCTTGGATTGCGAAAATGGGCTATCATTTCCAAATCCAAAGCTTTACCTATCCCGAAAGGATAAGCGCAGGCAAAACCATGGAAACTATCCTTGCCGTTGAGAACGTGGGCGTTGCGCCGATCTATCACAAACTGCCTTTGAAAATTCGCTTGGTTGGCGAAAAAACTTATGCGTGGGATACGGGCGTGGACGTGCGAGAATGGAAGCTCGGCACTTCGCAAAATAAAATTGAAATTAACCTGCCTAGCGATATGCAAAAGGGGGAATATAAGATAGAAATCTCTCTTGGCGGCGGAGAATATCCAACGGCTTATTTCGCAACCGATGCAAAAGAAGAAAACGGTTGGTATGAAGTGGGTAGAACAGAGATTGAATAAAGCATAATATATCCCCCAAAAGCTCGTGGCTTTTGGGGGATAAAATTTGCCGTTTAATAGATAAAGTTGATAGAACCATCGAGCAGTTCGCTAGGCGGCGGCGCATCCGTCACCACCAAATCGTATTCGGAAAGGGCGGCGGAGCGATAGGTGCCGTATGCGGAAAACTTGGTGTGGTCTACGATCAAAACCTTTTGTTTGCTACGCGTAAAGGCGGTATGTTTGAGGATTTTTGTATCGAGCGAGCGTTCGTGCGTCACGCCGTCTTGTACCGAAGCGCAGGATGTGAGCATGAGATCAAAGGAAAACGTTTCCAACTGTTTCGTTGTCCAACTTCCCACGGCAGAATTGGAGCTCGTTTGCACTACGCCGCCTAAAAGAATCACTGTCACGTTGGGTTTTTTGGCAAGAAGCAAGGCTGTGGGCAGGTTGTTGGTGACCACCGTTTTAAAGCTTAAATCCATTCGCTCGGCAAGCGCAAGCGCCGTGGACGAACTGTCGATAAACACCGATTTGAAAAAGGGGACGTGCGGAAGCGCTTTCGTTGCTGCGCGTTCCTTTTCGCTTGCGTTTTTCTCTAAACGGAAAAAGAGCGACGTTTCTTCCGAGTTTTCGGGTAAAATCGCGCCCCCGTGGCTACGCTCCACAAGCCCAAGATCTTTCATATCGTTTAAATCGCGACGAATGGTGGCTTCGCTTACGTATAACGCTTGCGCAAGCTCATGCACGTTTGCGCGCTTGTCTTTTTTTAAGATTTTTAAAATTTCGCTTTGCCGTTCGTTAAGGCTCATAGGTTGCTCCTGTTTGCGCGTTTTTGTTTATATTATACAGCGAAAAACGGATTTTGTCAAGGATATGGGCATATATACGCAAAAAAGAAGAATATATTTTGAGCAAAAGAGCGGAGGGGAGCGCGTTTTGTTGACAGGGGCGAAAATTTGTGATATAATATCCCCTGCTAGAAAGGAAGTGTATAAAATGGAATTGTTTGAACCTATATTTAATCAAATGTTGTTCCTGTTTACGTTTATCGTGATCGGGTTTATTTTTTCAAAATGGAAGTTTGTGCCTGATAATTCGGCGGGGGTGCTTTCCAAGCTTGAAAATCTTTTGTTTATCCCTGCGCTTGTGATGGGTACGTTTATCAAATATTGCGATCCCCAAACGCTTGCTTCGGTGTGGCAACTGCTTGTGATGAGCTTGGTTTTGCTTGCCGTGTTTTTGCCCCTTTCGATTGTTGCGGCTAAGCTTTGTTTTAAGGAAAATTTCTTGCGCAACATTGCCGCTTACGGGCTTACGTTTTCTAACTTTGCCTATATGGGAAATGCAATCGTTTCCGCGTTGTTTCCTGAAATTTTCTTCAATTATCTCGTGTTTACGTTGCCGCTTTGGTTTGTTATTTATCTTTGGGGGGCGCCCGTTTTGCTTATCTTGGGTAGCTCGGATGGAGAACAAAAGCAAACGCTTAGCGATCGCATTAAGGCGTTTTTAAACCCTATGTTCGTTTGTATGTTTGTTGGGCTTATTCTTGGTTTAACGGGACTTAACGCATACCTGCCTACAAGCTTTGTGAGTGTAATCGATGCGGCGGGAAGTTGTATGTCGCCCGTTGCTATGCTTTTGACGGGTATGGTAATCGGCAAATGCGACGTGTTGAAACTTTTGAAAAAGTGGCGCATTTACGTGCTTTCGGCTATCAAATTGTTTGCGTATCCGCTTTTGTACGTGCTCGTGTTTGCGTTCATTCCCCAAAGCACGTTTATAAGCGAAACGTTCTTGATTTGCGGCATGTGTTTTGCATGTATGCCCGTTGGGCTCAACGCGATCGTCGTGCCTGCCGCTTACGGTAAGGATACTTCCGATGCCGCTGGTATGGCGCTCGTTTCGCATTTATTTTCCGTGATTTCTATACCGCTCATGTTTATGCTATTCAACCTAGTGGTTTTATAAACAAAAAATTTGTTGAAAAAGAGCCTTTTTGCAAGGTTCTTTTTTTATTCATAAAAAATTCTTGACAAAAAGATGAAAAAGTTATACAATAGATACGTATAATTTTATTGTGTCTCAGTTTGCCCTTTTTTTGGAGACCATAGCGGCTTAAACAGTGCAGGCGGCAGCGCAAAGGAAGCGTTTGATGCCAATCGCAATGACGAAGCCGCAATGACGGATAGTAAATAGCCGCAAGAAGAAGTGAAAAACGGAGCTAAACTCCGTAAAAATAAAGAAATAATGAAAGGATGGTTTATATTATGAAAGAAAAAAGATGTCCCCAAAACGTGCAAGTTGTTCCCGAAGTGGAAGCTGTACCTGTTGAAATAGATCAATCGAAAACGTTTGTGATCAATTGCACCAAGTGCGGCGCGGCGCTTAGCGCAAAGAGCGGAAGAACAGCGTATATTTGCCCTGTTTGCGGAACGGTGTTGCTTATGCGTACGGGCGTTCGCGTTGTGAAAGATATTCCCGTGCATGAGAAGCAAATTCATTTGACACTCACGGAAAGCGCGGCGAAATTTATCCTTCAAAAGGATTCGCAAACAAAAGCAGCGATGATGGCGAATGCTACGGCGAAAGGTGGTGTTTGCAATGGGGGCTTCCAAGGCTCGCTTGAAACGCTTATCGCAGATAAACTTCGTTTTCAAAAATATGAAGAGGGCGATTTGTTAAAGGTTGATCTTGGTGTAAATCAATTGACCATCAACGTGGTGAAAGCACCGCAAAATCAAAAATAAGAATTTTATAAACCGATAAAAAAGATAAAACGCTACCCAAGCAATGCGCTTCGGGCGGCGTTTTTGTGTTTTGCTTCCGTTTTAGATGGATTAATTGTTTGAATTGTAGTTGTAAATCCAATTACATTCAAATAGCGGCTGGTTATAGAAAGTAGGAATAATTATGTTGTTGTTTTTGTCTTTTTGACTTCCTTGATAATAGATCGTAGTGAGGTTTGTTCTATAAAATGCTCCGTTGTCAATTTTTAAAGAAGAATTGGGGAGATATACGGATACCAGGGAAGAACATTTCCAAAACGCCCAAGCGCCTATTGTGTTGACAAACTGACCTATTTGTACGCTTTTTATATTTTGGTTTGCTTCAAAAGCATAATTTTCGATAAGCGTTACGGGTAAACCATTGTGTGTGTCGGGGATTTTGATGTGCTCGTCTTCTGTTTGAGTAATGCCGATTACGGCGTATTCGTTTTTCCCTGCAATCTTGCGATAGATAAGATTGTCAAATTCGCCTGAGTTGTACATATTAAGGGTTCCTATTTTTATTGTGGCGTTATGGCTGTACACCACGAATAAATCATTGTTTTCATTGACGAATAAACGTTCGATTTTGCCCGTGCCGTCTAATGAGCCAATATAGGTTTCTTGGTTGGTGGAATCGACGACATATACATTTAATTGTGAAGTTTTTCTTATTTTGATTGCGCGAATAGTTCTTGACAAATTGGATGTTACTGGATAATCGCACTGTAAATCAGAGACGGATAGGGTTGTTTCACCAATCAAGAACTTTACAATGCCGTTGTTGTTTATATATACGTGAGAAATTTCTATTTGCGTGAAATGATTAAGTGAATAACCAAACAAGGCAAGCTTGTTGTTGATTTCCTTTATTGTAAGACCGCCGTTAAAATTGTCGGGAACGTAAAAATCGGGGTTATTCATTGTGTCGCACATCTTGCAAAACGTGCCTGCACTATAATCGTGCGGAATTAAGTCGATGGATTGAGGTTCGCCTTTTAAACATATAGAACATCTGTTCATTTTTATTCCTGGGGTGGTGCACGTCGGTTCTTGGAGAACAATCCAGTTATAATCGTGCGGAATCAAGTCAATGGCGTAGTATTCTATCTTTAAGCATTTAGAGCATGTACCCATTTTTATTCCTGACGTAGTGCAGGTTGATTCTTTGAGTGTGCTCCAGGTATAATTGTGATTACACGTTTCTTTATTTACAGAAGAGTTTTCACTGTCTGTTGGATAATATGCGCAACAAACTAAAAAGCAACAGCATGTGGCGAGAAGTAATGTAAGAAGAGATTTAAATAAACGGTTCATAAAAACACCTCCAAATTTTTCCGACAATTTAAGCATATCACAATTTGAGATAAATGTCAATATCTCGCATTGAGATTTCGTATAATAAATTTATAGAAATTAAAGAGAGTGGTTTATGCGATTAAGGGAGATTCGGGAGGAAAAAGGCATTACGCAAAAAAGGCTTGCCGAACAATTACACGTTCGGCAAAATACTTATTCGCAATATGAAAATGGGCAAAGACAGTTGCCGATTGAAACATTGGTTGAGCTTGCAAGATTTTATAGGGTTTCTACCGATTACATCTTGGGGTTGACAGACGTGGATGAACCGTATCGTTAAAAAATAAAAATAAAATACGCTCTCATGCGCAGTGTGCAAGAGAGCGTTTTTTATTTAGCGTTGTCGTTTTCGTCTTGTATGTAGACTGTTTGCGACGCCCCGTTGTCTCCGCAAGCCGAGATAAGCATTACGCCGAGCGCGAGCACGCTGGCAACCAAAATGGATAAGAATTTTTAACGTTTTCATAATTTGCTTCTTTAAAAAGTATTTTTTTGCAGTTTGAAACACGCATGCGCGTGCGTAGGCGCATACATTATAAGATAGCGCGCGCGAGAAGGCTAGCGTTTTTAAAAAGGGGACGAGTATTTTTTTGCATTTAATAAAAAAAACCGTGGCAAAGCGCCACGGTTAAATTTTTGTTTTCGTGAAAGATTAAAGCAAGCTCGCCGCGTCCTTATCGCAAACGATCGTCACGAAGGGGTGGAGCTGCAACACAGAAGCGGGGAGAGCAGGCGTGATTTCGCCTTTCACCATGCCTTTCACGGCTTCCGCTTTGTTTTTGCCCGAAACGACCATCACGATCGATTTCGCTTGCATAATGTTTTTGATGCCCATGGAAAGCGCTTGGCGAGGCACTTCGTCGATGGAGTTGAAAAGACGAGAGTTGTCCTTGATGGTGTTTTCGGTGAGATCGACAAGGTGCGTCACCGAATCAAACGGGGTGTTGGGTTCGTTGAAACCGATGTGTCCGTTTGGGCCTAAGCCCAAAATTTGCACGTCTTGTTGATGTTCGTCCAAAAGCGCGTTATAACGATCGCATTCCGCTTTCGTGCAAGGCGCGCTACCGCTGGGAAGATTTGTGTTTTCTTTCTTCACGTCGATATGATCGAACAAGTTGGTGCGCATGAAATATGCGTAGCTTTGATCGTGATCGGCGGTTAAACCCACGTATTCGTCGAGATTGACGGTGAAAGCATCTTTATAAGAAGTGCCGTTTTCCTTGTGGTCTTTGATTAAGTTTTTATAAAGACCGATAGGGCTAGAACCCGTTGCAAAACCGAGCACGGCTTTGGGATTTTTCTTGATGAGATCAATGATAAGTTCCGCTGCCTTTTTGCTCATTTCGTCATAATTTTCGGTGATAATAACGTTCATAAATTGTACCTCGAAATTAAAAATTTTTCTCTACAAAATATTATAAGCAATTTTGCATAAAAAATCAAGCGTTTGAGGAATGATAGAAAAAATATTTTTTTGAAAAATTTGCGCTCAAAAATTTGAC
>JAZOLI010000083.1:0-4413 GCA_045652965.1 Candidatus Scatosoma sp.
AATAATGATTATAACGATAGCGGTGATGATGGCAAAGAGGATCCACCTGTTCCCATTCCGAACACAGAAGTTAAGCTCTTTTACGCCGAAAGTACTTACGGTTAACCGTCGGGAGGATAGGTAATCGCCGCTTTTATTGCCTCTTAGCTCAGTCGGTAGAGCAACGGACTGTTAATCCGTGTGTCGTCAGTTCGAGCCTGACAGGGGCAGCCAAAAGCCTTGATTTTTAACGTAATCAACGCTTTTTTCGTGCCTTTTTGTCGTTCAACGACACCTTTTTTTGTTGAGTTGGGTAAATGTTGGGTAAAATCAATAGTCAAACTTCTTTATTTCCTGCAGCTGGAACTCTTCCGAAAAATGCGTGTATACGTTTGTCGTCATCGTGTTATCCGCCTTATGTCCTGCCCACAAAGAAACAACTTCCCGGGCAATGCCGCATTCCTGCGCTCGCGTTATAAACGTGTGGCGCAGTTCGTGCAAGTGGTGCGCCGGCAACCATTCCTTGAACGTTCGCCCTAAACGGTTCATATACATTCCCTTAAACGTTTCAAGCTCCGTTTCAAGGTTCGGCAATAACCGACGCAGGCGCGGTGAGATTGGAATTTTGCGTTGCCGCTCGATTTTTCCTTTTCTCTGCTTCGCCGAAACGACTATGATCCATTCCCCGGCAATTTGCGCCGTCACCAGCTCCGAACGTCGTAGCCCCGTGCAAAGCATAAAAACAAACGCTTTTCCGCTTAACGTTTCCGAATTTAAACACCGGGCGACAAATTCTCTTTCTTCATCTACCGTCAATGCCCTGCCGTTTTCGCTTTCGTGCGTCGGCAGTTTTATTTTTTGCATTGGCGATTTCGGAATAAGTTCATCTATAAGCGCATATTCAAAAAGCGAAGTGAGAATTTGCTTCTGCTTATGCGCCAAACGGCTTTTACCTTGTTCAATGAATCCGTTTAAGTATTGTTGCGCTTCCGTTCTCGTGATTGAGCGAAGCTCGCGCTCTCCGAACGTTGGGAATAAATGGCAGTTGAATATGGAAACGTAGTCGTCGTAAGTCGTTGCTTTTACGGTCGGCTTTTTCACCGTTTCCAACCATTCGTCCGCGTACTCGTAGAAGGTGATTCCGTTTCCCACCGTTTCCAGCTCACGTGCTTTTTCTTCTTTCAATTCAAGCTCGTGCAGTTTTCCGATAAATTTCTTCTTCGCACTTGCAAGATCTTTGCTCGATACCGTGATTTTAGCGCCTTTAATTTGACATCTGATTTCGTAATAAATGCCGTTGCGTATTCTTATATGCGCGACGGCGTTTTCTGTAAAAAATAAGTTTTTGTATTGTATTGGCATAGATTCAATCTCCTTTTTTGTGAATTTTAAAGTTTTACTATGCCCACTTTCTTCTTCTTTTTCGGTTTTACCCCCTTTTGTGTTGTCCCATAGAGTAAAAAGAGCGCGTCGCTGGACGGCGTTCTCTTCGCTTATACGGTGGCGTTCAAGTATGCCCACGATTAAACGTGCGGCTGTGTCTAAATCCTGCATTTCTTTTTCGGTTATCATTTCAAAAACCTTCTCCATGTGTATTTACGCTTTCGCGCATGGAGAAAGTATAAAAAAATAAGCCGAAAAAAGGAAGCAATTATTTAACCCAATTTCCCGACGTTGCTTGCGCCTTGATCTTCCAGCCGAATATCCGCATACGTCGAAACGTGCATACGGTTTTTCATGTTGAGTTTACGGAAAGTGTCAAGCAAGTGCTGTTCTTCCGAAGTCAGAGCTGGGGCGGAGCTGGAAACATTAATATTGCCGAAATCGTCCTCGCGTCCCAGCAGGTAATCCGTGCTGACTCCGAAAAAATCCGCAAAAGAAGTTAAAACGTCATAACTAGGATTCGCTTTGTCGCTCTCAAATTGCGATAATGTATTAGCTGCAATATGAATTTTTGCAGCTAATTCTTTTTGCAACAATTCACGTTCAAGCCGAAGTTCTCTAATTTTTTCTCCAATAGACATGAAAAACCTCTTAAAAATCTATATTGTAGAAATATTTTACAACATTTTTTCAAAAAACGCTTGACAAATCTATAATGCAGATGTTATAATACAATCAAAATTCTATAACATAGAATAATCAATATAAAATCTATGAAATAGAAAATCGTGCGAAATTGGGCAGGTTCTGGGTTCGGAGAAAGAAGATAGGAGGCAGAAATTATGTTCAAAAAACAAAAGCCGTTGACGGTAAAACCGTATTGCGTAAATAAGGGGACAAAATCACAATATTTTGGACTTGTTGCGATAGACGGCAAGGAAAAGCGCGTGCTTCATTCTGCGCCAAATAATTGAAAAACGGAAAGGGGTGCGGTAAATTGGGCGAAGAAGCAAGGGTTTAACGTAAAACAGGGCAAGAAAAAATCACCGCCCAAAAAATAGAGCAGTGATTTTCTTGAAATGTACGTTTTGCGGATTATTGTGAACTACCAGCTGAACACTGCTTTGAAATAATCAAAGATTAAATCAAGCATTGAATGTCTGCGCTTGTTTGTTCTGTCGGTGTTTCGTTTTCGGACGTCGCGTTCGCTTAAATGTTCTTCGTCGCTTTTCTTTGAGAGAAGGTCAATCAAGAAAGATAAAAGCCAGAAGACGAGAATTAACGCGATAACGAAAGGGGAAAACACCAAAGCGATTAGTTTTACAATAATTCGTAGAACTGCATTAAGGGTTGACATAAAGCTACCTCCTTTTTAGATTTACCCGTTCTTTTAATTCTACGGGCATTAAAAAGAATTGCTTAACCCCTTTAAATTATATTATATCACAAAGTTGAGCAAAAGCGAAACGATTTATTTGTAAAAATAAATAAAACGAGACAATTTTATAAAATTTTCACGAGTGGAGACGAAATTATGGATATGGTTGAATTTTTATGTTGGGAAGATGATGCACCCCCGTTTCGGGTGGTTGTTGAAAAAAGGCGTTTGCTTGGATTAGCAGAGTATCCAACGACAGGTGAAACGTTAATTATCATTGCTGGTAGAAAACGATTATTCGGCGGTGGGTACGAGCAACACTATTTGACAACAAAAGAGCCGTTTGAACAGGTAAAACAGAGATTGATCGACGGCTTAAAGAGTGAAAAGAAAGATGTTTTCGAGCTTTAAGCGGCAAAAAACGCGCCCAGAGCGAAGATAAAAGGGCAATAACCGCGCAGGCGGCTAAAAAATAAAAAGACGGATCGGAAGTCCGTCGAAGGGGTTTTTATGAAAGCTGATATTAAAAAAGCATTGTTGGGAGTTGGATTATCGGTGATGACAGCAGGTTGTATGTTGCTTGCAGGTTGTTCGGTTGCATCGAAAATGGAAAGTTGGGTGGATAAGGTGTTTTGCGAGCACGAAGAAACGAAAATCGTAGAAGCCGTTGCTGCTACGTGCACGGAAGACGGCTATACGGGCGATACAATATGTGTTGCTTGTGGCGCGGAAGTGGAAGAAGGCACAGTTGTTAAAGCGACGGGACATGTATATCAATGGGGTGAGTGTACGGCATGCGGAGAAGCGGAGAACGTTGAAAACGAACAACCTGAAGAAACCGCGCAAGTAAGTGGTACGTGGTTGTTTTTTGAAACCGTCTACTTTGATTATGGTGGCATACATCCGTCTGCGTTAGCAAATGTTGATTTCATTTCCAACGGCGTCACTTATTCAAAAATGACGGCTGTAATGGGTGATGGCTTATATTACGGTGATACGCTTGTTTATGACAAAGATGGTTGGATTGACGAAGCTTATCGCACTGTGGTTTTCGAGGACACACAAACGGTTGATTCTATTTTTAACTTTTGGTTCACGGATAACGCAGTAAGCGGAACAATCATTTTTACAATTGACGGTATGAGCTACGCCGCTTTGTCGGACATGACGTGGGGTGAGTGGGTTGAAAGCAAGTGTAATACGGGTGGATTTTATATCGACGGTGAACTTGTAAGAAGCGCAAGTGGTGAAACTATACTTGACGGTACAACGCATCCGGTATCACAGGGAACTGTTATTGCCGCTTATGCGTATGTGATTGGAAGTCACGGTGGCGGTAGTAATTAAGGAAAGGCAATAACCGCGGAAGCGGTAAAAAAATAAAAAGGGGTTAGGTATGTTATTTGATTTTAAAAGGCGTAAAGCAACAAAAGCAAGGGTTGAATTAAGGTTTTCTTGGATTAACATAATTTCAACGGTTTTGTTTTGCGCGTGCTTTATAATGGCGGCTATTCGTGAATTCTGCTTTTTGGCTTATCCAGAGTATCTTGATTTGGTTAGAGTGCCTTGCACGGTAGCGGTGCTCATTATGATTTTGCTGGTAATAGTTGATTCAATAGACGATCAGTTGATGATTAAAAGGACTGAAAGATATATTGAAACTATTTGCATGG
>JAZOLI010000084.1:0-14847 GCA_045652965.1 Candidatus Scatosoma sp.
CGCTCGTAGCTTTCCTTGAAATGCTTGTGATTAAAGACCAGAAATAAGGTAAAAAAGAGCCGCCGTGTGCGTCTTCGCAAACGGCGGTTTTTTAAATGTTTCTTTTTCTATTCTCTCTTATCTTTTATCTTGTTTGTTTCACCAAGCGACCACTTCTCCATTCTCATCATAGTGCCACCAATTCCCTGCTTCGGTAGGAGCTTGCTTGCTATAATAATATCTCGTAGCGCTTGTCAACTTGCCGTTCCAAGAATTAAACGAAATTTTCTCCCAATCGCTTGCCGTGCCTTTATAATATACGCTCGTTAAACTTTCGCAATAATAGAATGCTTGATCGCCAATGCTTTCCACGCCATCGCCAATCACAACGCTCGTTAAGCTCGTGCAAGAAGAGAATGCTTTATCGCCGATGCTTTCCACGCTATCACCAATCACAACGCTCGTTAAGCTCCTGCATGAAGCGAATGCTCTTGCCGCAATTGAATCCCCCGAAGTGATAACAACCGTTTGCAAATTGTTTTTCGGAATATACAAAATAGCTAAAGCAGGGCAAGTTACACTCGTTAAGTTTGTGCAATCTTGGAACGCACCTTCACCGATGCTCGTGGCGCTGTCAGGGATAAGTATGCTCGTCACGCCCTCACAACCAGCGAAAGCATAACCTCCAATTATCTTCGTGGCTTCGTGGATGGTATAAGTGCTACCCTCCGTGTCGCTCGCCTGCATAAGCACGTAGTGTGCATTATCTTCCGAGCCTAAGTATTTACAATTTCCATATTCGTTAAAGTTTAATTTATCGCAATCAGCGAATGCAAAAGCACCAATCGTTTCTACACTTTCGCCAATCAAAACGCTCGTTAAGTTGGCACAACCCTCGAACGCACGATACCCAATGCTCTCCACGCCATCGCCAATGACAATGCTCGTTAAGCTTGTGCAATTTTTAAATGCGGAATCACCAATCGTAATCACGTTGTCGCCAATGTCAACATTCGGTAAGTTCGTGCAATTATAGAACGCGTCACGACCAATAGTTTCCATACCATCGCCCATCTCAACGCTTGTTAAGTTTACACAACCAGCGAATGTACTATCTTGAATAGTCTTTACACTCGCGCCAATCACAACGCTCGTTAAGCTCGTGCAATTTCGGAACGCCCAACCGCCAATATATTCGCCCGAAGTGATGACAAGCGTTTGAAAATTGCTCTTCGGCATATATAAAATCACCGAAGCAGGACAAGTTAAACTCGTTATGCTTGTGCAATCACGGAACACACTATTGTCGATACTTTCCAAGCCGTCACTAATCACTACGCTCGTTAAATTCGTGCAACTAGCAAACGCCGCAATACCAATACGCGTGACGCTGTCGGGAATTACAATTTCCGTCAAGCTATCACAAGAATTGAACGCACTATTACCAATATCCGTGACGCCATCGGGAATTATCATCTTCGTCAAGTTATCGCAACCAGCAAACGCCGCATTACCAATACTCGTAACGCTATCGGGAATGACAACCTCCGTCAGGTTAGCGCAATTATAGAACACATCGTCCTTTATTTCCGTTATCGTGTTCGGAATTTCGATCTCCGTCACAAGCTCGCCATTCAAATATAAATTCTTTGCATAATATAAGGGATTGGAATTATAGTCAACAAACGATATATTACACCACACTTCTATGCTTGCTATATGTACGCTCGTTAGATTCGCGCAATCGTCGAACGCCCTGTAATCGATAGATTTCACACCATTGCCAATCGACACGCTCGTTAAGCTTGTGCAAGAAGAGAATGCCCCATTAGCGATACTTTCTACACCGTCGCCGATCGTCACGCTCGCTAAACTTGTGCAACCAGCGAACGCACTCTCACCGATACTTTCCACACTGTCTGGGATTTCTAAGCTTGTTATGTGTGTGCAACCTTGGAAGGCGAAATTTTTTATTTCCGTTCTCGCATTCGGAATTTCAAGCTCCGTCACAAGCTCGTTATCCAAATATAAACTATGCGCATAATATAAGGGATTTGCATCGTAATCAACAAACGATATATCACACCATGCTTCTAAGCTTGTTATATATACGCTCGTCAAGTTTGTGCAATCTTGAAATGCACCGTCGGCAAAGCTTTCCACACTGTCGGGAATGGTTATGCTCGTTAATTTTACGCCTGAACGGAACGCGTCAAGACCGATGTTTTTCACGCCGTTGGGAACGGCAAACGAAGCGTTTGTTTTGCCTATTGCATATTGAATCAGCGTTGCTCCATCTTTCGTATATAAATTGCCGTCAATAGCCTTATACGCCGTGTTGTTCTCACCTACGGTTATGCTCATTAAACTCGGGCACGCATAGAACAACCTGTCCCCGATGCTCGTGACGTTGATGCCAATTTGCACGCTTTTTAAGCTTGCACAACGCCAGAACATCTCTTCGCCCATACTCGTAACACCGTCACCAATCACTACGCTCGTTAAGCTCGTGCAATCACTGAACGCACTACCACCAATCGTCGTGACGCTGTTGGGAATTACAATCTCTTCCAAAGTCGTGCAACCACTGAACGCACTACCACCAATCGTCGTGACGGCATCGCCGATCACCACATCCGTTAAACCATAACAATTATAGAACGCACCAACGCCAATACTCGTCACATTGTCAGGTATTTCTATGCTTCTCAAACTAGTACATTCAAAAAACGCAGAATCACCGATACTCGTCACGTTGTCAGGTATTTCTATGGCCGTTAAATTGCTACACTTACTAAACGCTTTAGTTCCAATAGTCTTGACACTGTCGGGGAGTATAATCTCCGTCAATTCATAACAATAGGAGAACGCATAATTATTAATACTCGTGCCAGACGTTATCGTCACTTTCCGCAACGAACTAGGGAGAACGAAGCCTCTTTCAGAATAGCTCGTCAGCGCAAAGATATAACCCAAGCGTGGGTCGCCTGTTCCGTCCTTGTTTTCCCCTACAAACGGCAAGGTGATTTCCGTTAAAGAATGGCAAGAACCAAAAGCCTTTTCGCCGATACTTACAACACTATCGGGAACGACAATATTCGTTAAGCTTTCACAAGCATAAAATGCCGCTTTGTCGATACTCGTGACACTGTCGGGCATTTTCACACTCGTTAAACCACTGCAACCTAAAAACGCTGCTTCGCCGATACTCGTGATACTGTCGGGCATTTTCACGCTCTTTAAACTGCTGCGATTCTCAAACGCTTTTTCGTGGATGCCTGTCACCGCTTTTCCGATATACGTAGCAGGAATCACGATGTCCGTATCCTTACAGCTGCCCAGCCCCGACACGTGATACGTGCCGTCGTCAAGCAACCTATACTTCAAGCCCTCTGAGAAAGCAACTGGTTCCGTCTCATCGCCTGCAGCAGAAGAGCTGTCCGTTCCTCCACACCCGACCAAGCCAAGCACGCCGCAAAGCACGCTCAAAGTCGCCAAAAAAACCAACAAAAATTTCCCCGATTTTTTCATAAAAGAAAACTCCTTTTTATGATCTACCTTTATTATCGCACACTTTTCCACCATTGTCAAGACATTTATAAAAAAATTACAAATTTTAACAAAAAAACGAGCTATTTCAGCCCGTTCCTTTTATTGAATTTTTACCCCTTGACTGCGCCGCTGGTGACCCCTTCAACATAGTAGCGTTGCATGCTCATAAACAGCGTGACGATAATCCCACCCACGAAGAACGCGCCTGCGCAAAAGACGGTGAAATTATCGTTAAAGCTGTTCTTTTCGGCGTTAATCATTTTATAAAGCCCCAGCGCCACCGTGTAAAGCTCGCGATCGCTTATAATCGTGTTGACGAAGATGAAATCGCACCACGGGGAAATGAACGACGTAAGCACTGTGTAGACGATAATCGGTTTTGCAAGCGGTAAAATGATCTTCAAAAACACCGTCGGTTGATTTGCGCCGTCCAAGATCGCCGCTTCTTCCATTGCCCTTGGCACGGTGTCGAAAAAGCCTTTGCATATATAATAGGAAAGCGCCGCGCTTCCCGAATACACCAAAATGAGCGCAAGAAGCGAATTGGTTAAATTCACCGCTTTTAAAATGAAGTATACGGCGATCATGCTCATAAATCCAGGGAACATACCCAACACGAGCAACACGTTCATGATCGGCTTCCGAAGCTTAAATTTAAGCCGCGACAACGCGTAGCTCACCATCAAGACGAGCACGGTCGTGAGCGCGCACGAGCAGGTGGCAACAAGAAGGGTGTTGAGTAGCCATCGCGTGAACAGCGTGTCGGAAAAAAGGCGCACGAAATTTCCCAAGCCTAGCTTTAAATCGCCAGGGAAAAGCGTGTTGATAATCCCCGTCGAAGGGGTCACACGAAACGCCGTATAAACCAGATAGAAAATGGGCAACACCCAAAGTGTGCCAAGCAAAGCGAGTAGCACATACGTGAGCGCGTTCGACACCTTATTTCGCACCGATTTGATAGATTTCCCAATCATTGAAAGGTATCCTCCCCTTTTGCCGCCGAAGTTTTGTTATACGTGATAAGCGACAACACCGCACTAATCACGAAAATGACGATCCCAAGCACCGAAGCTACGTTATATTTAGGGTTTTGATCGGTCGTCAAACGATATAACCACGTCACAAGCAAATCGGTGGATTGCGCCTGCGAGCCGCTCCCATAATACACGTTGTCCACAGGCCCGCCGCCCGTCAAAAGCCAAATCACGTTGAAATTGTTGATGTTCCCCACAAATTGCGTGATGAGATAAGGCGTGGTCACGTGCAACATATAGGGAAGCGTGACGCTCATAAAAATTCGCACGGGCGAAGCGCCGTCAATTTTCGCCGCCTCATAATAATCGGTGGGAATGTTTAAAAGTATGCCCGAGCACATCAACAGCGTATACGGCACACCAATCCAAATGTTGACGAGAATGATCATCAGCCTTGGAAGCAAAGCGAAATATCTTTGATCGGCTAACCATAGAATATTCGTGCCTAAAATTTTGTTTAAAATGCCGTCGGTGTCGAGTATTTTTTGCATGAGTAGCAACGTCACGAATTGCGGCACGGCGATCGCCACCACGAACAAGGTTCGCCAAAGCCCTTTGAGTTTGATCCCCTTTTTGTTGATCAAAAGCGCAATCACGAGCCCTAAAAAATAGTTGGTGAACGTTGCGAAAAACGCCCACACGAACGTCCATAACAGTACGCGCAGAAACACGAACGCAAAGCCGCTCGCCCCGCCCGAAAGAGAGAAAATGGTTTTGAAATTGGCAAACCCCACCCAATCGAACAATTTTCCTGGGGGCGTGTGCGCGTAATCGTAATTGGTGAACGCGATGAGCACCATGAACACAAGCGGCATCACCGTGAACACGAGTAAACCGACAAAGGGTGGCAAAAGCAAAGGAATATAAAATTTTTCATTTAAAAGCGAGCGCACGTCGTCTTGAAAGGTTTTTACGCTCTCACCGAGCGCAAGCCTTTTATCGTTTTCATACGCCCCTTTCACGTTCATTCCCCAAACGATCAAAAATAGCGCAATCAAAAGCAAAGTCGCAACCCCGTAGAGCAAAATCAAAAAGCTGTTATCGCCCTTAACCTTTTCAAAAATTTGCAATTCTTCGTTCCAAATCTCTCCCGAAAGCTTCGTGCCCAAATCCCCCGAAAACAAATGCGCGATATAATGCCAGCCGAAAAAAATCATAAACGTTAAAAACGCCGCTTGCAAAAGGGAATAGAGCAAACCCTTGACGAGTTGTCCGCGCGCGATTTGCCCAAATCCCATAAAAAGAAAGGAGAGACGGGTGTAAAACGAACCGTTTTTCATCGCACTCACAAGCTCTCCAAAAAAGCGCGATTTTTCCCTTTTCGTTTTGTCTTGACCCATTTCTTCTCTCCTTTTTGTTTACCTTTATTGCTCCGTTTTGGTTTGCGTTGTCGTTTCAATCGCGTCTACGCACGCTTTGAGCTGCGCTTTTAAATCAAAATTGCCGCTTTGCGCGCCCGTAATCATTGCTGAGCCCAAGCCACGCAAAGGCACCCAAAGCGTAGACGGCACCCCCTTTTGCGTTTTGGAATGTGCAAGTTGCGCCGTGATGGCTTTCGCGCAAACGTCCGCCTGCACACGCTCGTCCGCTCTTGCCGTTTCGTCCGTCGGTACAAACCCACGCGCTTCAAAATGCTTGATTTGATTTTCCCTATTCGTGTAAAATTCAGCAAAATCCATAGCGTCCGTCTTGTTCTTTGAATAATTATTCACGCCCATAAGTTTATAGCCAGCAAAGGCAACGAGCTGCACTTGCTCTTCCTTTGCCGTACCCTTTGCAAAGGTGTAAGTGGGCAATTTTGCCGCCGCGAAATTATCCCCTAAATAGCTTTCGATCGTCGTTCTATTCCACGTTCCCGACACCGCCGCAACGATCGAGCCGTCGTTAAAGCCTGCCGTAATTTTAGAATCGTCCGCATCCGCTTTCACTCGATTATCTTTGACAAAATCCCACATTGCTTGCGTGACCTGTTCGCCCGTTTCACTGTCGAAATCGCAAACAATATTCGTTTCGGCAAGGC
Source organism: Candidatus Scatosoma sp. (assembly GCA_045652965.1). Classification (GTDB taxonomy): domain Bacteria; phylum Bacillota; class Clostridia; order Christensenellales; family Borkfalkiaceae; genus Scatosoma. Next base: position 6,586 of record JAZOLI010000084.1, read on the forward strand.
TTTCGTTATACGTCACTTGATAGCCCAAATTTTTTCCAAAATAGAAAGCGGATGTATACCACCCGTCCGTCATAGGAAAGGCAAATTTCTTGTTGCCTGAGCACTTACTCAAAATGCCGTCGATGCTTTGCACGTCCGTTTCGCTAAACACCGATTTATCATAATAAAGGAAAAAGGTGTTGTCGGTGTACGGCATGCCGTAAACGCCCGTTTTCCCAGCAACCGAAAGGGTGACGGAATCGATAGAATCTTCCGAGTTTACCGCCTTCACTCGTTCCAAGCGCTCCCCTGCAATTTGCGCGAGCGCATCACCGTTGATAAATTTGCTAAGCTGATCATTCAAGCAAGAATATACGTCGGCGGCATTTTCCACATCGTTTAAAACGCGTGTTGCCACGTCGTTTTCGCCCTGTATATCGATCACGATGTTGTAATTTTTTTCAGGATTTGCCGCCTTGAAATCCTTTGCCACCTGCGTTGCGAACGCGCGATCGGCTTCCGACACCCAAACGGTTAATTTGATCGCATTTGGATCGCCCATACAGCTACAACCTGCAACGGGCAACGCAAAACAAAACGCAAGCACACCGCACGCAGCTTTTACACTTTTTTTCATAAAACACACCTCACTTCTCGCCCAAGCAAAAATCTTCGGCAACCTTTTTCTTTTAGTTTTTCTATCTTCCCCCTTTTTTATTCAAAAAAAGAAAAAACTATCTCCGTTTAAGAGATAGTTTTTATGTTTATCTTTGATATTCTTCCGTCAGGGATTTTAACCAAGCGGCTTTTTTATTTTTTAAATCTTTTAGCGTGAAGCGGAACGTCCAATTTCGATTGCTCACCGTAGACGGGGCGTTGAGCCGCGCTTCTTCGCCAAAACAAAGCACGTCGTGCATGGGCACAATCACCGTGTCCGCTTTCGAACTCATCAGCAACCGAATGATGCTTTCGCATTCGTCTTCTATCGTTTCTTTGATATACGCAACGTCCGCTTCTAAGCATTCTTCTTCCAAGCGTTCTTCAAACGCCCGACGCTCTTTTGTGCTCATGCTTTCAATAAAGGATCTCAGCGTGTCGTTATCGTGCGTGCCCGTGTACGCAACGCAATTCGTGTTATATTGCGACGGCAAATATTCGTTTTCAGGATCGCCGTTGAACGCAAATTCAAACACTTTCATGCCGGGATAGCCCGTGTCTTTCATAAGTTTTCTCACGCCGCTATCAATCACGCCAAGATCTTCCGCTACGATTGCGCACGTTTTCATATCTTCAAAAAGCCTAGCTTTCGGACCGCTCTTCCACTTCCCTTCTTTCGCCGTTTCCGCGCCCACAGGGATTGCATAGAAGCGATCAAAACCACGGAAATGATCAATGCGGACGATATCAAACAAGGAAAACGCATAGCGGATACGGTTTTTCCACCACAAATAGCCGTCCTTTTCCATCTTCTTCCAATCGTAAACGGGATTGCCCCAAAGCTGTCCTTCTTCACTAAACGCATCGGGTGGCACACCTGCTTTGAGCGAAGGATTGCCCTTTCGATCAAGCGCAAACAGTTGCCCCCGATATAGCCACGTTTCCACGCTATCGTAAGCGACGTAAATGGGCATGTCTCCCATGATCGAAATCCCTTTGCCATTTGCATACGCTTTGAGTTTTTTCCATTGCTCTAAAAAGAGAAACTGGGTAAATTGCCAAAATTCCATTTCTTCGCGGTGTGCTTGGACATGTGCTTCAATCGCCGCTTTTTTCGCGCGTTTTAAGGCTTCGTCCCATTCGTCCCAAGGCTTATATCCAAAACGAATTTTAAGCGACGTGAAAAGCGCGAAATCAAAATAGCTTCCCGAAGCTAAAAACGCCTGCCATTTATCGTCAGATTTATCAAACGCCGCAAACGCCTTTTTGAGCACCTGCGTTTTGTTTTCAAACTGTTTGCCGTAATCCACACGCCGCTCGTCGCTCCCAAAATCCACGTCCGCATAATCGGAAGCCTTTAAAAGCCCTTGGCTTTCAAGCTCTTCAAAATCGATAAAATAATAGTTAAGTGCGTCGGATGCAAACGATTGATAGGGGCTATCACCATAGCCCGTGGGAAGCAGTGGCAACACCTGCCAAATTTTCATGCCTGCGCTATCCAGCCAATCGATGAACGCGTAAGCTCCTTTTCCCAGCGTGCCGATTCCTTGATTAGACGGCAAGGAAGAGACGGGCATTAAAATCCCCGCCCGTCTTACGCCAAGTTTCTCGTTGTTTTCCTTTTTACAAGTTTTCATAATTCGCTCTAATTTGTTTTTTATAATTATCCGCGTTTGTTAAAATTTTTATACGAGGCGCGAAAGTAAAATACGTTCTGCCTTTGCTTTGCCTTTGATGCGCTCGCCTTTCAAAATCTCTTCCGCTTGCTCTATCAACGCGCCCACGGCTTCTTCTTTACCGAACGCCTTGCAATATGCCGCAAGCACACGCTTCGCCGTCACGTTTTCTTCTTTAAGGTATTCTTCGCAAATCTTAGAACTATCTTTCGCGCGATCATAATCGCCGTTTAACGAGTGCATATAAGTAAGCTCAGCGGCAATCTTCACCACTTCGCTATCTTCTAAATAATCCTGCGTGGCGGCAAGCCGATTTAATTTATCCGCCGCTTTTTCAAGCTCGTTCTTTTCAAGATAATAGCGATATCCCAAATCAAGCATCACAGCAAAAAGCGGCTCTTCTTCGCAAAGTTGCGGTGCAGAAAAATAAAGCTTTTCGTCAATTTCCGCAAAGCTTTCGCCTGCATATAAAAGGCCTTGAATTTCCATCGCTGCAAGCATATTCGCTTCTACGCTCTCCCCTTTCTTTAACCCAAGATACACAAGCGCATCCGTTTTTCCGCTAGGATATTCAAGCGGCATAGCGTTTAATAAAAACAAATAAACCGCATAAGGCAACAAGCCCCAAAGCAAGAACGAATGCATTTGAAAGCACGCAAACGTGATAGCGGTAAGAGTGATAATGAGCGTGAAAACGCCTTCAAAAATCAAACCGCCAAGCGTATAAAGACACGCCCGCTTTTGCATGTTTCCACCATATTTAGGGAGCGTTTGCGTTTGATCGGGCGCAAACGGAGAAGCGAGCGAAAAACGCAATTTTCCGCTCTTTCTCACAAGTTTAAAGCAAAAAAACTTCACGTAGGCAAGCTCCATGCCGCACCAACTTGCAACCGCCACGTGACCAAGTTCGTGCAGCGTTGGCGCAAGCACAAGCGAAAGCACGATGCCAAGAATTGCTTGTTTAGCGTTGCCGTTTCCCGATTTCAAAGCGAAATAAAAGACGAGCGAAAGCCCCGCGAGCAATAGCGCGACGCAACACATCGCATATATCGTTGCAACCGTTTTTCTTCTCATAATATTCCCTTTTCGATCGCGTAGCCTTCTAAATTATCACGATCGCTTACAATCATTTTCTCTATACCAAGCTTTTGCATAATCGTGCAAAGCGCAACGGCACCGCCCGCAATCACATCCGCGCGGCCTTTGGGCATACAAGGAAGCGCCGCAATTTCTTCAATCGGCATATTCAAAAGGTTGTCCGCCGTTTTTTCGAGCTCTTGCACCGTGATTTCCGTGCCCGTCACTGTTTCGCCGTCATATTTAGTTAAACCAAGCACCAAAGCCCCTAAGGTCGTTGCCGTGCCGCCGATTGCGTGAACGGCTTTGACGTTAGGAATCGCGCCGTATTTTTCCGCCGCGCGCATAGCCGCTTGGATAAGTTTTGTTTTATCCGTGCCACATGCGTCTTTTAAACGCACCACGCCGATATCCACGCTCTTTTTATAAACGATTTTACCATTTGATTTGATTGCGATTTCGCAGCTTGCGCCGCCCATATCGATCACCGCGCCATCGCCCTTTCCAAGCGCGCCCAAAATGCCAAGCTCCGCTTCCTTTTCCCCTGCAACCACTTCCACGTTTAAACCGCAAAGGGTTTTCACGCGTTCAATAAATTCACCGCCGTTTTCCGCCGTGCGCACTGCCGCAGTCGCAAACGCATACGTGCTTTTAGCATTTTCTTCTCTCGCCCTTTGATAAAAGGCAGCCACAGCGTTTGCCGTGCGCTCTATCGCTTCCCTTTTTAAAAGGGAGGAAGATGCGAGCCCTTCGCCAAGACGGGTGGTGTTAAGACGTTTATATAAAACTTTTCCGTTCGCCACAAGCATCAGGCGAACGGAATTCGAGCCGATATCAATCACGGCATATTTCATAAATTTTTCTCCTTAATCGGGACGAACGAAACCGTTTTGGAACGCAAGCCATTCCTTGCCCATAATCGATTCGTAATATTCGGCGTCTTTCTTGCCTTGCTCAATCGTTTCTTCTAAGCGTGCATTTTCTTGCTCAATTTGCTCAATTCTGCCGTTCAACACGCCAATTTTTATCCATTGATAAACTAAAACGCTAAGCAAAAGCACGAGAAGCAACGTCGCCGCAACGGCGCACGCCACGATTAATTTTCTCATTTTATCTTGTGTCATAAATCCTAATCCTTTCTTTTGAAAAGAGTTTTTTCTCGTTTTTTTGCCTTTTTTACCAGTTTCGCAATACCATTATAGCACACACTTTCAAAAAAAGCAACAATTTCATGCAAAGTTTTTAAATATAATATGCCGCCAAGCGCATACCCTATCCACATATATACCCGAAAAGAGGGAAAGTGAAACAGGTATGCCACAAACACGCAAGCGCCTGCAAACAGGAGAAAACACGCCACGTCGAGCACGCCGCCAAGCAGTTTGTTCTTTCCGCGCGGACAAGAGAGCAAAAGCCTTAAAAACGCAAACGCTTCAAAGAGCACGCCGCCGAGAAACCCAACCCCGACGCATATCCCGAACACGGCGAATTGATTGCTCGTGTCCATTTACTTAAAAAGCTTTGCCGCAAACGACTTTCCACCATAAGAAACGCCGCTAATCGAGCCTTCCGCCGTGAACGTGCCGTTAGTTTTGGAAAAACCGATAATTTTCAAATCGCTGCCCGCCACGTGCATTTTTCCTCCGCCAACGAGTGTCAACACGATTTTCACTTCTGAAAACGCCGAAACGCTTTCCACGCCGCTCACGTTGATCGTTTTCCTTTGTTCAATGGTCACCAAATGATTTTTATTTTCTTGCATACCCTATCTTATGCAAGCAAGCGTTTGTTATATGTCCTTTTCTTCAAATTTTTCCAAAAACGAATGTTTTTGCCCATCCGTTTTATATTCGGCAAGCGTATCAAGTTGCACGTTATGAATGCTTTGGAATATGTTGTTTTCCACGTTAGGATTTTCTTCCTTTAAGGCAGCGATCCATTCTTTCACGCGCTTTCTTGCGGAAAAGGTATCGTCGTCGCCGCCCGTCGTCTTTTGTGTAAACTTACACGCACACGCGATAAAATCCAAGCCGTTATGTTCTTTCCAACGCAAGATATCGTTTTCCAAAACACAATAAAGCGGACGAATTAGCTCCATATTCTCAAAATTCGTGCTCTTGATTCTCGGCAACATACCTTGGAGCTGTCCGCCATAAAGCATGCCCATAACCGTCGTTTCAATCACGTCGCTCTTATGATGCCCAAGCGCGATCTTATTGCACCCCAGCTCTTTTGCCTTAGCGTAGAGATGTCCGCGCCGCATTCTCGCGCAAAGATAACAAGGATTATCCCCTGCCGCCGCTTCACTCGCTGCAAAAATATCGCTCTCAAAAATAGTGATCGGCACTTGCAACAGCGCGGCGTTTTCTTCAATCTTTTTACGATTTAGCACGTTATACCCAGGATCCATCACCAAAAAGACAAGCTCGAACGGCGTTTCAGTATGCCTTTGCAGCTCCTGCATAAGCTTGGCAAGCAACATGCTATCTTTGCCGCCCGAAATACACACGGCAATCTTATCCCCTTTTTCGATTAAACGGTATTTTTTCACCGCGAGCACGAAAGGCGACCAAAGCGTTTTGCGATAGGTCGTGATCATCGACCGCTCGATTTGTTGACATTTATCTAACTTTTTCGGCATAATTCCACCTTGTATGACATATTATACCATAAACTTTTATAAATTGCAAGCGTTTTTCATACAAAAAACGAACATTTGTTTGTAAATGTCTTAGAGTGTGAAAAAAGCGGGAAAAACCCGCTTTTTTTAGTTATTTTCTTGCAAAGAGCATAGATAAAGTTTGATTGCCGATGGGAATCGTCACAAAAATTTCTCCGTTTTTTATAGGAAATTTACGCTTCAAAACGCCAAGCTCGCCAAATCCAAGCGTGAGCGTTTCTTCCTGTTCGTCGTAAACATACGTTCCCGATTCCTGCCCCTTTTGCCCGTTCTTGGCGTTATAATAAAGGGTGAACGCATCGTCCTTTTTCAGCTCTAAACGGATAAAGGAAAAATCTTTAGCGTAGTCCTTTTCGCCAAGCGTTGCGCTTTTACATTCATATTCTCCAAGATAGGGTTTGGTCACGTCGCCAAGAGAGCCGTTGGCGCAGGCAGGTAAGCTAAACAATAGCGCGACAAGCCCCGCGCAAAAGGAAAGTTTGAGTTTCATATCAAGGAGTATGGGCAGATTTTTTGCGTTTATTCGCTTTTCTCTCCAACGCGATCCTTTCGCTGTTAAAAATTACGCCTGCGATAAAGCAAATCATAAGCACGTATAGCCACAACAAAAACACGATAATCGCGCTAAGCGCGCCGTAAAGCTTATCCATGTTGCTAATTTTTAGATAAACGGTAAACCCAACCACGGCAACCACCCACGCCGAAACGGTTATCGCCGTGCCGAATATAAATTTTTTGAGCGGAACTTTGTAGGGGCAAATATAGGCGTTTAAAACCAAAACGAGCGCAAAGGAAAGCGCCAACAGGAGCGCATAATCGGCGATCGTTTCCCACGTAGGCGATAAAAATTGAGAGAACAAAAAAGAGCCGATCGCAAACAAGATCACGAACGCCAAAACGACGAGCATCACGATCAACAGCAACAAAAGCGCGTAAACTCGCAAACGCAATCCCTTTTTCGGGCGCGGATGATTGTAGATAATCTCTCCGCTTTTACGCATTTGATAAAACAAGGTGGTGGAAGAATATAGCGTTGTAAAAAGCAACACCAAGGAAACGCTCGCAGTGGCGTTTTTCGCTTCCTTTTGCACGTAAAAAAGCACGTTTTTTACCGATTCAAAAACAGGCAAAGCCAAGATACGCTCGGTGTCGAAAGGTATTTTCCCGATTAAAATTGTCGCCCAAAAGGAAAGCGGTACGATGGACATAATTAAAAAAAACACGAGCGTGCCTGCAAGCGTCGTATATTTTTTTAACGTCAACAATCGATATTTTTCTTTTAAAAACCGATACACTTTGCGTAATTTTTCCATGGCGTTATCAGTATATCCGATTTATAGGCTTTTCAATCAAAAAGAATGGCGGCGGATTTCTCCGCCACCACTTTCTTTCGTGTTTTTCAAACGATCAATCGCTCGTATCGTCGCTATCTTCGATATCAAAACCGTAGCCATAGCCACAACCGCAACCGCTACGCGAACGTCTACGCGCACAAGTGCACGAGCCGAACGTCGTTGCAAAGCAACCGTTCGTTGGTGTTAAGCCGTATTGATGGGAATAAGAACCGCCGCAGTCGGAAGTCGACGCCGTGCTTGCACAGTTGCTCGCATAAGCGCAGGAAAAATCGTTCGCCGTTTGCGCGGTGTTGCTCGCGTACAGGCAACCGTTATTTCTTTGATAACCGCAACGGCCACCGTTATTCACGCGGATATTGCCGCAACAATCACGACAAATGCTTTGGAAAGACGTGTTCCAAAAACCACCCCAGCCGTTGCCGCAACCACAGCCGCAGCAGTTGCAACCATAGTTATAACCGCAGCGGTTGCCATAACCGCAGGACGAATTGCGCGAAAAAGCGTTAGAATTACATCTATTGCACATAGTATATCAAACCTCTTGTGTATTTGAGAAAACTCTCATAATACAATATATGCAAAAGCCCGCCGTTTGGTTACGGCGGACTTGTGTTATATCATAAAATTCAATTTCTTATTCCCATTCGATCGTGCCAGAAGGCTTCGGGGTTAAATCGTAGAGCACGCGGTTTACGTTCTCCACTTCTGTTGTGATACGAGCGGTTATTTTTTTCAAAAGGTCGTAAGGAATTTCTTCGATCGTAGCCGTCATAGCGTCAACCGTGTTCACCGCACGGATAATCACGGGATATGCATACGTTCTCTTGCCGTTTTTCAC
>JAZOLI010000085.1:0-2607 GCA_045652965.1 Candidatus Scatosoma sp.
CGCGCTGGGCGCGAAATATACGCCCTTTTTTATAAAAAGTGTTCCACCTTTTTTAATTTCCAAATCGCCTAAAAAAAGGGGAAGCGTTTTTTCTCCGCCAAGCGTTTGCACGGTGATTTCGCCGTGGGGGGATAACAGCTCGCTCTCCCAAATATCGAACGCAATTTCAGGGGAAAGAAAGCAAACAGGCGCGCCTTTTTTGGTGGCTAAATTTCCGCTATCAAAAAAACCTAAAATGGCTACACGTCTTTTGCCATAAAGGATAGCGCAATCGTAAACGTGGCGAAAAATCGTTTGCTTTTTATAAATCTTTTTCCCAAGCTGCACGCTAAAAATGAAAAAGGCAACGCCAAAACAAAGCACAATCGCAACGGGCGTTTGCGCCGTTTGATAACCGTTTTCAGAAAAAGAAAAATTGTTATAAAGCGCAAAGATCGCCCCTGCAAATGCGAACGACAGCAAAAAGAAAAGAGCACAGCTCAGCGCATACCTGCCCACGTCGTTTTTGTTTTTAATGGGTGGGAAGGCAAGCAAACAAAGCAAAAAGCCCATGGAAAATTTTAAAAAATAGCTTAAAAGATTTTGCAGGGAAAGCAAGGGGAAAAGGAGCGCAAAAATCGCCCCTACAAAAGCAGAAAAGAGCAATTTTTTCCATTTAAAATTTATTTTTGCACCGCGCAAAGAAAGGTATAAAATCATACCGTCGATTAGAAAATTTTCTATCAGCGCGTATTCAACGTATATCGTCATAAAAATCGCTCAACCCCTTTTTTGATAAGAGATTGAGCGTATTATAACATAAAGGCGAAGAAAAAATAAAAAAGGCTTTTGTCGCGCGCGCAATTTTTTTGTCGGAAAGCCTTTTAACATAAGGCGCGCAGGCATTTACGCCGTTTTTTTAAGAAATGTTCAATTTGATGTTTTGAAGCGCGTTTTTTTCAAGCCTTGAAACTTGTGCTTGGGAGATACCCACTTCCTGCGAAATTTCCGTTTGTGTTTTTCCCTCAAAATATCGCAAGAACAAAATTCGTTTTTCCCGCTCGCCCAATTTTTCAATCGCTTCGGAAAGGGCGACGTGCTCCGTCCAAATTTCGTCGGTGTTTTTTTCATCGGCAAGTTGATCCATGAGTAGCAGCGCATCACCCGCCTTGTTGTAAACGGGCTCGTATAGCGACACGGGATCGGAAATGGCGTCGAGCGCATAAACCACTTCCCGCTGAGCGACGTTCAATTCCCTTGCGATTTTATCGATGGTTGCTTCTTCGTCCTTTTCTTCAATCGCTTCCCGAGCTTTGAGCACTTTATACGCCATGTCTCGGATAGAGCGGGAAACGCGAAGCGAGTTTCCATCGCGAAGATAGCGCTTAATTTCTCCAACGATCATGGGCACGGCGTAGGTGGAAAATTTTACGCCGAAGCTTTCGTCGAAGCCGTCGATTGCCTTGATGAGTCCCACGCAACCTGCCTGAAAAACGTCGTCCGCGCCCAAATTTTTGATGCGGAAGCGTTTGACGAGCGAAAGCACCAAACGCATGTTTCCCACGATAAATTTATCGCGAGCGGCTTTATCGCCTGATTTGAGCTTTCTCATCAGCTCTTCGTTTTCTTTTGCCGTAAGCTTGGGCAGACCCGAAGTGTCCACACCGCAAATTTCAACTTTTTGCATAATACCCATCCTCCTTTGGTATGTAGGGAAAGGGGTGAGTTGAGTATGGGCAAGTGCGAAAGCTTTTATACGCGGAAACTTTTTCGCGCTCTTAGCATATGCTATATATAAAGACATAAAGGCGATAAAAGGCGGTGTGTTATGGAATTGAGTTTTTCGCAACTGCGAACGAAAGAAGTGATAAGCACGCAAGATGGGAGAAAGCTTGGCAAGGTGTGCGATGTTGTGTTGTGTTATCCAGAAAATCGTTGGATCGGGATCGTTGCACCAAACGGCAGGGCGTTTGGGTTTAAGAAAAACGGCGTGTTTATCGATCTCAAAAACATCGTAAAAATTGGCGAGGACGTGATCCTTGTCAATATCGGCACGGTTTGCAGGGGCGGGAAACGCTCGAACAATTGCGCTAACGATTGCACGCCACCGCCACCCGATCGAAGAAGCTACGAAGAATATGAATAATTAACAAACAAGAATGGCGATAGAAAAACGCGGGCTTGCTTTTCACGGCGAGCCTGTTTTTTTACGCGTAAATTCTTGCCTATTTATAAAAAATTTGTTATAATAGGGTAGATAAATCTTTGCAGAGAGATATAGGCACTATGGAAAAGAAGAAAGTGGATTTTAAAAAGAGATTTTCCGCAAAGCGGCTTGCGCTGATGGCGGTGTTTGTTGCGCTATCTTACGTGGTTAGTTTTTTAGAAATCCCCCTGCCGCTTTTCGGAGCGAGCTTTTTGAAATTGGATTTTGGCAACGTGTTTATTTTGCTGTTATCCTTTTTGCTTGGGCCTTTGGAAGCCGTGCTCGTATGCTTATTGAAAGAAAGCTTGCGTTGTTTAACGTCTTCTTCCTTGTGCGCAGGGGAACTTGCGAACTTCATCGTGACGAGCGCACATCTTTTATTGCCGTCGATTATCTACTTATATAGAAAAAACATCAAAACC
>JAZOLI010000086.1:0-2024 GCA_045652965.1 Candidatus Scatosoma sp.
TGCGCCTTGCTTACGTGGAGCGGTTGCGTGCTTCTGGGGTGAAACGAACGACGCTTGATTTGCTATACGAAGCAGGGTTTAAAAGCCAACAAACCTTTTATCGCGTGCAACAGCAAGCGAAAGAAAAGTCGGGCGAGTAAAAGGGTAGAAACCTTTTTATTTTCTAAGGTTTTTCTTTAAAATGTATCTATCAAACGCTTGCATATTGTTTGCGTTTGTGATAAAATATAAATTAGGAAAATTTGAAAAAATAGTTTTACAAAAAGGAGCTAAGATGAACGATTTTTTATTAACACAAATTTTGACAGAACTTGAAGATGCGGTAGGCAGAGAGAATTGTTCGATTCGTGAAATCGACAAAGTGACGCACAGCGTCGATTATTTCTGGCTTTCCCGCATGTGGGCGGATAGAGGCAGAAGAATGCCGGAAGCGGATTTTGTTGTTTCGCCTAAGAACGCGCAAGAAACGTCTAAGGTCATGAAAATTGCCAACTACTACAAACTCCCCGTAACGACGTGGGGCGGCGGCGGTGGTACGCAAGGCGGCGCAATCCCTGTATGCGGCGGTATTTTGCTCGACACCAAGCGCATGAACGAAATTTACGAAGTGAACACCGACAGCATGTACATAGAATGTGGCGCAGGTGCGATTTATAAGCACATCGAATGGGCAGCAAACGAAAAAGGCTATGCAACGATGCACTATCCTTCGTCGTTGACGTGCTCGACGGTAGGCGGTTTCTTGGCGCATCGCGGTATCGGTGTCGTTTCGACGAAATATGGTAAGATCGACGACATGGTTTTGAAGATGGAAATCGTTCTTCCCAACGGCGACATCATTGAAACGAGCTCTGCGCCCAAGCACGCGGCTGGTCCCGATTTAAATCAAATCTTTATCGGTTCGGAAGGTACGCTTGGCGTCATCACGAAAGCGCAAATCCGTATCTATGAACAACCGGAAGTGAGAAGATTTAGAGGATTCTTGTTCAAGGATATGCACTCGGCGTTTTTGGCAAGCAAAGAAATTTTGCAAAAATTCAAACCGTCGGTTATGCGTTTGTATAACGAAGCTGAAACGGCAAGCTTGATCAAGAAAATCGTCGGCGTTGCAAAACCTGGCGCGTTCATGAACATTGCTTACGAAGGCGTGAAAGAGCTTGTAGACGTGGAAGAAAAGATCTTGCTTGACACGTTTGCAAAATACGGCGCGGAAGACTTGGGCAGTGAATATGGCGAAAAGAGGTGGAAAGAAAAGATCACGATCTTCTATCCCGGTCACATGATGGATCTTCCCCAAATGTTCGGAACGATGGACACGATCGCACCCTATGACAAGATTGAAAAGATCTATTGGGCGATGAAAGAAGCGGTAGAAACGAACTTCCCGCAAGCGAAATTCATTGCGCACTTCTCCCACTGGTATGAATGGGGCTGCATGATCTACGATAGATTCATTATTGACGAAAAGGACGTTCCGAAAGATCCCGTGGAAGCGATGCGTTTGCACAACGCAATGTGGAACTTGGGCGTAAGAACGGCGATTGCAAACGGCGGTGTTGTAAACGATCACCACGGTGTAGGCTTCAAGCTTGGCAGACTTATGAAAGAACAATATGGTCCTGCAATGCAAGTGTTTGAAGGCATCAAGAAATCGCTTGACCCGAACGGCATCATGAACCCGTTCAAGCTTGGTTTGTAATAAGGAGGGCGAAGAAAAATGAATATTACGGAAAAATCGAAGAAAATTGCGGATAGTTGCAGATTTTGTTGGATGTGTAGACATATTTGCCCGATCGGAAACGCGACGGGTCTTGAAAGAAACACGGCAAGAGCCCGTGCACTTGGCGTATCGTTGGTAGCGCGTGGCGCGACGGAGCTGAAAGAAATTGCGGACAACTTTTACGAATGTACGCTTTGCGGTGCATGCACCAACATCAGTATGACGGGCTGGGATCCGAAAGTGTTCGTACAAGAAGTGAAGACGGAAATCATTTTAAACGGCGAAACGGCTGCGTACATTGGGG
>JAZOLI010000087.1:0-12784 GCA_045652965.1 Candidatus Scatosoma sp.
ATTTTTCTAAAAAATACGACCGCGCCGTTGAGTTTTTTCACCGTGATTTTATAATTCTTTACGCTGTCCAACGTGTTTTTTAGCTCCGTGAGCTCGTGATAGTGCGTGGAAAACAACGTTTTGGCGCGTATTTTTCCCGCCAAAAACTCAATCACTGACCACGCAATGGAAAGCCCGTCGTAGGTGCTCGTCCCCCTGCCCACTTCGTCTAAAACGAGCAAGCTATCTTTGGTGGCGCGAAGAAGAATGGAAGCCACTTCCGTCATTTCCACCATGAACGTACTTTGATCGAAGATAAGGTTATCGCTCGCCCCAACGCGCGTAAAAATACGATCGGTAAGCGGAATTTCCGCAGCCTTTGCAGGCACAAACGAGCCGATATGCGCCATCAACACGATTAAAGCGATTTGCCGCATATACGTGCTTTTACCTGCCATATTCGGACCTGTGATGATCGCACAACGGTTCTCGTCATTATCCAAAAGAGTGTCGTTGGGCACGAAGCGCTCTTTGGAAATCGCTTCCACAACGGGATGGCGACCATCGGTGATTTTAAGAGGATTGCCGCTTTCGAGCACCTTCGGACGAACGTAGCGACGTTCTTTTGCCACCGTCGCAAAGGACACCAAGCAATCGAGCAAAGCAAGCGCCGATGCGATCGTTTGCAACGCGTTGATATTTTCTAAAAGTATTTGCATGATTTGCGCGTAGATTTGGCTTTCGATATACAGCGCCCTTTCGCCGCTCGTGAGCACGCGCTCTTCAAGCATTTTCAACTCTTCCGTGATATACCGCTCGCCCGTTGTGAGCGTTTGTTTGCGGATGTATTCGGCAGGCACTTTATCTTTAAAGGAATTGCTCACTTCAATATAATAGCCAAACACGCGGTTAAAGCCCGTTTTTAACGTTTTAATGCCCGTGCGTTCACGTTCACGAACTTCAATCTCTTTGATAATTTTCTCGTTCGTTTCTTTGATGTTGCGAAGCTCATCAAGCTCTTGATTAAAGCCTTCACGGATATAACCACCGTCTTTCATAAGCGCGCTTGCTTCTTCGTCGATTGCCGACGTTAAAAGCTCGGCAAGCTCTTTCATATCCAAAATATCGGCATCAATATCTTTTAAAATCGCCGAAGAAAAACCGCTTAATTGGAATTTCACCGACGGCAAAGCATTGAGCGCACCGGCAAGCGCAAGACAGTTTTTGGGGTGGAAATTGCCGTTGGAAATTTTGCCTGCAAGCCGTTCCACGTCCCCGATGGTTTTGAGCGTTTCCGAAAGTCCCACTCTAACCACCGCGGCGCCTACAAGCTCTTCCACGCCGTCTTGGCGATAAGAAATTTCATCTAAATCTTTAAGCGGCGATAAAACCATGCGGTTTAAAAGCCGCGCACCCATGCCCGTTTTCGTTTTATCAAGCACCCACAAAAGTGAGCCGTATTTTTTATTTTCCGCGTTGTTTTTAACAAGTTCAAGGTTGCGCACGGCGATATTGTCAAGCTCCATATATCTATCCCGCTCAACCACTTTTACCGAACTGATGTTTTTAAGCGCGTGTTTTTGCGATTCTCTAAGATATTCGATAAGCGCACCCGCCGCCGCGATCATATTGTCTTTTGCCGCAATGCCATACGCCGCCAAGGAAAGCGCGTTAAATTGTTCCAGCAAATTTCTCTCCGCATGCTTTACGTTAAACGCCCAAGGCACGTAGCACGAAAAAGGCGGCAACAAATTGTGCGTCACTTCTTTTACGCTTTTGCTAGCAAGGAGCATCTCTTCGTTGCAAATAATTTCTACAACGGAAAGATTGAGAAGTTTTCCTATCGCTTCCCCCACGGCGTTTTCGCCAAAAAATTCCTCCGCAAGAAATTCCCCCGTGGTGATATCTGTCCATGCAAGAGTGGTGCTTTCTTCCGTTTTGAACGCGCAGGCGATATAGTTGTTTCGACCTTCTTCTAAAAAGTCTTCTTCAATCACCGTGCCAGCCGAAACGATACGCACCACGTCCCTTTCAACAAGTCCGCGCCCTGCTTGTTTAGGATCGGAAATTTGCTCACAAATCGCCACTTTTTTGCCAAGCGCAACGAGTTTTGCCACGTAGCCATCCGCTGCGTGAAAAGGAATTCCGCACATAGGCGCGCGTTCTTTCATGCCACAATCTCTACCCGTGAGCGTAAGATCTAAAAGCTTAGAAACTTCCACCGCGTCATCGAAAAACATTTCATAAAAATCACCCAAACGATAGAAAAGCACGCAATCTTGATACTTTTCTTTCATTTCGATATAATGTTGCATCATTGTTGAAATTGCCATTTTCACAACCTGCCTTCGTTTATTCCACGATTTCGCCATAAAGCGAAATGCCGTTTGCTTTCGTAATTTTTAAATTTACAAATTCACCGATTTTGTTAGATTCGCTTTTAAAATAGCCCATTCTTCCAAACTCGTCACGACCTAAATATAAACCTTTTTTCTCGTCATAGTCTTCGCAAAGAATTTCCACCGTTTTGCCAAGATATTTCTCCGATTTTTTGCGTGTGAGCGAATTGACGAGCTCGACAAGCCGCATAATCCGATCTTTTTGCACTTCTTCGGGGATTTGGTTTTGCATGGTTGCCGCTCTCGTGCCTTGGCGGGGAGAGTAGACGAACGTAAACGCCGAAGCAAAATCCACTTCTTTAACAAGCGCTTCCGTTTGCAAATAATCTTCTTCCGTTTCTCCAGGGAAGCCCACGATAATGTCGCTCGTCACTTCCGCTTCGGGTAAGCGAGAACGAAGCATCTCGATTTCGCCAAGATATTTTTCACGCGTATAGCGTCGGTTCATCTCTCGCAAAATTTCATTCGAACCCGATTGCACGGGCAAATGCACAAGCCTGCATATTTTACGGTGCTTTTCCATCACTTTCACCACGTCTTCGGTGAAATCCTTAGGGTGGCTCGTCATAAACCGCACACGGAAATTCCCTTCAATTGAAGCAACTGCATCCAAAAGCTCGGCAAACGTCATACCCGTGCTACCATCCGCGCCGTAGGAATTGACGTTTTGACCAAGCAACGTAATTTCTTTATAGCCTTGTTTTACGAGCGAGCG
The DNA here is from genome assembly GCA_045652965.1 of Candidatus Scatosoma sp. GTDB lineage: Bacteria > Bacillota > Clostridia > Christensenellales > Borkfalkiaceae > Scatosoma. The sequence goes on from JAZOLI010000087.1 coordinate 3,094, forward strand.
CACTTCGGAAAGGATATTTTCAGGTTTTCTCGAACGCTCTCTACCACGCACGTAAGGCACGATGCAATAGGAGCAAAAATTGTTGCAACCATACGTGATGTTTACCCAAGCGTTGGGATAGCTCGTGCGATAAGGCTCTATGCTTTCCACGATTTCCCCTGGCTCTTCTCTAATTGCAATCACACGCTTCTTTTCCTGTTTTTTGCGCGCAATAAGTCCTTCCAACTCTTCAAAATTGAGTGCACCGAACATAATGTCGATAAAAGGAAACTTCTCTTTGAGCGTGTCCGTTTTACCCTTTTCTTGCGTCATACATCCACCGACCGCAATAATCAAACGAGGATTTTGTTTTTTCATTTTTTTGAGCGCACCGATATTTCCAAACGCGTGATTTTCCGCGTTTTCACGGATACAACAGGTGTTGAACACGATAATATCCGCATTTTCAATGCTCTTCGTTTCTTCATAACCTACGCGGCGAAGTATGCCCGCAATCTTTTCCGATTCGTGCACGTTCATTTGACAGCCATAGGTGACGATATGATATTTTTCTTGCATTTCTTGCTTCTCTTGCATAAGCTTCTCGCTTTGGATACAGTTATTTTCTCTATTATACTCTTTTTTTTCTATTTTATCAAGTCTTTGAGAGCTTTTTGATTGTTTTTAAGGGCAAGTTTTGTGATAAAAAAGCAAATTTGACAAATACTGATAGCGATGAAACTTATCCGTAAATTGCTTTGGTTTATTTTTTTGATAATCGTTGGATTCTCGCTCGTTTGTTTGGGCTATTATTTTGCCGTGACGAAAGATGCCGTGCTATCCCCACAAAAGCTCGCGCTTTCCGATAAAACATTCACTTTATACGATATGAGCGGTGCCAACGTCGACAACGCAGGGCTTACCTTTACGCAAAGCGTAAAACTTAGCGAAATTCCAAAAGAAACACAAATTGCCTTTGTCGGGGTGGAAGACAAGCGATTTTATTCGCACAATGGTTTTGACTTGAAACGCATTGTTAAAGCGACCATCAACAATCTTCGCTCTCGTTCCTTTAAAGAAGGCGCTTCGACCATCTCTCAACAGCTTATCAAAAACACACATTTGAGCCAAGAAAAAACCCTTTCTCGCAAGCTTCGCGAGTGGAAGCTTACAAGGGCGTTAGAGCGAGAATATACAAAAGATCAAATCCTTGAAAAATATCTCAACGTTATTTATTTCGGACATAATTGTTTCGGGCTACAATCCGCCGCGCGTTTTTATTTCGACAAGCAACCCAGCGAGCTTGATCTTGCCGATTCCGCCATTTTAGCAGGACTTGTGCGCTCGCCCAATAATTATTCCCCTTTTAAAAACCCTGAAAAGTGCGCAAAGCGCAAGGAAAGCGTTTTGCGGTTGCTTTTTAACAACGGAGCGATCACAAAAGAGCAACTGCAACGAGCCCTTGAAACGCCGTTGCCCCTTTCCCCGCATAAAAATAGCAAGGATTTCGGATATTTACATTTCGTATTCGACGAGCTTTCCGCTCTTTCCGAACAACACGGATTTACGATAAGCGGAAAGGTGGAAATTGACACCTATCTGGACCCCGCGGCGCAAAAAGCATTGGAAGCGGTTGCGTTAGATTATACGCAATCTGATAAAACCTTCATTGTGCTCGATAATCGAACGCACGGGTTTAAAGCTTGCGTTTCTAGCGTTGGGGGAATACGCCGTTTGACAGGCTCTTTGTTAAAACCTTTGCTCGTCTACGCGCCTGCTTTGGAAGAAAACTTGATTTCCCCCGCTACACCCATTCTTGATGAAAAAATCAATTTCAGCGGCTATTCCCCTAACAATTTCGACGGAAAATTCCACGGCTACGTGAGCGCGAGAGAATGCCTTGCAAACAGTTTGAACGTGCCTGCCGTGAAACTGTTGAATAGTTTAGGAACGGAAAAAGGTGCGGCGTATTTAGAAAAGCTAAATCTTCCAATAGAAAACGGCGATCTTTCGCTTGCCTTGGCGCTTGGCGGCATGAAAAACGGCTATACTTTTCGCGATCTTATCGCCGCCTACGCCGCCTTTCCAAACGGTGGAACGTTTTCAACCTGTGGGTTCATTTCCGCCGTGCGTATCGATGGCAAAACCGTTTACAAGCACATTTTTAACGAAAAACGCGTATTTTCCGAAGAAACCGCTTATCTGACGACGGATATCTTACGCACCGCGGCGCAAACGGGCACAGCTAAAAAGCTTCGATCTTTGCCCTTCCAAATCGCCGCAAAAACGGGCACGGCAGGCACGGAAAAGGGCAACACCGACGCTTACGCCTTATCCTATACCACCCGCGACACCGTCGGTGTTTGGCTGGGAAACGCCACAGGCGAGTTAATTGAGCATACGGGCGGCGGACTGCCTTGCAATTTTCTTTTGACCATCAACGAGCGTTTAAGCAAATTATACTCCACCCCGATAGAAAATTTTGCAAAACCCAAAGACGTCACGAGTGTCACACTCGATAAAATTAGTTATTATGACACACATACCTTGTGTTTAGCCGACAAGCTCGCACCAGAAGAATATACCTTTCAAGAGCTTTTTAAAAAAAGCGCAATCCCTTTAAAAATAAGCGATTTGTTTAGCAACCCCACCATTCTTCCGCCCGATTTAGTTTATGAAAACGGCAAGGTGGTGATCACCTTTCACGATCGTTTATCCAAACTTTATCGCTATAAAATTGAACGCTATGATTATGCTACGCATAGCACTCTATACGTTGGAGAATATCTGGAAACGTTTATCGACGACAACGTTTTGGAAAACAAAAACTACGTTTATTTCGTCACACCCATCTATCAAGGCAAACAAGGAAAAAGGATCGTGCTCCCTACCGTGAGCACAAAGGCAGGAGAATTGCCGTGGGGCATAGACAAGGAGATTTTAGAAAAGGATTGGTGGGATTATTAAACAAGCGCCGCGCTATATTTAGCGCGGCGCTCTTTTATCTTCTATTTTATTATATTTTAATTTTCTCAATGGTTTGGAATGCTTGCTCAATCAAACCTTCCACGTCTAATTTGTTTTCTTCTTTTTCAATCTCTTCAAGTTTAGGACGAATAGCGGGATAATCGGGCAAAAACACGGTGCAACAATCTTCAAAGGGTAAAATAGACGTTTCATAAGCCCCCATCTTAACCGAACGCTCGATAATTTCGTTTTTATCAAACCCCACGAGCGGACGAAGCACGGGCAAGCTTTCCACAACCGAATTAGACGACGTCATACCTTCGATCGTTTGGCTGGCAACTTGACCTAAGCTTTCCCCCGTTATGATACATTGCGCGCCAATTTTAAGCGCGTGCCGCTCCGCAATGCGATACATGAACCGCCTTAAAAGCGTGATCATTAGTTGCGGTTTGCATTTTTCATGGATTGCTTCTTGAATATGCGTGACGCTAACCGTGTAAAGCTTTGTTCCGCAAGTATATTCAGACAAAATTTTCGCAAGATCTACCACCTTTTCTTTTGCCTGCAAATTGGTATAAGGATAGCTATGGAAATGCAAGCAATCGACGTTCATGCCGCGTTTTGCCATCATATGTCCTGCCACGGGGCTATCAATACCGCCCGAAAGAAGCAACAACCCCTTTCCTGCCGTACCAACGGGCATACCGCCTGCCGCTTGGATAAAATCGGCAAATACGAGTGCAACGCCGTTTTCGCGAATATCCACGCGAATGGTAAACGACGGCTCGTGCACGTCCACTTTCAAGCCCTTGAAATGGGAAAGCATTCTTCCGCCGAGCTCTTTGCTAATTTCAATCGACGTAAGCGGATAAGATTTGTCACCACGATGCGCTTCCACCTTAAACGTACCGCTATCTCTTGAAAGAAGCTTTGCAGCATGAAAAATGGAATCCATATCCGTTGCCGTTTCGTATGCGATACTAATCGTGTGCGCACCGAACACCTTTTTCAATTTTTCAATCAATCTTTCCGTGTCGTCTTCTAAAAAGTTCCGAACGAAATAGCGTCCGCTATGCTTATCGAGCTTGCAATCAAACTCCGAAACGGCGCGGCGAAGATTGTCTTCAAATGCGCGTTCGAAAAAGCCCCTATTTTTGCCTTTTAAATAAATTTCCGAATATCGAATGATAATTACTTTTTCCATAATCTTTCCTTATTCTCTTATTGCATACGGCGCTTTAAATCACGCCCAATCTCGTTTAAAACGTTCGCCGCTTGCGCGATTTCTTCTTCCGTTGTTTCACTTGAAAAACTCAAACGAAGTACGCCGTCCGCCGTTTTCGTATCATAACCGCAAGCGAGCACCACTTTGCTATATCGCGATTTCGCGTTCGACGAGCACGCCGAGCCAGTGCCTACGATAAGTCCTTTGTCGTTTGCCATGTGTAAAAGTATTTCTCCGCGAAGCCCAACCGCCGAAACGCTTAAAATGTAAGGCGTTCCGTCCAATGGCGAAAGCCGCGAATAGACGTTTTTATCAAGCATTTCCCACAATTTCTCGCGGTAGGATAAAATTCTATCGAAATCCTTTTGCAAATTGGCAAATTTCGCTTCCGCAGCATATTCAAATTGTTTGATACCAAACGTGTTTTCCGTGCCACTACGCCTGCCGCTTTCTTGACCGCCGCCAATCAAATAGGGCGGAAGATTGAGCGATTTGCGTTTGATAAGCGCGCCAACGCCTTTCAAACCACCGATTTTGTGTGCACTGAGCGAATATAAATCCACTTCTTTCGCAAGGCGGAAAGGTATTTTGCCGTAAGCTTGTACGCCGTCGCTGTGAAAAATTACGCGTGGATTTTTTTGCTTGACGAGCTTTGCGATGGCGTTGATATCGTTGATTGCGCCAATTTCGTTGTTCACGTGCATCACGGAAACGAAGCTCGTTTTTTCATCGATAAGCGCGAGCAATTTTTCCACGTCTACACGCCCATCCTTTTGCAAAGGCGCAAAACGGGGCTCGGCTACGCCACGGTTTTTTAGCTCCGCAAACGCCGCCGCCACTGCGGAATGTTCACCCTCCGTCGTCACGGCGTTGCCGCGACGCGCAAAGGAAAAGATGGCTTGATTATCCGATTCCGTGCCACAAGAAGTGAAGACGAGCTCGAACGCGTTTTCATCCGCAACCTTGGAAAGCAAAGCGGAGCGTGCCGTTTTCAGCTCGCCCTGCAATGCATACCCTTCGTTATATAAACCCGACGGGTTATAAAATTTTTCTTCCGCAAACACTCTCGCTTTTTCAAACGCTTCCGCGAGCGGTTTCGTCGTTGCGGCGTTGTCTAAATAAATCATATTATTTTTGTTTTCTCTCTTGCATTACGTAATCGCTTTCGAGCACGTTACGCTTTGCAAATTTCATGATATTCATCAAAAGGTTTTCACGACATTCCAAAACGAAAAGCGTTTTTCCGTTATAACTTGCGAGCACGTACATAAAAAACTTTCCTGCCGCAGGCTCACTGTTTGGAGTGCAAATCACTTCTTTAATCGAAGGATCGGCTTTGAAACGATTATAGGAAGGATTGTCTACATCCCCAATTTGAAGCATGTCTTCGCAATCAAGCCGAGCCACAAGCCTGCGGCGACTGATGTTAAACACTTTGGAAATGCGAAGCTCGCCCGAAACAAAACAATAATCGTAGCTCACGTTAAAGCGTTTTTTTAATTTAGAAAACAAGAAGCACATCAAAAAGCTTATCGCGCTTAAAATGCCAACAATACCAAAAATAAGTTGATAGGCTTTATCTTCCGCCGTTGGAGCTATCCAAGGAAAGTTGAACAAAAACGCAATGGCAAACACAAGCCCTATCGCAAAAAACACCATAGAAACCACGTGCAAAATTTGGTAAAGCCGTTTCTCCGTTATCTCGTTTTTGTTGAGCGCGCTTTCTTCATAAAAAGCTTCCATGCCTTTCTCCTTAACCTTTTAACTTTAAATTTCAAGCGTTCCTTCGTATACCGTTTTCACGTTGCCCATAAGTTCCACCGTGCCATCCGCATGGTAATTTACCGTTAAATCACCGCCGCGAAGTTTCACTGTCACGTTGGTATCTTTTTCTGAGTAGCCTTTCAAAACCGCCGCAACCACAGCCGCACAAGCACCCGTACCGCATGCCCACGTTTCACCGCTACCACGTTCCCAAACGCGCATTTTAAGAGTCGCCTTATTTACGACGCGCACAAATTCGGTGTTGACGCCTTCGGGGAAATAGTTGCTGTTTTCAAGCTCCGAACCGATCGCTTCCACATCGACCGCATCCACTTTATCACAGAAGATTACGCAATGGGGATTGCCAACGTTTACGAGCGTTGCTTTATATTCTTCACTGCAAACCTTGAGCGTTTTATCCACGATCAAATCTTCTTTCCAAACGCAAGGGATCTTCTCGCCCTCAAGCTCAGCTTTTCCTAAGTTTACGCTTGCAGAGTTAACTTTTCCGCTAAACGAATAAACTTTCACGTCGTTTACGCCTTTCGCCGTTTCGATCTTCATGTCGTTTTTACGCACGATACCCTTTTCGTAAAGATATTTACCGATACAACGAATTGCATTACCGCCCTGCGTCGCCTCGCTTCCGTCTTTGTTAAAGATGCGCATTTTTGCATCTGCCACCTGCGAATTTTCAATGAGTACGATACCGTCGCCACCAATACCGTAATGGGGAAGCACGTAGTTTACTGCAATTGATTCGGGACAAGTGATTTTGCCATCGCGGTTATCAAACACGATATAATCGTTTCCACACGATTGCATTTTCGTGAAGTTAAGTTTCAGTTTTTCCGTGCGGAGCGCGTTGATATCAACAAGCTCCGTATTATCTTCGGTAAATCTACTCGTGATAATATCCGCAAGCGCGTTTGCCGTATCAAGCGAAGTGAGCACCGTGATACCAAGCAAAATCGCATGGTGATGCAAGCGAATGAAGTCGTTAATCGATTCCATATCCGTTTTACCCGTGTAAACGATATAATCGATTTTGCCTTCGTCCATAAGTTTGATTACGGTATCCGTCGCGGACAAACGATCTACAACCGTGCAATCAAAGCCAAGATCGTTAATCACTTTTGCCGTGCCTTTGGTTGCATACATCGTACAACCAAGATCGCCGAATTTCTTAGCAATCGTGAGCACGTCAAGTTTATCTTGATCGTTTACCGTCATATACACGCCAACGGGACGGCGTTCGGAAGGATGGCACATCTTAAAGCCTGCCGAAACAAGACCTTTAAACATAGCATCTTCAATCGTTTTACCGATACCGAGCACTTCGCCCGGCGATTTCATTTGCGGACCGAGTTGCGTGTTCACGTCGTTGAGTTTTTCAAAGCTGAACACGGGCACTTTCACCGCCACGTACGGCGACGAAGGATATAATCCCGTGCCATAGCCAAGCTTTTTAAGTTTCGCTCCTACGATAATCTTCGTAGCAAGTTCTACCATCGGCACTCCCGTCACCTTGGAAATATAAGGCACGGTACGCGAAGCTCTAGGGTTCACTTCAATCACGTGGAGTTCCCCGCGATAAATCAAATACTGAATGTTGATAAGCCCTTTCGTTTTAAGTTCGAGCGCAAGTTGCGTGGAAACTTCGATGATCTTTTCGAGCATCGTGTCGTCAAGGTTATACGGAGGATATACCGCAATCGAATCGCCCGAGTGAATACCCGTTCTTTCAATGTGTTGCATGATCCCGGGGATCAACACGTCTTTACCATCGGAAATGGCATCAACTTCAAGCTCCGTACCCATCAAATATTTATCACAAAGCACGGGGTTTTCAATGCCCTGCGCCAAAATGACGTCCATATAACGGCACACGTCTTCTTGCGTGAATGCAATCGTCATGTTTTGACCACCGATTACGTAAGACGGGCGAAGCAAAACGGGATATTCAAGCTTTTCCGCAGCTTCAAGCGCTTCTTCTTTGGTCATAACCGTGAGTGCTTTCGGGCGCGGAATGGAATATTTATCCAAAAGTGCTTCAAAACGTTCTCTATCTTCCGCCGCGTCAACGCTATCCGCCGACGTTCCCAAAATGCGAATGCCGTGCGATGCAAAATAAGCGCAAAGCTTGATTGCCGTTTGTCCGCCAAACGTGATGATAACGCCGTAGGGTTTTTCAATATCTAAAACGTGTTGCACGTCTTCAGGCGTCAACGGCTCGAAATAAAGTCTGTCCGCCGTGTCGAAATCGGTGGAAACCGTTTCGGGGTTGTTGTTGATAATCGCCACTTCGTAGCCAAGTTCTTTGAGCGTCCATACGCAATGCACGGACGAATAGTCGAATTCGATACCCTGTCCGATACGGATAGGACCTGAGCCGATTACGACGATACGTTTTTTACCACTCTTGCCGATAAAAGGCTTCGCTTCGTCGTGTTCAACGGGATCGAACGTGGAATAGAAATAAGGTGTTTTTGCAGGGAATTCCGCCGCACACGTGTCCACCATCTTGTATGCCACTTTCTTTTTATAAGGGATTTTTTGACCGCTAAGCGATGCGATATCTTGATCCAAATAACCAAGACGCTTGCCTTCTTCGTAAAGCGCACGCGTAAGCTTTTGCGTTGCAAGCGCTTCTTCGTAGGCAATCAAATTTTTAAATTTATTCAAGAACCAACGGTCGATCTTAGTGATGTTAAACACTTCGTCCACCGTAGCGCCTTTTTTGAGCGCCGCGTACACCACGAAAATGCGTTCATCCGTCATTTCGGGAAGCTTTGCGACAAGCTCTTCTTTCGTCCAATCCTTAAACTTTTTATAGTTCATAGTGCTCGTGGAAATTTCCGCGCCGCGCACCGCTTTCATGATCGCCATTTCAAAGGACGTACCGATCGACATCACTTCGCCCGTCGCTTTCATTCTCGTGCCAAGCTCACGCTTTGCATACAAGAATTTGTCAAACGGCCACTTGGGCATCTTTACAACCATATAGTCGATCGTCGGCTCAAAGCACGCGTAGGTGTTGCCCGTCACGTCGTTTACGATTTCGTCGAGCGTGTAGCCGAGCGCGATTTTCGAAGTCACTTTTGCGATGGGGAAGCCCGTTGCCTTGGATGCGAGCGCAGAAGAACGGCTCACGCGGGGATTTACTTCGATAACCGAATATTCAAACGAATCGGGATTGAGCGCAAACTGCACGTTGCAACCACCTTCAATGCCAAGTTCGGTGATAATCGAAAGCGCCGCCGTGCGGAGCATGTTATATTCTTTCGTGGAAAGCGTAACCGCAGGCGCAACGACGATGGAATCGCCCGTGTGGATACCAACGGGATCGACGTTTTCCATCGAGCAGACCGTAAGCACGTTGCCCTTGCTATCACGCAACACTTCAAATTCGATTTCTTTCCAGCCAGCGATATATTTTTCAATCAATACTTGCGTAATCGGCGAAAGCATCAATCCGTTGTGGGAAATCAAGCGCAATTCTTCTTCTATATACGCCACACCGCCGCCTGCGCCGCCAAGCGTGTAAGCAGGACGGATAATCACGGGATATTTGAGTTTGTTTGCAATCGCAACGCATTCATCAACCGTGTAAGCAAAATCGGAAGGCACGCAGGGTTGATTGATCTTTTCCATCCTTTGTTTGAAAAGTTCTCTATCTTCCGAGCGATCGATTGCATCCAACTTCGTACCAATCAATTTCACGCCGTGCTTGTCAAGGAAGCCCGATTTTGCAAG
>JAZOLI010000088.1:0-30028 GCA_045652965.1 Candidatus Scatosoma sp.
ACCCAAGAACGTGATCGAAAACGTTTACGGCAAGGGCGTGTTCTACGAAGATGCACTCAACCTTCTCTTCTCGGAAAACTATGGCACGATTTTGGATAAGAACGAAAAGAAGTTCACCGTGGTTGGCGATCCCGACGTTTCGGTGGAAGATATCAGCGACGAAGGCGTGAGTTTGGTTGCAATCGTTCCCGTGAAGCCCGAAGTGAAAATTTCCGCTTATAAGGGTATTAAAATCAAGGAATATGCGTATACTGTTAAGGACGAAGAAATCGACGCGGAAATCACCCGTTTGCTCGATAGAAACGCACGCAAAGTGCCGGTCGAAAATCGCGCAGCGCAAAACGGCGATATCGCGAATATCGACTTCGTGGGTACGGTTGACGGCGTGAAATTTGACGGCGGCGAAGCGGAAGGCTTTGATTTGACGCTCGGTAGCGGACAATTTATCCCCGGCTTTGAAGATCAAGTTGTGGGCATGAACATCGGTGAAACGAAAGACGTGAACGTGACGTTCCCCGAAAATTATCAAGCGGAAAACCTTAAGGGTAAACCCGCTGTATTTAGCGTGAAATTGAACGCGCTTCAAGGCAAAGAATTGCCTGAACTTACCGATGCGTTCATCAAAGACGCAACGGGAAGCGAAACGATTGAAGAATATAAGGCGAAAACGAAAGAACGTTTGCAAAAGAACGCGGATAGAAAATCCAACGACGACACCGAAAACAGCATTTTAGAAGCGATTGCAGCGAATGCGGAAGCGGAAATTCCCCAAGCGATGATTGAAAAAGAAATCGATTCGCTCGTTCAAAAATTTGAATATCAACTTATGTATCAAGGCTTGAAACTTCAAGATTATCTCGATTTCTTGAAAGTGACCGTTGCTGATTTTAGAAAGAATTATGAAGAACAAGCGAAAAAGAACGTTTTGAACCAGCTCGTGATTTCTCAGCTTATCAAAGAAGAAAACATCGAAGCAGGCGAAGAAGAAGTGAACGCAAAAGTTGCTGAGCAAGCGGCTTCCGTAGGCAAAGAAACGGAAGAATATAAGAAGAATATGGACCCTCGTCAATTCGATTATATCCGCAGCGATATCGTTCTTACTAAACTTTTCAAACTCTTGAAAGAAAACAACGAAATGTATCAAGACTAAATAAACGCTTCTCTCTTGCTCGCCAACGTCATTGCGCGAGCAAGAAAAGCACAGGCTTGACGAAGCATTGCGATGCATAAGCGCATTTAGAAACTAAAAAAAGGTAAAGTTATGGAAAAAAACGTTTTAATCCCCTACGTCGTAGAACGCACCTCTTCGGGCGAGCGCACTTACGATTTATATTCTCGTTTGCTTGACGATCGCATTATCTTTTTGAGTGGCGAAATCAACGATGCGGTGGCAAACACCGTGGTGGCACAACTTATCTATCTCGAAGGCAAAGACCCCACGAAGGATATCAGCCTTTATATCAATTCCCCCGGCGGCTCGGTTTCGGCAGGTATGGCGATTTACGACACCATGAATTATATCAAGTGCGACGTTTCGACCATTTGTATCGGGCTGGCGGCGAGCATGGGCGCGTTCTTGCTTTCTAGCGGCGCGCGCGGCAAACGTTTTGCGCTCCCTAATTCCGAAATTATGATCCACCAACCGCTCGGTGGCGCGCAAGGTCAAGCAAGCGACATCAAAATTCAAGCGGAACATATTTTGCGCACGAAAGCAAAACTCAATCGTATTCTTTCCGAGAACACGGGCAGAGATCTCGCTTCCATTGAACGCGACACGGATAGAGATAACTATATGTCCGCCGACGAAGCGCGCGCGTACGGCTTGATTGATAAGGTTTTCGTGAGAAGATAAGCGGATAAACCGATAAGCAAAAAACTTGATTTTTTACGCGCAAAACCCTTTTGGCTTTGCGCGGTATTTTTTCTAAACTTTCAGTCAATAACATTTTCATCGTTCGCTGCATACGATAGAACGAACGATAGGGAAAATTTGGAGTGTAAATTATGAGCAACAAAAACCAACATTGTTCTTTTTGCGGCAAACCAAAAGAAGAAACTCGCCGCTTAATTTCAGGGCCTGACGGCGCTTGCATTTGCGACGAGTGCGTGGAAATTTGCAAATCGATGGTAGACGAATGGTCAGATGATAAAGCCCCGCAAAAGGAAGTGCCTTTGAAAAAGCCTGCGGAAATTAAGGCGGAGCTCGATCAATATATCATCGGTCAAGACAAGGCGAAACGCGTTTTGTCCGTTGCCGTTTATAACCATTATAAACGCATCAACGCCGCCGCAAAATCGAAAGGAAAACCCCACGACGGCGTGGAAATTGAAAAAAGCAACGTGCTTTTGCTCGGTCCTACCGGTAGCGGTAAAACCTTGCTTGCAAGAACGCTTGCAAAAATTTTGAACGTGCCCTTTGCCACTTCCGATGCTACCACGCTCACCGAAGCAGGCTACGTTGGCGAAGACGTGGAAAATATCCTTTTAAAGCTCATTCAAAACGCCGATTATGACATTGAACGCGCGCAACGCGGCATTATCTATATCGACGAAATTGATAAAATTTCAAGAAAGGGCGAAAACGTTTCCATCACCCGCGACGTTTCGGGCGAAGGCGTGCAACAGGCGCTTCTCAAAATTATTGAAAGCACCACGGCAAACGTGCCCCCTCAAGGCGGTAGAAAACACCCCAACCAAGAATGCTTGCGCATTGACACCACCAATATTTTGTTCATTTGCGGCGGTGCGTTCGTGGGCCTCGATAAGATCGTTTCGTCAAGAAAAGACGACACCACGCTCGGCTTCGGCGGCAAGGTGCGTTTGGGCGCAAACGAAGCGGATTATTCTGTGCTTGACGACGTGAAACCGCAGGATTTAACGAAATTCGGCTTGATCCCCGAATTTGTCGGTAGACTTCCCATCGTCGTAAACCTTGATCCTTTGGGCGAAGAAGCTTTGGTGAAGATTTTAACCGAGCCGAAAAACGCCATCATCAAACAATATCAAAAACTTGTGGGCTACGACGGCGTGAAGCTGACGGTGGAAGAAGATGCCGTGCGTGAAATTGCGCAAACGGCGATCCGCTTGAAAACGGGCGCGCGCGGGCTTAGAACGATCATTGAAAACGTGATGACGGACGTGATGTATAAAATCCCTTCGGAAACGGACGTGGAAGAAGTGGTCATCACGAAAGAATGTTTAACGGACGGCAAAACCCCCAAGCTCATTTATAAACAAACGGCGTAAAATTTTTGTATAAATACACCCCCCGACTTATTGCAAGTCGGGGGGCTGTTTTTAGGTTAATATGTTATCGAAAGATTCGTCGAAATATTCGCACAAAAGGGCAAGCGTTTGAAAATTGGGCTCGCAAACACCCTTTTCCCACGCGCTCACCGTCCGTTGATCCACACCTGCAATGCCTGCAACCTGCCTTTGCGTGAGATCATAGCTCTTTCTCAAATTTCTTAAATTTTCCGCAAACCTTATCTCTTTCATATTGTATATATTACCAAAAATATTGGTAATATGCTTGACTTACCAAAAATATTGGTGTATAATTTAAATATAAATTTTTTGGAGGTTTTACAAATGAAAAAATTGGTTTCTCTTTTGCTGTCTATGCTTTTATTGTTTTCTTGCAGTGGCTTCTTATTAGCTTGTGGCGGTGATAATAGTGCAAATTCAAACACAGAACAAACAACCTGTAGCCATAATTATATTGTTGCTGAAAGAAAAGCAACTTGTTCTAAGGGTGGTTATGCAACCTATGAATGCTCGATTTGCAGTGATTCTTATCAAGAGTATGAAGCGGCTTTGGGTCATACAACAAATAGTGGCACTTGTTTAAGATGTGGTCAAAAACTTGCTGCAGAGATATGGGAATCTGCATTTTATGTTGATGAATTTAATAACCCTACAAATCAAGCATATATACGAAATACAGATGTTTTTGTTGGCACATTTAGCAATAGTGCAACAACAAATTCTAAATTGTATGCTCGAATTTTAATAGATGCAGAAGATATAGCTATAAAACTTTGGGAGTATGGTAGTCTTGAAGTAAATGCTTATTCTACAACATATTATGATATAACATTATTAGATGACAATGGGAATAAACATTATACAAACGGAACAATGTATAAAAATGGCGAACGTATTTATTTTAAAGATTGGACATTTGCGTCCTTATTACAACAAAACCAAAAATTGAAAGTTTATATTGTAGAAGATTCAAAATATGGTTATAATTCCTCCTATTTATTCGAAGTTGAAAACGGAAATTTCAACACAGTTTATTCAAATTTTTATAAGTAATAAAAAAAGTAAAAACAATAAAGTAAAGGATAACGAAAAATTTCGTTATCCTTTTATGTTTTAAAATCACTGTGAGTAATGCACGTTTTTAGTCATTTTTTTGTGCAACAAAGCGTTGCACGCTATTCTTCGTTATAACAAATCAGTAAAGTATTTGTGCTTTGTCGGGTAAATTTAAAACGGTGGAATTATCGCCGCGGACGGTGAAAAATTCTTCCTTATACGTTTTATGGGGTACGAAATAAACACGCTTATCTTTCCAGCGGTTCTTCGCTTCGATGGAAAACACGCCTTCGCTTAAAATTTTGTGCATAATTCCATGGTGAAGCTCTACAATCACCGCGTTATAGCCATCGGCAAAACTATCCAAAATCGCCGCGCGAATTTGCATGATCGTGAAGATGTCTTCGTGTACTTCGCCCACACCGCCACAATGGGGGCATGATTTTATCAAAAAGGACATTGCTTCATTTCCCACGCGCTTGCGCGTAAATTGCGTTAAGCAAAGCTCACTCATGGGCAAAACGTTGCACTTGGCTTTGTCCTGCGAAAGCGCGCTCTTCAATGCTTCCGTCACCGCTTCTTTATGCGCTTCTTCCGCCATATCGATAAAATCAACCACTACGATCCCACCGATATTGCGAAGCCGAACTTGCCGCGCGATCTCTTTCGCCGCTTCCAAGTTCACCGCAAACACCGTTTCTTCTAAGCTCGTTTCCCCAACGTAGCTACCCGTGTTGACGTCAATCACCGTAAGCGCTTCCGTTGGATCAATCACGAGATATCCACCGCTTTCGAGCGCCACGGTGGGGCTCGTCGCTTCATAAACGAGTGGGGTGATGCCGTATTCTTTGAGCATCGAGCGCTCGCCGCTATATTTAATCAGTTTCTTTTCCGGCACGTCGCCACGCAAACGAATGAGCGCGCGAAGCTTTTGATATAGCTCTTCGTCGCCCACGCGAATCGCCACAAGCTCGTCGCCGAAACTATCGCGCATAATGCGAACCGGCAATTCTTCGTCTTGCTGAAGTACGTCGCCACTTTCCGCCGTTTCCGCGTTCTTGACAAGCTGCGAATATAGCTTTTTCAGATATTCCCATTCTGCTTTCAGCTGTTTTTGGGTGGCAAGCGGCGCTTGTGTGCGAACGATAAAGCCTTCGTTTTCGCTCTTGCGCATTTTTTCTACGCTTTTTAAAAGCTTTTCCCGTTGCTTTTCATCCGTGATTTTTCGAGATATACCCAAAAAATCGGTGTTTGGCAAATAGATAATGTGCTTGCCCACGAGCGAAAGATTGGTCGTCACTTTCGCGCCCTTGTTGCCGCGAGGCGGCTTTGTCACTTGCACTAAAATTTCGTCGCCGACTTTGAGTTTTAAAGGCTTTGCGTTCGTTTGCACGTGCGTTCCGTCGTATTTTGTATAATCGGTGTAGGTTTCTTCCATGGAAAGATAACAATTTTTCGCCAAGCCGCACGCAATAAAAGCGGCGTTCATGCCCGAAAGCACGTTCACCACTTTCCCTTTATATACGTTGCCAACGATGCTACCGCAGTCTTCCCGTTCTACGGAAAATTCGGCAAGTTTACCGTCTTCTACCAAAGCGGCAAATTGCCGACCGCAAAACCGATCGAAAAACCATTCCTTTTTCATTCGTTTGTCGTCTCCCCGAAATTTTTAACTCGCGAATCGTACACCAATTATTAATCGCACACCAATTATTAGTATAACATACAAAGCGTCGTTTTGCAATGA
This sequence comes from Candidatus Scatosoma sp., assembly GCA_045652965.1. Lineage (GTDB taxonomy): Bacteria > Bacillota > Clostridia > Christensenellales > Borkfalkiaceae > Scatosoma. The sequence goes on from JAZOLI010000088.1 coordinate 6,071, forward strand.
TTTTCATGCGTTTTTAGGCGTTTTTTGCTCATTTTATCGCATTTTTTATCTCATTTAGGCTCTCATACGGCGTTTTTGCGTGTAAAAACCAAATAGCGAGCTCGTTTTGCGGCAGGTCGAACAAATGCCGCTCGTTTTGATCGTAGACTTCTAAAACGAGATAGCTGCCGCGCGCGAGAAACCCCATCACGTCCTTGATAGGGCAACTATCTAGCACCGCCACGCGTTTGAGCTCGATCCCTTTTTTTAACGCTTCCCTGCAAGAAAAATCTATGCGGCTATACGCCGAATGCTCCTTGTTGCCAAGCGCGCCCAAAAGCAAAAAACCGCCAAACAAAAGCAAGGATAAGTTTTTTGGAGAAACGAAAAAGAACAGGGCAAAAAAACCCGCCGAAAACGTGAGCGTGAGCGCGCGGCAAATTCGCTCTGCTCTTTTCTCTGCTTTGCGCTCATTCGCCCCGTTTTTCAATAGTGCTCTTGTGAGCATGCACCGTAAAATGCGGCCGCCGTCAAGGGGGTATGCAGGCAACAAATTGACAAGCGCAATCGTGAGCGAAGAATAGCACGCGGTGTCGGTGAACGCGTACACGGTGGGGGTCAACCACCACCAAGCCACAAAAAACACCGCCGTGAAAAGGTTGCAAAGTGGACCGCAAATGGCAACGTAAATTTCGTCTTTTAGGGAAATTCCGCTCAAATCACCGTCGATCACCGCACCAAAGGGCATGAGTACGATTTTGTTGAGCTTATAGCCAAGTTTTGCCGCCGCAAATGCGTGCGCGCACTCGTGCTCGATTGCAACCAAACAACTCATTAAAAACAACGGGAGCTCGCCCGTGAAGCAATAGAACACCCCAACTGCCAAAAACAGGGGATGGAGTTTGACCGTAGGCAATCCCAACCACTTGGAAAAATTAGGGCGGCGAAATGCGTTTCGCCGCCCACCTTTTATTCTTGCTCTATCCACGCCAAACAATTTTCTTCCGTCAGCTCAAAGCAATTCAAAAGCACGCCGCTTGAATACATCGTCACTTGCACTTCCGCTTCCCCGCACGAATATCCCACAGGTACGTTCGCTTTCACCACTTCCCCTTCCTGATAATAAACGTGGTCGAGCCCGTCGATTACGCCCGTAAAGGTGTCGGAATGGGCAATTTTTAAGCTGTACGTGCCGTCTTCGTTTTTCGTGACGACGCTCACTTTGCCATTCGCCACGGGATAAACGTGGCATTCGTCGGTAAAAGACAAAATGCCCGTAGGGGAAAGATTGAGCTCGGTATCCGCAAAATCGTTCACCACGCCCGAAAGGGTAAAATCGGTATAGGTGCGCATGTCGGCGTTGCTATTTTTCATGCTACCATCCAGCGCGCGGAAAAAGGTGTTTACAGCGCTACCAGGCATAAACACGTTGGTTAAAAAGATTGCCCCGCAAAGCGCGCAAGCAAGCGCAAATTCTGCGCCGAGCACGATTCTCACCCGCTTTTCCGCTTTCGTTTCCGCGTTTTTAGCTTCATTCAACGCATACCTGCCCACATCGTTTAAATCATTTTCGTCTTCAAACGCATATTCGTCGGGGGAAAGGGCGAATTGCTTTTTAAGCGCCTTTTCACGCGCCGAATAAAGGCGCACCGTGTCGATACGTTCGGGGATTTCCCCAAAATTCAGCTCGCCGATGTTTTCGTTTTCGGCAAAAAGCGCCCCTTGATCGGCATTTTCCATTGCATTTTCCACGATCGGCTCTTGCCCCATTTTATCGTTCACCTGCGCGATCACCGATTCTTTGAGATTGGGCGCAGAAGTGGGCACAGGCGCGCTCGTGGGCTCTACCGTTTCCGTTTTGCGCTTACGGCCACGCTTTTTCACTACGTTCACCGTAGATACGGGGATTTCTAACATTTCGGCATATTCGATTTCTTCGTTCATACTCGTTCTCCTTTTTCGCTTGTGTTTTATTGTATGAACGAAAGCGCGGGCATAGAACTGCCCGCGCCTGTTTGTTTTTTTATTTTTTTGTCGATTTGTGAAAAGCTTATTCCGCTTTTTCTTCCGCTTTGCATTCGCAGCAAGGCGCTTTCTTTTCACGAAGCACGATGTTGAGAATGATACCCAAAATCATGGCAACTGCCGTAGATGTTACGACAACAGGTTCGCCTGCAATCGCGAATTGAATTTTCAAACCACCGATACCAGCAACCAAAATTGCCGCCGCGATGAAGATGTTACGGCTAACGGTGAAATCAACTTTTTCGTTGATGAGCATCTTAACACCCGAAGAAGCGATGAAGCCATAGAGTACCAACGAAACGCCGCCCGTCACGCAAGCGGGGATCGTTTGCACCACAACCATGAGCGGAGTGAAGAAACCGAGCGCAATCGTTGCGATACATGCCGTGATGATAACGCGAACGGAAGCAACTTTCGTAACACCGACAACTGCAACGTTTTCGCCATACGTCGTGTTTGCGCATCCGCAAAGGATACCGGAAACCGCCGTTGCGATACCGTCGCCCATGAGCGTTCTATCCAAACCGGGATCTTTCAAAAGATCTTTGTGGATAACGCTGCCAAGATTAAGGTGATCGCCGATATGCTCACAAATGGTCACAAGCGATACGGGCACGAACGCAAGGAAGATGGTGACAAGTTGTCCCACTTCAAACGCACCGTTGTTCCACTCCAAGAAACCGAAGCAATCGTAGCCGATGAAGCTCGTCACGCCGATGTTCGTGAAGTTGTTCACAACGGGCGAGAAATCGATAACTTTTGCATAATCCCAACTTGCCGCATAGCCGATACCCGTCCAGATAAGCGCCGTGCCGTAGCCTGCAAGCATACCGATAACGAAGGGGATAAGCGAAAGCGTTTTGTTGCCATAGTGCGCGGTGAGCGCCGTTGCGAACAACGCTACAAGACCGCAGAAGATATGTATAAGGTTGTAATTTGCCGCACTAGCCGCCGTGTTTGTAAGGTTGTTTACCGCCGAGCCTGCAAGACCCAAACCGATAACCATAATCACGGGACCAACAACGATAGTAGGCAAAAGTTTGAAGAGCCAAGCCGTGCCGAACTTTTTGATAACCAGCGCCACGATAACGTAGATCAAACCTACCATGCCCATACCGATTGCAAGCGCAAGATAGTTGTTGCCGCCGCCTAAACTAAACGCAACGCCCATCGAAGAAAGGTATGCGAACGAGCTGGACAAGACAACGGGGGATTTCTTCTGGGTGAAGAAGATATAAATAAGTGTGCCGATACCGGCGGAAATGATCGTTGCGGGGATCGACGTACCGATAATCAAAGGCACGGTGATACAAGCGACGAACATTGCAAGGATGTGTTGGATAGAAAGGAGCGCCCATTGCGATTTCTTCGCAGGCACTTCGTGCACGTCCAACACGAGATCGTTTTTTGCGACTGTGTTTTCCATAAAACATCTCCTGTAAAAATAATATTTTTTTATAAATACCCGCCCTTATCTCGGGTTATTTATCTTCGTTAGCGCACGCGACAAGCGTGCAATTTAGAGACAAAGGATTATTCTAACTCTTCTTCGTCTTCTTCGTCGACTTCTTCTTTTGCCGTGGGGGCAGGCTTTTTAAATTTGAGCTCGCTTGCAGGGAATTCTTTATAAATCCACCCGCCTGCGCCGTCGTCCTGCTTCACGCGCACGTCCATCTTTAACATATTTAAGCCAACGACCGTTGCTTTTCCATCAGGCGTACCCACTTCCGAGCCCACCTTAGGTAAGCTTTTCGCCGCTTCCGTATAGTGCTCCATTTCATAGCTCAAACAGCACATAAGCCGACCGCAAAGTCCGCTAATTTTCCCGGGGTTTAACGAAAGCCCCTGTGCTTTTGCCATGCGCACGCTCACTTTTTTAAATTCGGGCATATTCCCTGCACAACAACAAACTCTGCCGCAGGGCGCAATGCCGCCTAAATATTTCGTTTCGTCGCGCGTGCCCACTTGGCGAAGCTCGATGCGCGTGTGGAAAGTGCTCGCAAGATCTTTTACGAGCTCTCTAAAATCCACGCGGTTTGCGCTCGTGAAATAGAAAGAAATTTTGCTGCCGTCGAACGCATATTCGCAATCAACGAGCTTCATATCCAAACCATGTTCTTGAATTTTTTGTTTGCAAATTTTAATCGATTGCGGTTTTTTCGCCTCTTGCGCTTCGTAAGTTTCCTTGTCCTTTTGCGTTGCGATGCGCACAATCGGCTTCAAGGGGGAAACCACTTCGCTTTCGTCAATCTCCTTTTCAGGATACGCCACCCAAGCAAATTCCGTGCCGCGCGCCGTTTCTACAATCACGGGCATGTTCCGCGCGTACTTCTCTCCCTGTTTGGGGCTGAAATAATAAAGCTTTCCGCCGTTTTTAAATTTAATTCCTACAACTTTTACCATGTTTTTTATTTTCCTTTTGCTTGTACGCTTGCCAAAACGAGCTCCAAGCATTGGGGGAAATAGGCGTTGAACGCGATTTCCTTTTCCGCTTTGGAGATGGCTTCTTGTGCAAAAACGAGCGCAGGAAGCGAATGATTTTTTACAAGCGTTTGCAAGCGAGCAATTTCCGATTTTAAAGAGATTTGTTTGCTAAGTTTTTCTCCGCCCTTTTTAAGCGTCGCCGTTTTTAAAAGCAACGCGTCGCGATAAATGATCCTAAGCAAGGAAAGAAGTTCCTTTTTGCGCTTGGTTTCTCCCACTTTCTTTACCACGATAGGCAAGGTGGCAGGGGTGGATAAGCAAAGCGAAAACGCTTGATCGATCAGCTCTTTATAAGCGCCGCTATCGAGCATGTCCTGCGCTGCGCCGAGCGAGCCGCCCGATGCCGCCGCACACAGCTCATAATCGTTCATCTCATACCTGCCCCCATAGTTTCGAGCCAAACAGCTTTCAATTTCCGCCGTTTCAAAGGGGGTGATTTCAATCGTTTTCACACGAGAGCGCACGGTTGCAAGCACGGGGTATTCCGTTTGCGCGCCGAGCAAAAACACCACGCCTTCGGGGGGTTCTTCGAGCAATTTTAAAAGTTTGTTTTGCGCCGCAGGGGTGGCAAAATCAAAGCCTGAAATGACGAACGCTTTTTTTTGCCCTTCCACGGGTTTTAACGTGCTTTCTTCCGTGATGCGTTCGGCATCTTCCACCATAAACTTTTTTCCATCTTCGGGAAAAAACAAGCAATCGCAAAAGGTTTCGCTTTCGATCAAATCGCTCCGACGTTTTTCTTGGGGCGTTTTTTCTTCCGAGCAAGAGAAAAAGGGTTTGACAAACGTTTTAAGCGCGCCGCGTAAATTTCTGGCATCGTCAAACAACAAAAGATAGGCATGCGACAATTCGCCGCGCGCTTCTTCCGTTTTAATCAGCCCGTAGGCACGCGTTTGTTTGAGTAGCGTTTGCATAAACGTCTCCTTTTCACTCGTCCTTTCTATTATAACACACCCCTTTGAAAAAAGCAAGCGATAAGAAAGATTTATGTGAAGAGATTTTTTTTGTGTGAAAATTGATAAAATGGGTGTTTTGTCCCTTAAAAAATGCTTTACTTTTTTTGTAATTCATGTTATAATGTGTGCAGGAATTATAATGAATAAATATATGATCGGGGAGTATTTATGGAAAGAAGCATTAAAGTGAAGGACGAATTGACGTTAGCCGACCTCGTCGGAATTTTATGGCGCAAGGCGTTCATTTTGGCTCTCGCGCTCGTGATTGGTGTGATTGCAGGTGGAATTTTCGGCGTGTTTCAAACGTGGAACGTGCATTATTATGGCACAACGGTTGAGTTTTATATCAACCCCATCAAAGAAAGCAACGCTAGCGAAGACGAAAGCGTGGACGCGGAAAACAAAACGGATAGCCAATATAGCGTGTACGGCTCTTACGGCAAGCTCGTGATGGAAAGTATGGTTGAGCTTTTAAACTCGGAAAGCTTTTCCGAAGTGCTTTTGCTTGACGAAGACGGTATGCCTGCAGAGGACATCACAAATTTGCCTACGGAAATTAAAAACCTTATTAAAAAAGTCGAAAAGGGCGAGGCGGATGCAAATGCTGTTGTAGCCGCTTGGCGCAAGACCAAACATTATCAAAAAGCAATCTCTTTCGTTAGCGCTGCTACGAGCTATTCTTGCGTAGAAGAAAAAAGTTCCTCTAACAACGAAAACCTTTCAAAGAGCTTTATCGTCGTTAACCTTTCCGTTTTGAACGGAGAGGATCAAGCGGAATTTTTGCTCGATCGCATCAAAACGCGCGTTCCGGCTTACGTAAAGAAAAACATGTTCAAACCCGATGGCTATGACACGAGCTGTCAACGCATCACCCGTCTCGACGACGTGAAATTGCTCAACCCCGGTAGCGTGCAATCAACCGCGATTAAATATGCTATCTTGCTCGGCGCGGCAACCTTCCTTGCAGCGTGCGTAGCGGTGATCGTTGTGGATTATTCGGATAAACGCCTTCGCAATTTTGAACGCACGATGGAACAACTCGGCGTACCCGTGCTCGGCGTTATCCCCACCATTTTAGAACCCCAACCTAAAACGCAAACGGATAAGGAGGTGGCACAATGAGCATTTTTAAGAAAAATGAAGTTTCTGTAAAACGGACGCATCTCTTGTCGAAAAACCTGCCCTTTGAGGCGGTGGAAGCATTCCGAAGCTTGAAAGCTTCCCTTGCCGTATCTTTGCCTAAAAAAGAAAACGGCGAAGGCGTTGCGCTTTTGATCACGTCCGCTTGCCCTGAAGCAGGTAAAACCACCGTCTCCGTCAACTTATCGCTCATGCTCGCCGAATCCAACGCGAAAGTGTTGCTCATCGACGCCGACACGCGTAAAGGTAGAGTGGCTAGATATTTTGAAACCAACGCAAAACCTGGGCTTGTAGATTGCATTTCCGGGCAGGCAACCTTAGAAGAAGTGACGCACGTTTATAACGATAAATTCTCTTATATCAACTGCGGCTCGGTGTCCCCTAGACCTTACGAGCTTTTGGAAAGCAACGTGACGAAAAAACTTCTTTCCGAGCTTAAAAAACAATATGATTATATCGTGATCGATACCCCGCCCGTGCTCCTTTTGTCGGATGCGCTCGCGCTCATCCCTGAAACGGACGGCGCGGTTGTCGTTTGTCGTCATCGCTCTTCGCTCGTGAACGATATCGATAAAACTCTTAGCACCTTAAATTTTGCAAAAGCAAACGTTTTGGGCGTTGTCGTAAACGACTATACCCCCATCGAAAAGGGTCGCAAGAGATACGGTGGATATAACTATTATTATTCCCGCTCGTATGCGTCCTATTATCGCAACGCGGAAGCAGAAGAAGAAGTCGCGACGACCAAAAAATAAAAACAAAAACGGGAAAGCGGGGCGAAAAGCTCCGCTTTTTTAAATTTTATTTAGCGTGAAGATACCCTTTGCTCATCGCCGCGCCCTTGCTTCCCTGTTTGAAAAATCTTAAAAACGGGTATGAATAAACATATGGAAAATTATACGAATTTAAGAACGAATATACTCCCCATCATCCCCCTTCGTGGCAAGGTGGCGTTTCCCCATACGCTCGTTTCCTTTGAAGTGGGCAGAGAAATGACGCTCAAAGCCGTCGAACGGGCAACGGCAGGCGGCGATAGGCTCGTGCTCATTTGCTCGCAAAGGGTGACGGAAAAGGATGAAATTTCGCCCAATGATCTTTATAGCGTTGGATGCGTAGCGAAAATCCGCACCGCTTCCCAGCTCCAAGGCGGCGTTATGCGCGTCGTTTGTGAAGTGTTATACCGTGCCAAAGCGCGCGAAATCAACTTGGGTGAAAGTGGATATTTTTGCGCCGTTTGTGATGAATTAAACCCCATCCACGGCGAAGAAATGTTAGAAGAAGCCTATTTGCGCACGGCAAAAGCACTCGTTAAGGACGTTTTATCCACCGATGGGAAAATCCCCAAGGAAACGAACGCAAAATTGGAACTTATCCGCGATCCCGATGAATACGTCGACGTTGCCATTTCCGCTATGCGCGTGAAACTCGAAATTAAGCAGCAAATTTTGGAAGAGCGCAACGTGATCGAACGATTGAAGCTTTTTGAACGTTGCTTGAACGACGAGCTTGAAATTTCTAAAATTGAAAAGAAAATTGCGTCCACCGTTCGCCAAAACATCGACAAATCGCAAAAGGAATATTTTTTACGCGAACAGATGAAAGCCATTCAAAACGAACTTGGCGACGATGGCAAGGAAGAAGATGAATATCGCGAAAAAATTCTTGCCCTTTCTTTGCCTGAAAAATTGCAGGAAAAATGCCTGAAAGAGATTGATCGTATGCGCAAAATGCAAACGTCTTCTCCTGAATATACCGTCATTTCGGGCTATCTTGATCAAGTGATTGCACTTCCTTGGACACAGGAAACGAAAGATACCGAAACGCTTGAAGATTGTGTAAAAGTGCTCGATGAAGATCACTATGGGCTTGAAAAAATTAAGGAGCGCATCACCGAATATCTTGCCGTTTTGAAATTGACAAAGAGCATGAAAGCCCCCATTTTGTGCTTCGTTGGCCCCCCTGGCGTGGGCAAAACGAGTATTGCGAAATCGATCGCGCGTGCGCTTGGTAGAAAATTTGTGCGCATGAGCCTTGGCGGCGTAAAAGACGAAGCGGAAATCCGCGGACACCGCCGCACGTATATCGGCGCGATGCCGGGACGTATTTTATACGGCATGAAAAACGCAGGCTCGATCAACCCCGTGTTCTTGCTCGACGAGATCGACAAAATCACTTCGGATATGCACGGCGATCCTGCCGCGGCGCATTTGGAAGCGCTTGATCCTGAACAAAATTCCACGTTTAGAGATCGCTATTTAGAGTTTCCCTACGATTTAAGCAAGGTGATGTTTATCACCACGGCTAACTCGCTTGAAACCATTCCTGCGCCCCCTCGCGACCGTATGGAGATTATTCAGCTTTCGGGCTACACGCTGGAAGAGAAAACGGAAATCGCACGGCGCTATCTCGCGCCCAAACAACTTGCCGCAAACGGCTTGACGAAAAACAACGCCTCCTTTACGCAAAAGGGTTTGCGGGTGTTGATCGAAGGTTATACCCGTGAAGCGGGCGTTAGAACACTGGAACGCACGGTGGGCTCGGTGTGCAGAAAAATTGCCGTGCAATATGCTTCCGATAAATCGCTCCCGCTTGTGAAAGTGGATGAAAACAAAGTGAAACAGCTGCTCGGCGCGCCTATCTTTACGATCGATGCCGCGCTTTTAAAACCGCAGGTTGGCGCGGCGGTTGGGCTTGCTTGGACAGCGGTGGGCGGTACGACGCTCACGGTGGAAGCGGCGGTGATCAAAGGCAAAGGCGAAGTGAAGCTCACGGGTAAGCTTGGCGACGTGATGAAAGAATCTGCACTTGCGGCATTTACCTATCTTCGCGCGCACGCGCAAGAACTTAAAATAGACCCCGATGTGTTTAAGGAAAACGATTTACACATCCACGTTCCCGAAGGCGCAACCCCTAAAGACGGACCGAGCGCAGGCATTACGCTTGCCACAGCGGCGCTCTCCGCGTTTAGCGGCGCTTCCGTGCGTGGGGATATTGCCATGACGGGCGAAATCACTTTGCGTGGCAACGTTTTGCCCATCGGCGGATTAAAAGAAAAAGCGCTTGCAGCGCGGCGTGTGGGGATTCGCGAAATTATTATCCCCGCAGGCAACGAAAAGGATTTAAAGGAATTGCCCGAAGCGATTAGAAAAGAGCTTACTTTCTATCCTGTGAAAACCGTTTTGGAAGTGTTTAAACTTGCCTTTGTAGAAAAGACGAACGGCACGATGCCCAAAAAACGGACGAACCCTAAGCGTATGCCCGTTTTACACGAAGAAACCCAGCAAGAGAGCATTCGCTGTTAAGCAAAAGGAGCTACCATGTACGAAACGAACGAGAAAAAGCAACCGCTTATCATCAAAAACGCAACGTTTATCACGTCCGCTGCAAGAGCGGATCAGTTTATCACACCGCAAAAGCCTATGATTGCCGTTTGCGGTAAATCGAACGTGGGAAAAAGCTCGTTTATCAATATGCTGGCAAACCGAAAAAAACTTGCAAAAACGAGCAGTGAACCAGGGCGTACGCGGCTTGTTAATTATTTTGATTTCGGCGAGTTTATTCTTGCCGATCTTCCAGGCTACGGCTTTGCACGCGTTTCTAAAACGGAAAAGGAAAAATGGGCGAAAACGCTGGATGCGTTCTTTAAAAACAAGGAGCAAATCGCGCACGTGTTTATGCTTGCCGATTCTCGCCATGATCCCACGGCGGACGATATGCAAATGTTGCAATTTTTGCATTATCACACCCTACCCTTTACCGTGGTGCTCACCAAAGCGGACAAGCTTTCCAAAATGAAGCTCAAAGAACATATCCGCGCGATTGCCGCCGATTTATATTTGGGCGTAGAAAACCTGCTCGCAACCAGCGCGGAAACAGGCTTCGGCAAAACGGACGTTTTACAAAAAATTAAAGAAGTGATCGAGTTTTCCACAAATCCTTTGCTCGGCGAAGAAAATGAAGATGACGAAGAAGAAGCGGACGAAGTGGAAGAGGTGGAATAATGGACGGTTTTTTAAAAGAATGGTATGGAATTTTGGTGTTCGTTCTCTTTGATTTTGCGGCGCTTATTTTAATTGCTTCCATCACCTATCGTTGGTTGTTTAAACGCGTTTTCGATTTTATCATTTCGCTCCTTTGCATCGTGGCGACGTCGCCTATATTATTGTATATGTACGTGCGCGCGCGTAAGGCGAAAAAACAGGGAAAAATCGACGAGATTTTTGTGCTTGAGCCCTTTGTCGGAAAGAAAGGAAAAATGATTTTTTTACACCGTTTTAACGGCAATGAGAGCAAGTGGTCATATCTTGCACGACTGTTCGATTTGTTCTTGGGTCGCCTTTCTTTGATTGGCTACGAGCCGTTGACGGAAGCGGAATGCGAAACGTTAACCGAAACGCAATTCGATCGGCATATTGCTAGACCTGGGCTGATAAAGCCTTATAAGGTGGAAGGAAAAAGCAAAGAAGAAATGCTTGCATTCGACGAAAATTACGCTTGGAATTTTTCCTTGTTTGGCGATTTAAAAATATTTTATAAATGGCTTCTCAAAAAAATACGCGGTCAAAACTGACCGCGTGTCTTTTTTATAGCCCTTCTTATAAATATTCTTTCCACGTTTTTTCAAAGCGTTCTTCCGCTTCAATCATCTCGTGAAGAAGCGCCACGATTTCATCTCTTGCATCTTTATAAGTGTCCCCTGCAGAAGTGCGAAGCGCGGAAATTCCCATCACCGTGCCTTGGAGCATCATATCCGCAATGTGCGAACGGGAGTTGTCGGTGAGCGTGTTCATCTTGATAGAACCCCACATCATTGCTTTTTTAAACATGTTGGGCTCTTTGAGTTCAATGCCTCGATCTTTTGCAATTTGTGCAGCGCGCGCGGAGAATTTCTCATATTCTTCGTGTTCCAAATGCAATTCTTCTTTCACTTTTTCATCTTCTACTTGGGGGAGTATGTCTGAGATCGATTGGAGTGCAAGTTGTGCGTTCCTGTAAATTTCCGCTAAAATTTCTTCTGCCTGTTTTTTATCTTGATTTTCCATAGATATTTTCTCCTTTTTTATTATTTTTGAGTAAATTTATAAAAAATATACAAAAATCGCTTGACGAAACCTTTTTAAATGTGGTATAGTTATACCCGAGCCGATAGAAACGGGCTTTTTTAAGCAGCTCTAAATTAGGGCACGCCTTGGATTCTTCGAGACTGGAAAGAGGAGGTATTATATCTTATGTACGCTATTATCGACAACGGCAACAAGCAGTATAAAGTGGCGGAAGGCGACGTAGTTCGCGTGGAAAAACTCGCAGCGAACGAAGGCGACGTGGTTAGCTTCAAAGTGCTTATGGTTGCAGACGAAAACGGTATTAAGACGGGCGCGGAAGTTGCAAATGCAAAAGTTAGCGCAACGGTTGTTAAACAAGACAAAGCGAAAAAGATTATCGTTTTCAAGTATAAAGCAAAGAAGAACGAACGTAAGAAGCAGGGTCATAGACAACCCTTCACCGCTGTTAAAGTTGAAAAAATCGAACTCTAATGGCAACCGTTTCCTTTATGGAAACCACACGAATTTTTGATTATAAGGAGAGATAAAAATGATTTTCATCAGTTTATTCGCTCATAAGAAAGGTACGGGTTCTTCCCACAACGGAAGAGACAGCGAGGCTAAACGTCTTGGCACAAAGCGCAGCGACGGTCAAGCAGTTCTCGCGGGTAATATTCTCGTTCGCCAAAGAGGCACGAAAATTCATCCCGGCACGAACGTAGGTATCGGCAAAGACGATACGCTCTTCGCGCTTGTTGACGGCGTCGTTCGTTACGAAAGAATGGGCAAAGATAAGAAAAAGGCTAGCGTTTATCCTGTGGCTAACGCTTAAATTAAGCCAAAACAAAAAATTAAAACCCGACCATAAAAGTCGGGTTTTTTTTCTCTAATTTTATTCGTTTTTTTACATTTGCCATAGGCAGGTATGCGTTGAACGCTTCTTTATATGCTTATAAAGGATCTTTGCGCTCTTTGCCCTGACCGCGTGGATATCTTGGCGGAGTGGGTTTGGTCTTTTTCACGATAGCAAGCGTGCGATCTCCATAATTTTCAGGCAAGGAATAGGAAATGACGTTTTCAAGCTTTCCCCCTAAACATTTGTAAGCCGTTTCCGCTTCTCTAATTTCCGTTTGATCTCCGCTTTTATAAGCAACGAACGTGCCCCCCACTTTAACAAAAGGCAGGCAATATTCGGAAAGTGTGTTCATTCTCGCAACGGCGCGCGCGGTGGCGTGATCGTAGCGTTCTCTAAATTTTTTATCCTTTGCGCATGTTTCCGCCCGTAAGTTATAAATATTCATTTTTGAAAAACCGAGTTTATCCACAACCACTTGTAAAAATTCGCATTTTTTACCCACGCTTTCAAACAAATCAAAAGCAAGATCGGGGCGTAAAATTTTTAAAACGATAGAAGGAAAACCAGCTCCTGAGCCAATCTCCGCAACAAATGCGCCTTGTTTGAAAAAACTTTCTCCCATCGCACTATCCAAAAAGTGCTTAAAAGCCATGTCTTTCTCTTCTAAAATGGTCGTAAGATTATATTTTTCGTTATATTCGAGCAAAAGAGAGCGAAAAATTTCAAATTGCTCCCGTTTTTCACCGTTTATTAAATTTTGATAAAATTCAGCTGTTTCCATAGCTTTCATTATAACACGCTTTGATAAAAATATCAAACGTTTTCCACTTGATTGTGTAAAAGTATTTTAAAGAATTCCACTATGTGGATAAAATTTGTGGAAACAAAATTTATTTTAATTTTTATACATTTATTTTTTATAATTATTCATTTTTTTAATTTATTATTTTTTATCTTTTCCACCTTTCCACAATTTATTCACAGGTTTGTCCACCTATTTTTTTGCCTTTATCCACTCTCTTTAAAAGAGCAAAAAAGTGAGAATATATAAGCTTTTTAATAAATACAGAATAGGTTTTCCACATTTCCACAACACCCTACTAATACTACTACTATTATTAATTTAAATATAACTATTCAATGAACGAGCTTGACAAAAAAAATTTTTTAGCTATAATAAAGATACTATGCAATCAACACAATTAACGTTTGAAAAAATACCAATAAAAAACTGTGCTTTCACGGGGCATCGGGAGTTAGATAAAAGTTTTTCTTTAGAAAAACTTGAAAAAGAAGTGTTAAATCTTGCTGAAAAGGGAGCCACTAATTTTTTTTGTGGGATGGCGAAAGGGTTTGACCTTTGTGCCGCGGAAGTTGTTTTAAAAATAAAAGAAATTTATAAAAACGTGAAGCTTGTTGCATGCATACCCTTCTACGGTCAGGAAAAAAATTATACACAAGAAGATAAAAAAAGAAACGTTGAAATTATAAAAAAATGTGATTTAAAAATAACGCTTTCTCAAAATTTTTATAAGGGGTGTTCCCTTGCAAGAGATCGTTATATGGCGGATAATGCAGATATGCTTGTGGCATACTTAAAAAAACAAACGGGCGGAACGGCTTACACGGTTTCTTATTTTAGAAAAAAATATCCCGAAAAAGAAATCTTTTTTATAGAATAAAAAAAGCCATAAAAAAAGGTATGAAATTCTTTTGTTTTCTTAGGTTTTTGCTTGCAAAAAAAAGGGTTTTATGGTAAAATAAAAGAAGATAAAAATAAGGAGCTAAAAATTTATGAAATTCGTTTGTAACGGAATGATTTTATCTGACGCGGCGTTTACCGTAAGCAAGGCTTGCGCGGTGAAAACGATCACGCCCGTGCTCGAATGTATAAAAATTGAAGCAAAAAACGACGTGTTGACCCTTACTGCTTACGATGGGGAAATTTCCATTGAGAAAAAGATAGCAGCGGAAGTTTTAGAAGAAGGCGAACTTTGCGTGAACGGAAAATTCTTTGCTGATTTTATCGGTAAAATTTCTCTTGACGAAGTGGTGGTTTCTTCCGATGAAAAGGGTGTTGAAATTCGCTACGGCGAAAGTGAAACGTATATGCAAACGCTTCCTGCAAGCGATTTTCCCGTTTTCAACGCAACCGTAGAAAACGAAGATAAATATTTTGAAATTAAAGAATCTGATTTAAAGGACATTATTTCCAAAGTCGTGTTTTGTTCGGCAACGGATGAAAGCCGTCCTATTTTGAAAGGCTGTCTTTTGGAAGCGAAAGAAGACAAGCTCACCGCAACCGCGCTCGACGGTTTTAGAATGGCTTGCTCTTATTGTGAAGCAAAATCGTTCGGCGGGGATATGAAAATCGTTTGCCCTGCAAGAACGCTCACGGAAATTTCTCGTATGCTCGACGGCGATGAAACGTTAAAAATTTACGCGGATAAAAATCGTTTGTCGGTTGCGGTTAAAAACACTGTCATTACGTCGCGTTTATACACCGGCGAATTTGTCAGAAAGGAAAACATTTATCCCGTTGATTTCACAACGCAAGTGATCGTGAAAAAGGGAGCTCTTATGCAAAGCATAGAGCGTGCTGCGGTTTTGACGCGCGGCGATAAAAACAATCTCGTCATTTTCGATATTAAGAGCGGAAAGATTAACATCACCGCAAACTCGGATATGGGTAAAGTGGAAGAGACGATCGGCGCGGAACTTAACGGAAAAGAATTAAAGATTGCAATGAACGGAAAATATCTTTTAGACGCGGTGAAAGCGTTAAATGAAGAAGAAATTGTGCTTTCGTTCAACACGTCTGTTTCCCCGTTCACGGTTGAAAACGAGAACGACAAGCGTTGTCAATATCTTGTTTTACCCGTAAGAACAAGCGCATCCGCATAAAAAAAGAGAAAAATCGCGCGAAAGCGATAGAAATTGCTTGACGGAAAAAGACGTTTGCGATATAATAGGAAAAGTTATCGTGGGAAATCTCGCGAATAAAGAAAAATAAAGAGAAAAAACTCAAATCAGGAGAACGATTATGAAAAGAACTTATCAACCCAAGAAAAGACAAAAAAGCAAAGTACACGGCTTCCGCAAGAGAATGGCTACGACGGCTGGAAGAAAGGTGTTAAAGCGCCGTAGAGCAAAAGGCAGAAAGAGATTAACCCACTAAGTTTAGGTTTTTATCTTTACGCTAAGCGAAACGATATATGCGAGTGAAAATGCCTGTTCCTTTCCTTTTTCTCAAAAGGAGAGGATTTGCGTTTTTGTTAGGTGAAGAAGAATGAAATATTTCAGATTAAAAAAGCAATCGGATTTTCAAAAATTGTTTAAATTAGGAAGCCGCGCTTTTTCGCCTTCGCTTACAATCGTGTATCGAAAAGCCGACAAAACAACGATGGGTATATCCGTGGGAAAAAAACACGGAAAAAGCGTGCAAAGAAACCGCATCAAACGATTGCTTAGAGAAGCCTTTCGCCTTTCTATGGAAAACATGCAAGGCTCCTATTCCATCGTGTTGATACCCAAGGTGTGCAACGAATATTCGTTTGAAACGTTCAAACGCCATTTACAATGGATTATCAAAAAAGAGAATCTTTGAAAATCAATTTTCGTTCTCTTTTTAAAGAGAATAAAAGGTATTTGAGAAAACGGGTGTTTAAACCCTATTTAAAAATGCTTTGCATGCGTTTGATTTTGTTTTATCAAAAATATTTATCTCGCCACACCTGCCTATATCGTCCCACTTGCTCTCAATATACGCTTGAATGTATCAACAATCACGGCGTTGTTGTAGGCATACTCCTTGGGTCTTGGCGTATTCTACGTTGTAATCCCCTTTCCAAAGGCGGTTATGATCCTGCGCCTGAACGGTTTTTGTTAAAGCGCTGGCTTCTTTAAAAATTTTAGATAAGGAAAAAAGAGAATGTTAAATTTATTAGGCGTGGGTATTGCGCTTTTTGGAGACACCTACGACATTTCGCTCAACTGGATAGGCGAGTTGATCCGCTGGCTGATTACGGGCATTGGCTCGGTTGGCGTCGGCATCATTGTGTTTTCGATCATTTTAAAAGTGATCGTGTTGCCTTTCGACGTCTATCAACGCATTTCCATGCGCAAGCAAAACCTGAAAATGAAAGAAAATCAGGCGCGAATGGAAAAACTCCAAAAACAATACGCAAACGACAAGGATAAATATAACCAAAAGGTTATGGAAATGTATAAAGAGAGCGGAATTTCCATTTTCTCTTCCTGCCTTCCTATGATTTTGTCCTTGGTTATCTTTATCGTGGCGATTGGCGCGTTTAACGCATATTCGCAATATGCAAACGTGGAAAATTATAACCAAATGGTGAAAGCTTATAACCAAAAAGTGGAAAGCCTTTGTCTGGAATTAAAAGAAGGCGATTATGGTTATGAAAGCTACGCCGAAGCGGAAAACGTTTACCACTTCAACACGGATAAGGTTTACGAAAAAGCGGAAATCAAAGCGTTTGCAGACGCTTTCATAAAAGCAAACCCGAACGCAACGAAAGAAGCGGCTGTTAAAGAATATTTTAGAAACGAAGGGCAAACGGCGGTTTTACAAGCTTATGAAACGAGCGTGAAAAACAACACGAAATTCCTTTGGATCAAAAACATTTGGGCAACGGACGCGAGCTATAGACACCCCGTTTTGCAATTCTCCGAATTTGAAGCGGAAGTGAAACAGCAAAATTTCCAAGTGGGCGATAAGAAAGTAAATCTTACGGAAATTGCCGAAAAAACCAACGTTTACAGCGTAGATACCTATAACGTGATCACGGCGAAATTGACGGCGCAAAAATCGCAAGCAAACGGCTATTATATTTTGATTTTGTTATCCATCGGCACCATCTTGCTTCAACAATGGATCTCTATGGCAGGTCAAAAGGAACAACAAAAATATTCGTCGGTAGATGGTCAAGGCGCATCGCAACAAAAAACGACGATGGTGATTATGACGGGTATGTTCGCGATCTTCGCGTTCATGTATAGCTCGGCGTTCTCCATCTACATGATCATGAGCAACGTGTTGTCCTTGATTTCGACGATTATTATCAACAAAATCGTGGACACGAGAGAAAGAAAGAAAGAAGAAGCGGCGCTGATTGAAAAATATAACAAGCGTTTTGCAGGTCGCGCTCCTTCCGCTTCGGGTGTTAAGAAAAGCGAGAACAACAAAAAAAGCAAATAAAACACATGCTTATTTCCGTGCTAGCGGAAAAGGAGTTTAGAAAATGAATTATACGGAATTTACGGGCAAGACGGTGGAAGAAGCAATCGAAATCGGATTGAATGAACTCGGCTTGACCAAAGAAAACGCGGACATCCGTGTTTTGGAAGAAGGCAAGAAAAAACTTTTCGGTGCGGTGAAAGCACGCGTGGAAATTGCGCCTATGGAAAACAACGGCGAGGTTTGTAATGCGCAAACGGACGGCGAAAGAACGGTTGCGTTCTTAGAAGGACTTTTCGAGCTTTTGAAAATTACCGCTTGTACGGAGCTTGTTTCCGAGGGCGATAAAATTGAAATTAACGTGACGGCGGCGAACACGACGTCTATTATCGGTAAGCGCGGTGAAACGCTTGACGCGGTGCAAACGCTTGCAGGCGCGGTGGCAAACACGGGTAGAGACGACTATAAACGTGTGGTGGTCGATTGCGAAAACTATCGTGAAAACCGCGAAGCGACCTTGAAAAAGCTTGCGGAAAATCTCGCGCAAAAGGCAACGCGCCTTGGCAAAAAGATTAAGCTCGAACCCATGAACCCTTATGAAAGACGGATTATTCACTCCGCACTTTCTGAAATCGAAGGTGTGAAAACGGAAAGCGAAGGCAAAGAGCCCAACCGCTATATCGTGGTGATCCCCGACAACCTTGAAGATCCCGACGCACCCGCTTTGGAAGCGAGAAACGGCAGAGATCGCGGCGGTCGTGATCGTGGTTATGGAAACCGTGGTAGAAACGATCGCGGTGGAAAGGGTGGCTATGGAAACCGCGGTAGAAATGACCGTGGCGGCAAAAAGAACTTTAACCGCTCGGGCAAAGATACGTCTTCCGCAGGCGGCACGTCTATGAAAGCTTCCAGCGATTTCTTCGGAATTTTCCTTGGCAACAGCGGCAACAAAGACGAATAAAATGGAAAAGAAAAACTCGGCTTTTTGATATGCCGAGTTTTTTATTGAAAACCACTTGAAATGTAGATGTTTTTATGATATAATCAACTTACCGATAAACAAAATTTAAAAAAGGAGAGTGTTTTGCTATGAAAAAAGAAAACGTTTATAAAATTTTATACGCTATATCCGCTATCCTTGTTATCGTTTTTATTGTTGCGAGTGGGGTTGACGTTTACAAATATAACACAGGCGGTTATATAGGCTCAGCGCCTTTGTGGCTTTACATTTTGTTGAGAGCCATTCAGTTTGTTTTACCGAGCATCATTGTGTTTGTGATTGCAATCATTTGCAAAAAGCATTTTAGAAAAAAGTAAAGAAAAATAAAAAAAGACTAACGAAATTTCGTTAGTCTTTTTCTTTGCTCATACACTTTATAAATTTTTTTGCAATTTAGAAATGGTGAAATAAAGCGGTGTGCCAAGAGCGTAAACCCAAACGCTTTGCGTTAAAAACAAGGAGAAAACAAAGAACAAATATGCCGTTAAAACGCTCGCTTGTCCGCCCAAATCACCGCACAAAAACACGATGACCATCGGGATAAACACCGCGTTCAAGAGCACGGGAAACAAACCGCCCACAAACAATTTCAGCGCCGTTTTCTTGATCGCTTTCCCTATAAAATAAGTGCCAAGCCCCGCGCACAAGGTGACGAGCGAGCCCACGCATACGTCGTAGAAAAAATAAGGGGAAGCAAGGTTGGAAAGGATACAACCCACGTATAACGCCGGCACGGCTTCGGGGAAAAATAAGGGTAAAATACAAAGCGCCTCCGCAGGACGGACTTGGAACGGTCCGAAAGCAAAGGGCATAAAAGCATAGGTGAGCGCCACGTATAACGCGGCAATCACGCCAGCGCGGCAAAGTCGTTTTGTAGTGAAAACGTTTTTCATCAAATTGTACCTCGGTTTTTTTATTAGGAAGTGTTCGACCGAAAACCTTCCTTTCGTTTACATATTATAACAAAGCAAAAAAAGAAAGTCAACCATTTTCGCTTGTTGTTTCTTTCGTTTGGGAATTTTTTACGCGATTATATAAAAGGGTGGCGATCGCTTCCGACACGATTTCTGCCATAGTGTAAACGAGATTTAAGCGCGTGGTGTTGAGCAAACCGAAGTTGGCAACCGATTTTTCCGCAACGATGCCCATAATTGAAATATCACCGATCGCACCCAGCTTTTTGTTTGCGCCTGCGCCAGGGAACAGGGGGGAATTGGTTAGCCTTAAAAGCCCCACGTCGCCCTCTGCGCCCACCGCCGCATCCACCACCACGATTTGGCTGCCCCTATGCGTTTCCTTTAAAAACGCGCGAAGATATTTGATTTCTTTCGCCGTCACGGGCGATGCGAGCGTGCCGTAGATAAACGCTCTAAGCCCTTGCGTTTTATATTTGAGCATAGACCCTGTGATAGGTCCTAGGCTATCCCCCACGGCAAGATCGCTCCCGATGCAAACGATCACGGGCGGCGCGTTAAAATCGCCGTTAAAATGCTTGCAAAAATCCGCGTCGTTTTGCGGCGAACGCGTACATGCCCCATCCATTTTTTGAAAGCGGCGGGGCGTAAGCTTGCGCTGCATGTCCGTTTTTAAAAGCGTTTCAAGCGCCAAAGCCGCGCCGTCGGCGGCGAGCTTGTTATAAACGTGAAAGGTATATTCCATTTTCCTTTTCCCCCATATAATCTACCCATCGATTATAGCCCAAAACGCCAAGGGATAAACTTTAAAAAATTTTTTCTCGCTCGATAGGATTTTTCTTGAAAAACTTGGTTATATGTGTTATAATATAAAAAACGGAGGAAAAAAATGCTTTTAGGTTTAAATGCAAGTTGGATACATTATGCCATAGACGGGGTTGTGATCTTGGTGGCGCTCATATTTGCCGTTAAAAGCGCAAAAAAGGGATTTGTGGATTGTTTCTTCGGTTTCGTTTCCACCATCCTTGCTGTGGTTGTCGCCTTTACTTTTATGAAAGGGCTGCTCGCTTGGACGGATGGATTGTTTGGTTTGCAAGGCGCGATAGAAAACGGACTTATAGGTGCATTTGGCAAAGTGAAGGGGTTTGACGTCGACGTGTCGGCGGCTGGTATGGAAGCGGCGCTCGAAGACAAAAATTTGCCGTCCTTTTTAATCAACGCTATCGTGGATAACGTAGCAAACAAAGACGTGCCTAGCGGCACGACGCTCGCAATGATCGTGGGGGGAACGCTTGGAGAATTTGCCGCAACGCTTGTGGCTTGGCTCGTTGTTTTCCTGATCGCAAAGTTTTTGTTAAAGCTTGTTCGAAAATTCCTCAACTCGCTTATCCAATCTCTTCCCATCGTGGGCGGAATCAATCGTTTGCTCGGTTTTATCGTTGGCGCAATCAAAGGTCTTTTGATTGTTTGCGTAGTGGTTGCGGTGATCGCGCTCATTCCTTCGGCTGGGTTAACCGCCTTTTTCAGCGAAACGGTGGTCGCAGGTTGGCTTTATAACAGCAATCCTTTGCACGTCATTTTGGGTTGGATAATTGCATAAAACAAACTCGTTAAATCGGGTCGGGATTGTTCTCCCGACCCTTTCTTTTTTAGAGCGTTATACATTTATTCCACACTGCATACAACGGCTTAAATGTGGATAACTTTTCGCCCTTGTGGAAAAGAACGAATGTTTGTGGAAAAAATCACACACTTTTATCAAAATCTTTCGCATTTTCTTGGATTTTATCCGAGATTTTTCTTTTTTTAATGGGTTATCCACAAAAAACGGCGAGATTTCTCTTTATACACAAACCGATTGTGGACGAGTTATCCACCGATTTTCGCCCATTTTTAGGGGTTTGGGCGTAAAAAGCCATATTTTAAAAAATGGTGGGCGGTTATCCACGGCATAGTTATCCACTTTTCATCGAAAGGCAGGGTGGACAACCCCGTTTTATCCACATTTCAGGTGGATAAGTGGGGAAAATGATTGCTTGCATAATTTTATAAATTTATTTTTCGACATCTTTTGCTATGACGAACGCCATTTCGACAAAAAAGTTTTCCACCGCTAAAAAAGGGCGTAAAAAAGTTTTCCACATTGTTTTTTGGGGTGTGGATTGTTCGTTTAGCGCACGTTTTGAAAGCGCACCGCAACGTGCACGATTGCGTTTTTCAGCGCGTCCGTTTTTAGTTCTTCATAGCGGCGGTTGTGATGTTTTTGCAGTTGCTCGGTGATCCCGAACAAATCGCAACCGCAAGCTCGGCATTTTTCAAAAGTGGTTAGAATTTGCGCGCCAAGCTTTTTTTCCGCTGCTCCAAACGCGTCGCTTGGAACGTCACCAACGTCTGCCGTTTTTTGACGTGGAAGCGCTTTGGAATAATCGAGCAATCCTGCCGTCATGGTTAGATTCACGCGGTAGGTTGCTCTGCCATCCGAGCCTACTTTGAATTTCGTTTTGGGTAGGTTTCTTCGAACGGTTAGCGTGCACGTTGCCCCGTCCGTTTCCACCGAATACGCCGCAAGCCGCAATTCCTGCTTCACCGCACCGAACGCAAACGTTTCTTCCTTTGTCAGTGTTCCCACCCTTTTTCCGCCAACAAACAAAGCCGTTTCACTCGCGCTAAACACAGGCTTATCGTTTGCACCGCTTGATCCCCCTGAGCTGCCGCCCGAACTGCTTGAACCGCTTGAACTGCTTGAACCGCCCGAACCGCCCGAACCGCTTGAATCGCTTGAATCTCCCCCGCCGCTATTTTCACTTCCGCCCACGTGTTCTTGTTGGGGCTGAGTTTTGATGATGGGAAGAAAGGCGCTTTTGCTATCGCTATAATATCCAATGGCAAATTCGCGCAAGGTGGACGGCAAAACCGTGCCAACGCGTTCGGCGTGGGGGGAGAGTATCTTTTGCATGGCGACGCTGCCCGACGGATCGACGAGCGCGGAAACGTTTAAAAGATCTTTTGCTAAACCGTCGCAGGTGGCGAGAAGACAGTTATCAGACATATATTCATCCAGCAGGAAGAAATCGAGCGCGTCGAAAACGTTTTGCTCGGCGGTTTTTTCGCCGAGAATAATCAAATGGCAAAACACGAGCTTGGGATACCAACCTGTTTTGGCGTTAATTTCTTCAAACGCTTGGGCGATGGTGTTTCCGCGGCTGACGAGTTGCACCGTTTCCGTGGCTTTGCCTTGCTTAGAAGCTTGGGGAATGGCAATTTGAGAAGTTAGGATAAACGTGTCGTCTTCCCGATCGATCCCCACTGCCATCACGATCGCCGTCTTTTGCACGTCAATCAGCCCCAAATCGCCTGTAAAAAATAAAAACGCGAGCGCTAAAAGAATGAGAAGATAATATCGAATGGTGTTTTTTTGATGAATTTCACGCATGGAGTTTTTTCTCCTTTTTCCGTTTTTTTATCAAAAGCAACAATAGCGCAAGCGGCAAAAGATCGGCAAAAATCCAAAACACAGGGAAAAGATATTGCCCAAAAAGCGCGTAGATCGCGTTATAATGTTGATTGCAAAAGAGCGTGAAAATTAGGGCGGCAACATTGAAAGCCGTTGCAAACCACACACGCCGTTTGCCGCCGAAAAGGCAGGTGGTGAAATCGGTCGCATAGTGCAATGGCGTGGAAACGTAGACAAACAAAACGACACAAAGCAAATAGACGAACAAAAGATCAATGCGCCCAATCACCGTGAGCGCGGGGAAATATTGCGCGATTTTGGCAAAGGCATAATGCTCGCGCGCGGCGATCGTGGAATAGACGCCGTAGAACACGCCGAGAAACAAAAGGGTGAACACGCCGCCAAAACCATAGCCGACGGCAACCTTTTTAAAATCCCCCTTCTTATATCTTAAATTGCCTAAAAGGGGCAAGAGAAAAATTGCGTCGGAAAAATGGGGAGTTGTGTAGGTGAACGCGGACATGGTGCGTCCAAATCGTTGTTCAAAGATGGGCAAAAGGTTAGATGCGTCTGCTTCCGTGAGCGACATGATGAGCAAGGCGGTAAAGGGGATCAAGAACAAAAACAGCGAAAGATCGGCGATACGGCCAAGCGTTTTCATACCACGCGCACAAACGTATGCGGAGAGAAAGAAGAAAAAAACGAAAGAGAAAAAGGTGGGCGCGGTGTCGTAAAAGGCGGCGTAAACGAATTTATCCAAATCCAAAAGCGGCAACATCGCCGCAAAGAGAAAATAGAAAACGTAGAGCCCGTAAAAAAGAGCCGTCCACTTTCCTATCCGTTCCTTTAAGCATTCAAAAAGCGGCTTTTCCAAACGCGAAACGATGAAAAGAAGCGTAAAAAGCACA
>JAZOLI010000089.1:0-3356 GCA_045652965.1 Candidatus Scatosoma sp.
GTTGGGCAAAGCCAAACACAAGCGAATCGGTTTGACTTTTTCGGAATTCCACACTATTTTCGCTTGACTTTCTCCTGTTTATCGCATATAATGATTATACTCAATTGAGATGCAGCTTTCGGGCTGGTTAATGTGGCGCAAGGTCACTTGCGCCTTTTTTTTATTCCACGTCTGAAAACTTGTTGACTTTTTTCGATTTATAGCGTATAATAATATTGTTCTTAACGAACCGTACTTCACCTTTGGTTAGTGATGATGTGTAGTTCCTATGTTCTTGCATAGGAACATTTTTTTTGGTTTTTGTTTGTAATTTTTATATCGTTGGGTTGCTTTTTATTTTTCGCTTATCTCGACGATATTTTTTTATTTTTAGGTTATTTCCCGCCCCTTTTTAATTGCTTTTTCTTTGCCTTTGATATATAATGATTGGGCACGAAGGAGAATGTTTTTATGAAATTGTTTGAACCTAAAATTTTAACCGCTTTTAAAAATTATAAATCTAAGGATTATATTTCCGATATCGTCGCAGGTGTTATCGTCGCGATTATCGCCCTGCCCCTTTCTATCGCGCTTGCGATCGCTTCGGGCGCAACCCCTGAAACGGGGCTTTTCACCGCGATTATTGCGGGATTTATCACCGCGCTTTTGGGCGGTAGCAAGGTCAACATCACGGGTCCTACCGCCGCCTTTGCTACCATCGTCGCAGGGATTATACTCTCGCAAGGTATGGAAGGGCTTTTTCTTGCCACCATTATGGCAGGGATTTTATTGATTTTGATGGGCGTGCTTCGCTTGGGATCTCTTATCAAGTATATTCCCCACACTATTACCGTTGGGTTTACGGCAGGAATCGCCGTTACGCTCGTGATCGGGCAACTGAAAGATTTTTTAGGGCTTGCGTATCCCGTAGGTACGGTGGCGATTGAAACGGTTGAAAAGCTTTCGCTCGTTTTTGAACACGTCACTACCTTTAATCCTTGGGCGTTTGCAATAGGGTTGCTTGGGCTTGCCGTTCTTATCTTTTGGCCGAAAGTTTCCAAGAAAATCCCCGGCTCGCTTATCGCGGTGCTCGTAGGCGCGCTCGTTTGCCTGCTCCCCTTTATCCAAGCAAACACGATCGGCTCGCTTTATACGATTTCTTCCGCCCTGCCTACCTTTAAAATTCCCACGATCACGCTCGACAAAATTCTCGCTTTGCTTCCGAGCGCGTTTACCATTGCCCTGCTTGCAGGCATTGAATCGCTCCTTTCTTGCGTGGTTTCGGATAAAATGGTGGACGACAAACACAATTCCAACACCGAGCTTATCGCGCTCGGCACGAGCAATATATTCGTCGGGTTCTTCGGCGGTATTCCTGCAACGGGCGCAATCGCTCGAACGGCGGCGAACGTGAAAAACGGCGGCAAATCCCCCCTTTCGGGCATGGTTCACGCCGTGGTGCTTTTGCTTGTGCTCGTCGTTTTGATGCCCCTTGCCGCTTATATCCCTATGCCGATTATTGCCGCCATTCTCTTTATCGTGGCGTATAATATGAGCGAATGGAGAGAGTTCGTTGCCGTTATCAAAACGAAAAAATGGAACGATATACTCGTGCTCGTGCTTACGTTCGCACTTACCGTTATATTCGATCTCGTCAAAGCAATCGCCGTGGGGCTCGTGCTTCATTACGCGATTATATTTATCTCTTCCATTATCGCAAAAAGAAAGGCGACGAAAGAAAATCCTACGCAGGAATAAAAGCAGGGGTTTTTATGCAAATTAAGAAATTGTTACAATATTTTTCGCCGTTTGAGTGGGGGCTTTGGGGTGGCTCGGTGGCGGCGATCGCCCTTTCCTTTTTCCTTGGCGAGAGCTTTCACCCACTTACCCTGTTCGCTTCGCTCCTTGGAGTGACGTCCCTTATTTTTATTGCAAAAGGCAACGTTTTGGGGCAATTTCTCGTGTCCATTTTCTCCATTTTATACGCGCTCGTGTCTTTCGAACAACGATACTATGGGGAAATGATCACCTACGTTTTTATGAGTTTGCCTGCATCTGTTACCGCTTGCATCACGTGGCTTAAAAACCCGTCCAAAAGAAGCAAAAGCGAAGTGAAGGTGGCTACCGTGTCCGCGTTGAAGCTGTTTTGGATCGCTATCCTTGCCATCGCCACCACCACCGTTTTTTACTTTATTCTCGCTTATTTTCAAACGAACAATTTGATCGTGAGCACCATTTCCGTGACAACCAGCTTTATCGCTTCCGCTTTGCTTATTTTGAGAAGCCGCTATTATGCGCTCGCTTATTCCGCAAACGACGTCGTTTTGATCGTGCTTTGGGTTTATTCGTCGTTTTCTTCCCTTTCCTATCTGCCTATGGTCGTTTGCTTTGTCGCCTTCCTGTTTAACGATCTTTACGCTTTTTATAATTGGAAACGCATGCAGGCAAGGCAAAACTCTTAACGCCTATCTCATTTTATTAGGATATTTTATATAACCACGTTGCAATCCAACGTGGGATTTTTTATAGATATCCCTTGAAAGCGTTGACAAAATGCCTGATTTGGGGTATAATGTTTCTATATTCTTATCTAACTTTAAGGAGAAAAGGTTTTATGGCTGGCGTGAGAGAATATTTTGGGTCAATGGTGTTCGACGACAAGGTGATGAAAGAGCGTTTATCGGAAGACGTCTACGCGGCGTTGAAGCGCACCATCCAAGACGGGCGGAGCTTGAATTTGTCCGTGGCGAACGCCGTGGCTACCGCTATGAAGGATTGGGCGGTCGAGCTCGGCGCAACGCATTATACGCATTGGTTCCAACCTATGACGGGGATTACTGCCGAGAAACACGACAGTTTTATTACTCCTGCCGAAAACGGGAAGATTATTATGGAATTCTCGGGCAAGGAGCTTGTGCGCGGTGAGCCTGACGCGTCTTCGTTCCCGTCGGGCGGACTTCGCGCGACCTTTGAAGCGCGCGGCTATACCGCTTGGGACGCTACTTCCTACGCCTTTATCAAAGACGGTGTTTTATGCATCCCCACCGCGTTTTGCTCTTATTCGGGCGATGCTTTGGATCAAAAAACCCCCTTGCTTCGTTCCATGGAAGCAATCAACCGCCAAGCGATGCGTATGTTGAAGCTTTTTGGAAACGACGACGTGACTTCGGTGAAAACTACCGTTGGTCCTGAACAGGAATATTTCCTTGTCGATAAAGACGTGTTTCATCAACGCAAGGACCTTCTCTATTCGGGGCACACCCTTTTCGGCGCGAAGCCGCCCAAGGGACAGGAAATGGAAGATCATTATTTCGGGGTGTTAAAGCCCCGTGTGCAAGCGTTTATGAAGGACCTTGACGAAGAGCTTTGGAAGCTTG
>JAZOLI010000090.1:0-6880 GCA_045652965.1 Candidatus Scatosoma sp.
CGACTTACAAAAAATGTCGAATGTGATAAGATTATGTTAAGTTGGAAAATTTTTTAGGAGTTTCCAGCTAAAATATATTTTAAGGAGTGTTTTTATGTCCAAGTTTGCAAAACTTTTGGGTTATGATCCCAAAGAAAAACAAACGAGCGTCAAAACGGAAATCATTGCCGGTATCGTCACTTTCCTTGCAATGTGCTACATTTTGACGGTTAACCCCAACCAGATTTTGTGGGGTGGTGTATACGTTCCGAATCCTGATTATGGTGTGATTGAGGGTGCGGCGCAATTTGTTCCTAACTTTACGCCTACAACACATCCCTTGTGGTCATCCGTGTTCATGGCAACGGCGTTCGGCGCAGTGATCGGAACATTGCTTATGGCGTTTCTTGCGAAAATGCCTTTGGCGCAAGCGTCTGGTATGGGCTTGAACTCGTTGGTGGGTTCGATCATCGGTGGCGGTGTAGGCTGGGTTTCGTATCAGTTCCAGTTCACGATCGGACAAGCGTTTATGATGGTGCTTATTTCGGGTATCGTGTTCATGCTTTTGTCGGTTATCAAGATCAAAGGCAAAACGTTTAGAGAACTCGTGTTCGACGGCATGCCCGTTGCGGTAAGAAGCGCGATTTCCGTTGGTATCGGTTTGTTTATCGCTTACATTGGTTTCCAAAACGCAGGCATCATTATCACCAATGAATATACGCAAGTTGGTCTTGTTGATTTCACCAACTGGGGTGAACAAATGATTCAATGGTCGGGTACGACGGGTATTGCGGCGAAAACGGCGCTCGTTGCTATCATCGGCTTGTTCTTGATTGCAATCTTGGATAAATTTAACGTTAAGGGCGCGGTTATTATCGGTATCTTGGGCGCGACGATCGTGGGTATTCCTTTCGGTGTCACCAATCTTAACGTAATCACCGGTTCGGTAGACGGTATTTCTTGGAAGTTCTGGGAAAACTATGGCAACTTCTTCACGGGCGGCGAAAACAGCGTGTTTGGTTCGTTTGCAAGCGTGTTCACGGAAGGCTTCCCCGCAGGTTCGTTGTTCACCATCATCATGCTTATCATCACGATGTGCATGATCGACATGTTCGATACGATGGGCACGATCGTAGGTTGCTGCGGCGGCAACAGACTCCTTTCGGATGAAAACAACAAACCCTATAACTATGGCAAAATTATGATTAGCGACGCAGTTGCAACGTGTGCGGGCGCAATGCTCGGTACGTCGACGGTTACGACGTTCGTTGAATCGGGTGCAGGTGTATCCGCGGGCGGTAGAACGGGTCTTACGGCGTTCACGACGGCTTGCTTGTTCTTGCTTGCTACGTTTGCGCTTCCTTTCTTCGCGATGATCCCTTCGGCGGCTACGGCTTCTGCTCTTATCTACGTTGGCGTTTTGATGATGAAAAACAACGTGAAGAGTGTTGATTTCTCCCATGCAATCAACGCAGTTTCCGCTTTCCTTACGATCGTTGTTATGGTGCTTTCCTATTCGATCACGAAAGGTATCGGTATCGGTATGATCTCCTACACGTTGATGTCGTTGGTGGCTTATGCGGTGGATATGATCGTTTACGCATGCAAGAAAGACGGTGCAGAGAAACCTAAGTTTGGAGTTTCCGTTGTAGCGATTGTGGTGACGGCGTTGTTCCTCGTTTACTTCTTCGTTCCTGCAGTTTTATAATCAAAAAGTAAAAAAGCTTTAAGCCCGATGGTTTTCCGTCGGGCTTGAAATTTTTCTTTAAAATTTTTCATCTTTTCAGGTAAAAAGCTTTGACAAGAGGGGAAAAATGTGATATAGTTATATAGCTTTTGTTAAAGTGAGCTGTGCAGAAGTACCCAAGAGGCTCAAGGGGCTCCCCTGCTAAGGGAGTAGTATGGGATAACCGTAGCGAGGGTTCGAATCCCTCCTTCTGCGCCAAAATGCCCGTAGTGTTAAACCGCTACGGGCATTGTGTATTAAAAGGATTTTTTTGATTGTTTTTGAAAATTTATTGAAGAATTGGGAAATATAACAGTGGAGAGTGTATATGAATATTTGGCATGATATTGATCAAAAACGCATCACAAATAAGAAATTTGAAGCGTTTATCGAGATCCCAAAAGGAAGCAAAATGAAATATGAATTAGATAAGGAAACGGGGCTTTTGCGCCTGGATCGTGTGTTATACACGTCCACCGTTTATCCTGCTAACTACGGCTTCATTCCCCGCACCTTTGCCGACGATGGCGATCCGCTCGACGTGCTTGTGTTGTGCGGAGAAAGTATTTATCCTTCCACGCTTGTGACGTGTTATCCCATCGGGGTAATAAAAATGATTGACGGGGGATCGCTTGACGAGAAAATTATCGCAATTCCCATCGATGATCCAACTTATCATAATTATTATGATATCCAAGAGCTTCCCAAGCACGTTTTCGATGAAATGATGCACTTTTTTGAGGTGTATAAAACGCTTGAACATAAGCAGACGACCGTCAAAGAAATTTGCCATCGCGACGAGGCGATGGATATAATC
The DNA here is from genome assembly GCA_045652965.1 of Candidatus Scatosoma sp. GTDB lineage: Bacteria > Bacillota > Clostridia > Christensenellales > Borkfalkiaceae > Scatosoma. Next base: position 2,523 of record JAZOLI010000090.1, read on the forward strand.
AACAAATGTATTCGCGCTTATGCGGAAAAATTTGCGAAAGATATCGAAAAAAAGTGAATGAAGACGAATATGCACGAAAAAAAATTTCGTTTTTTGTAAACTTTATGAAAAAAAACTATTGACAATATAAAAAAAATGGACTATAATAGAATAGTAATAGTTTAGGTCACTTTTTTTGGGGATTTGCGACATGAGAAGAAAAAGGCTGTTGAGCGCCTCAGCACAAAAGTATGCGTACATGAAACGACGCATCCGAAAAGCACAAAGAAGAGCAAAAATCCTCGGATTGTTATATCTCTTGGCGACGATTGCGATCACCGCGATTGCTTGCTTACCGCTCATCTCGTTCACGGATGATACGATCAGCGTGAAATTGGGCGTTATGGAATTTTGGAAAGGGATCGAAGGCGTTGGTAGCGCGAAGCAAAACAAAAATCTCGTCATTGCCGTTATCTACGGTTTGATGCTCTTGATTTTGTTGATTAATTTACTTCGTAGCGTATTCAAGCTCGGTTGGCTTTTCAAAAGAAAGGCAAGCAGAACGTATGGATTTAATCGCAATATGTATGCGATGGACGATATGGGCAAACGTTTTTCCGGCTCTTTTGCAACGATTGTCGTTGCACACGTGTTGATTCTTTTGCTCGCGAAAGAGGGAGCAATAGATTTCTTAGCGTTTGTGTTGCTTGGAATAGGCGTCTTTTTCCATTTTGTTTGCGGTATCCCTGCGGGCAACGTAAGTTTCTTTGATACGGAGAATGGTGTTGAAGAATGTAGACGAACGGTTGGTAGTTTCTCGCCTTTCGTGCGCAATTTATTCCAGCTTGCGATTGTGTCGGTATTGGTGCTTTTGCTTCTTAACTTTTTAGACCTTCGTTCAACGTTGAAGCTTTTGTTTGCGGAAAACGGCATTGCTCAGTTGACGGCGGATCTCAATGGTTTGATTTTTGCGGCTATCGAATTGGTGATGGTGCTTCTCTTGATCGGTTTGATTCGTTATGCACTTAGCCCGATTGAATTTGATCCCGAAGGGTCGGAGGCGTCTGGTAGAAAGCGTTTCCTTTGGCTTTCGGTGTTGCTCTTGCTTTGCGCTGGTGGCATGTTTGCGTATGCGCGCTTCCTTTTGCAAATTGCGGTGGAGCAAAACGTGATTTTGATCGCTGTGGTTGCACTCGTGGCAGTGATGATTGAGCTCTTGCTCGTTTCTTGTCCACACTTGGAAACGGAAAACTTGGATGAAGTGGATGCGGGCACGTATCTCACGGAAAATTATAATAAGCCTGGTGTTTACATCAACCCCATGCCTATAAGCACGTCTGAGCTGTATGCGGCTACAACGATCAGACGGCGTAGAAGATGAAAAAAATAAAATAAAAATAAATAAAAAAAGGAGAACTTTGACTATGAAGAGATTACCTTCAAAAGCGACGTTGTTGAAAAAACGCGTCAGAAAAATCCAAAAGAGAGCAAAGCGTGTTGGCTTGATCTACTTGCTTGGTACGATTGGTCTTTTTGCCATCGCTGCATGCTTGCCCATGCTTTCGGGCAGCGTGGCAGATGGGGCAGTTTTGGCGATATTGCCTGCTTTGGGTCCCATCTTGCCTGTATCGACCTTCTATCAACCCATCGTTGATCTTTTTAACAACCTTCTGGCTAACAGCTTCAGTTTCGCGGCTTTGCAAGCGGTGGAGGTTACCAATGCGATTGCAGCTTTGTTGTTTGCAATTATGCTTTTAACCATGGCGATTAGCTTGCTTCGCGCATTCGGAAAACTTGGCTGGCTCTTTAAGCGCCGTGCAAGCTATTCCAACGGTTTTAACCGTAACATGTATGCAATGGATGATATCGCGAAGTGCTTCTCTAAGTCCTTATATACCCTTATCGTGATGACCTTGTTCGTTTACCTTCTTTCGGGTGGCGCGCCTGCAGTTCAAATCACCGCAAATGCTTACATAGCGCTTGGCGTAGGCCTCGGCATCCACTTCCTTTGTGGCGTGATCGGTGGCACTGTCACCATCTTTACGTTTGTTGACAGAGTGGAAGAAGAAACGCGCGACGTTGGTTTGTTCGTGTTCTTCCTTCGCAACTTGTTCCAAGTTGCAGTTGTTGCAGCGATTATCTACTTCTTGGCTCCTGCAAGCATGTTCCTTCCTACGGTTCAAGGCATTTTGACCCCCGTTTTGGCTGGCAACATGGGCGCAATTGACTTTGGCGCAGCAATTCCTGGATTGGTAGAATTGGTTGGTTGGATTTTCGTGGCTGTTCTTCTTGGCCATGCAGTTGCACCTACCGAATACAACACCGAAGGTATGGATGGTCCTGGTATGGGCAACTTCACGGTGTTCTCCTTCTTGACGACGATTGCGCTTGTTGGAGTTATCGTTCTCGGTATGGCGACGGGTCTCAATCAACCTGCGTTGTTTGCAGCGATTGTAGCGTTCGTAGGCTTCTTGCTTAACTGCATCATCAAACCTGGCGATCATGAAGACTTCAGCTACGACGACGTTGATATGGAAGCTTATTTCCGCGGTAAAGATCAAAGAGATAATAGCGCGATTATTTATTAAGATAACTAGCGTATGCCGCCGAACGTGCTTCGGCGGCGTATGTTAAAAAGAAAAAAAGTAACGGTAAAGGATTTATCATGAAGGCTAATAGATCAATGAGTGCAATGGCATTGAGAAAAAGAGTAAGAAGAGCGCATTCAAAGGCGAAAGCGGCTGGCACGTTCTATTTATTGGGCGCGTTGGCTCTTGCTGTGCTTGCTTTTCTTCCTGCATTAAATATTGCCGGAAAGGATCTTTGGATGTTAACTTTTTATTCGCCTATAATAAGTTTGTTTAGCGGTACGTTCGATTTGATGGGCGTGATTGTGGCGGTGTTGTATTTATGGATGGTTCTGGCTTGTCTTGTCAACTTTTTTAAGTGCTGCTCCAAGTTTCGTTGGTTAACGAAGAGAAGTTGGAGATACGTCAATGGCTATAACCGTAACATCCGCGCAATGGAAGATATCGGTAAACGCTTTTCCGGCTCGTTTGCAGCAATTGTAAACGTTTCGTTCTTGATTTCTATCTTGCAATCAAACACTTCTGACGTAAGGGTTACGATGTATGCTTACATAACGCTTGCAGTGGGATGTATCATACACTTCATTGCTGGGCTTATCGCAGGAAAAGTGAGCTGCTTTGACGTGCATGGCAACGGTGGAAACGTTGAAGAAATTAAAAGAGAAATTGGAATTTCTGTTTATTTCTTCCGTAACCTTGTGCAAATTGCAGCTGTGGCGGCAATCTTATATTTCTTCGTTCCCGTATGCACGATTGGTGCAATGATGGCAGACTTGCTTGGCGGCGCAAATCCGCTTGGCGGAAACCTCATAACGACGATCGTTCCTGTAGCTTTACAAGCGCTTATTACGATTTGTATGTTCGTGCTTATCAAACACGCGACGGGAACCACCGAATTTAACCGTTCGGGCATGGAAGGAAAGGGCATGAAAAACTATCGTGTGTTCTCTTTCTTCGTGTTCTTGTTGGCGGTTGGTGTGTTTGCAGTTGATTATCTTCTCGTGCAACCCGATCCGATCACTTACAATTTCGTTTGTGTTGCAGCAATTGCATTCGTCGTGTTCCTTGTTGATTGTATCTTCAAAACACGCGTAAAAGAGGAATTGGAAGAAGAATATCCCGCGGTTGACGAAGCTGGGAAAGACAAGATGGCGCAACCTGTGCCGCCGTGCTCAACGGCTGCATGTCCGAGACCTGTGTGTCCTGGGCAGACCGCGCCTATGCAAGCGCCTTATCCGCAAATGTCACCTCAAATTACATATCAGCAACAACCTGTATACATACCCGTTTATTACCCGTATCCTATACAGCAGCCAATGCCCATGCCAGCGCCTGCACATGCGCCTGTGGAAGTGAATATTATGTCGCCTTCTGCCCCTGTGCCTACGCCTGCGCCCGTGGAAGTGAAGTTTGTGAATTCGCCTGCTTCGGTAGATGGCAAGCTTGCGGTTTCGGCTACGGCTACGCCTGTGGAAAAGCTGATTAAGCCTGCGCCCGCGCCTGCGCCTGCTTCTGCAGTTGCGCCTGCACCTGCGCCTGCTTCCATTAAGCCCCAACCTTCTCCTTTTGAAAAGGCAAAACAAGAATCGTTGGACAATGAAGACGATGAACTTGTTGAGTTGAGTGGGCTCGATCCTAAGAAGGATTTTAAAGTGCGTTGTCCTCGTTGCGGAAAATTTTTGGCAGTTCGCGATGTGTCGCCTTATCATCGTTGTCCTGTATGCGACAAGGTGTTCTCGCTTAAAAAATTCCAAACTTATAAAAGAAAAGATTGAAAACAATAAACGGGGG
>JAZOLI010000091.1:0-31364 GCA_045652965.1 Candidatus Scatosoma sp.
GAATAGACATATTACGAATTTTATTTCACGTCACAAAAATCTCGTGTAAAGACGAAAAATATGCTTTGATAAAACGAATAATATGTTCGCAAAATCAAATAAAAAATTAAGCGTTGATTCTATGGCTTACCTCCTAAGGGACAATTATGAGTTCGATTCTCGTCGGGAGTACCAAAGTCACAACCAAAGCCACAAGCATTGTGGCTTTGGTTGTTTTTATCCAAGATATAGAAGTTTTGCGCTAATTGTAGAAAGTTTTCTATATGTTATAAAATTGCAACTTATTATGCGTGCGTGCGCCTATATAATTATATGATGCGTGCGCATACACCTTTTTTATATAATGCGTGCTCATACACCTTTTTCCCTGCTGGATTTTTTGAGAGTAATTTACCGATTGTTGAAGGTTCTTTTTAAGGATATTTTTTTGATGTAATCAAACCAAAAAACAAATCCTTCTTCTTTTATCGATTTGTTTTTCGAATTGAAGTAATTAAAAAAAATATATAGAAGAATTGCTTAAAATAATTGACATAAGCAAAGAAAGAGTGATATAATTATACATAATTACTTTATAATGACTTAATATTACATAGTATCCTTTGAGGAATTTATGGAATGGGATAAGGGGAAAACCTTATTAAGTTAAAATAGGGCATTATAAAGAATGAAGCAGGAAAAAATAAATTTTTGGAGAGTTTTGAAGTATGAAGAACAAAAAACGCTTATTGTTAAGTCTTTGTTGTGCTTTGATGGTCTCAACCGTATCCATGGGCTTTGCGGCTTGTGGCGGTGACGACTCTTCTTCATCGTCTTCCGATGCTGCGAGCAGCAGTGATGCATGGGAAGCGTTTGAAGGCGGCGAATATTACGCCGGTGGCACAGATGAAGCGGCAACTGGAGCGGACACCTTGTCGATCACTGATGACGGCAATGTAACGCTCAAAATCGGCGCGCAGACGTTGACTGGTACGTACACGTATAAGAACAACTCTTTTACGTTAAAGTTCAGTGATTCGTCGACGGCAACGGCAATCGTATCTGGCGGCACGATTATGCTTGCTTACGGCGGACAGACGTACACGTTCCTTGAAAAGGTAGAATATACCGTTTCCTTTAAGGTGGACGGCGCAGTGGCTTCGACGAAGAAAGTTGTAAATGGTAGATTTATGACGAAGCCTGCAGATCCGACGAAAACGGGCTATGTCTTTGCTGGCTGGTATACCGATGCGCAATTCACGAAGAGTTTTGTGTTTGATGCCACGGCGGTTGTTTCCGATCTTACGTTGTACGCAAGATTTGTAGAGCCGGCAGCTCAGGAATATACGGTTACGCTTGTTGTAGATGGTGAAACGTGGAAAACGATCACCACGGTTGGCGCTATTGCGACGGAGCTTGGCGTTCCTGAAAAAGCAGGCTTTATCGGCTGGTGGGTAGGCGATAAGGACGGCAACGTTAGTGCGGAATATAAAGGTGAAGTATTGCAAGAAAACACCATTTTAATCGCGGTGTTTGAAAGCGAAGCGCCTATCGTATCCGTAACGGCAACGAAAATTTCTTGGGTTGCAAAAGGCGTAAACAATACCTACGTTGTGACGATTAAGAATTCTGATAATGAAGAAGTGGATTCCACGTTAACGAGTAGCACTTCTTACGATTTTGATTTTGCATCGCAACCTGCAGGCGAATACACGATTGAAGTTTCGCTTGATGGTAACGTAGGAACGGCGAAATATAAAAACAAATTCCTTGCGCCGGTTTCTAATTTCCAAGTTGTAGGAAACAGCTTGGTGTTCAACTCCGTTGAAAATGCAACGAAGTATTTGATCACGTGCGAATGCGGCACGACTGCACACGTACATACCGATTATGACAACGGAAATTCCACCGTTTACGATTTCTCGCTTTGCGACATGAAAGCGGATGGTATTAAATTTACCATTAAAGCAGTTGCTGATGGTTGGATCACTTCTCAATCGGAAGAATACGTTGTGGTTAGAAACCTTAACGCGACGACGATAACGGTAGATAAAGCAACGGAAACGGCAAGCTGGACGGCGGTCGAGAACGCGACCTCGTATGACGTTTCGATTAACGGAACGGTAGTTGCTACGGGCGTTCAAACGACGAGCTTTGATTTGAAGGGCTATGCTCCTGCAACGTTAGCGATTAAGGTGACGGCGAAAGCACACGGCTACAATGCTTCGGTTGCGGAAATTTCCTATGAAAAGAAGACCTTGCTTAGCCCCGCAAACATTCAATTGAATGGTGCAAAGTTGACGTGGGATGCGGTAGCAGGTGCAACGTCGTATACGCTTAAAATTGGCGATAAAGTTTTGTCCAACATAACGAAAAACGAATATACGTTGACGAATGCAGACCTTCCTAGCGGCGTAGCTTCTTGCTCCGTTCAAATTATGGCAATGGGTGCAACGGCGGATGCGAATTCGTTGTATAGCAACCTAGTGACGATTAACTTCGACACGATGTCCGACAACGTACAATATGCTAACGGTGTAGTCACTTGGGATCCTGTGCTTGGCGCAAAGGGCTATGAAGTGCAATATGGCGGTACGATTACGCCCGTTGGTGCAAACGACAGCAGTGCTGCTATTGCGTTTAACAAGGCAGGCTTGAACATCATTCAAGTGCGTTGTATCAAGGCAGACAGCACGAAATCTGATTGGGTAGCGACGTACGTAGACGTATATGAAACGAAATTTGAAGTAAGTGGCGGTGGTGCCGTAGCTTCCGCGTATGCGGCAGCGGGCGAAACGGTGAAGATTCCTGCTGATGCTTCGAAAGTTGGTTATACGTTCGCAGGTTGGTTTAGTACGCCTAACGGTATTAACGGCGAAGAATATGTGGATCAAATCGTACAAGGCGAGGAAGATCGTGTGGTTTACGCGCATTGGAATCCCATGAAATTTGTTGTCACGCTTGATGCCCAAGGTGGTAGCGCTGGCGAAGTGGACGTAGACGTATATTATGAACAAGGTTTCGAATTGCCTGTTGCGACGAACGAAGACGTGACCAAGGCGTTCGTTGGTTGGTATACGGAAAAGAACGGTCAAGGTATCTGCTACACGGATTTAGCGGGTGCTGGTTTGACGTCTTGGAACGATTTGAGAGATAGAACGCTCTATGCGAAGTGGGTTGAAATCTTCAAATTTGAAGAAGTCAACGACGGCAAAGCGTATTCCGTATCTCAAGCGCCTGGCATCTCCTACGTGACGAAGGCGACGATTCCTGCTACCTACAACAACAAACCCGTTACGACGGTAGAAGCAGACGCATTCAAGAGCTGTTCGAAACTTGAAGAAATCAACATTCCCGACACCATTCAAAACGTGAACATTGGTATCATGGGTCAATATGGTGCAGGTTCTGCGTTTGCATCATGTTCGAAGCTTAAAGCGATCAACGTTTACCCGGTGGATGCAGAGGGAACGTATGAACGTTTCTACGAATCCTACAACGGCGTTCTTTATAGAATCGAGTGTGACGACGACGGCAATCTTTTAGAAAGAGAGCTCGTTATGTATCCTTACGCATGCAAAGACGAAGTGGCAGTTCTTCTCGAAGGCACGACGTCGATTGCAGCAGGCGCATTCAGACAAGCAGATTTCAAAGAAATTGAAATTCCTTACACGGTGACGTACATTGGCGCGAGCGCGTTCAATTCGTCGGCGCTTGTGACGATCACGTTCGCACCGGCACCTGATGGGGAAGCAGAAAGAGAATTAACGATTGGCGAAAAGGCGTTCCAATCCTGTTCGGATTTGGAAGAGATCACGTTGCCTGGTCGTTTGTCTGGCTTCACCGTAGACGTGTTCACGACGTGTAAGAACTTAAAATCGATCTCCATCACGGGTACGGGCGGTCAATATACGTCTAACGCGGGTGTTCTTTGCAGCAGCGATGGTAGAACGATCGTATATTGCCCTATGGGTAAAGAAGGCCAGTATACCATTCCCGACGGTGTATATCACGTAGGTGAATCGGCGTTCACGGGTTGCTCGAAGCTCACGGAAATTGTTGTTCCTGGCTACGTGCAAACGATTGGCAAGAACGCGTTTAAAGAATGTACGGGCTTAACGCAAGTGACGTTTGAAGGTAAAGCGGACGATTCTCCCTTAACGATTGGCGAGGGCGCGTTCTACGGTTGTAGAGATCTCACCGCGGAAACTGGTCTTACCCAAGTGACGTTGCCTGCAAACTTAGTTTCGCTTGGCGTAAACGCATTTGGTAATATTAAATACTTAACGAAAGTAAACGTAAACACGGGCGCGGACGTATCGCTTGCGATGAACGCGTTTGGTACGACGGCGGCAACCCCCGTATTCTACGTGACCGATTTGAACTTGGGCGCAAACGTAGTTGCAATGGACGTCGCTGGTATCTTCGGTGACAAGCTCGTAAGCGTAACGGTTGATTCCGCGAACACGAGCATTGCAACCGATAAAGACGGCGTATTGTTCGATAAAGAATATACGCAGATCTTGTTCTATCCCACGGCAAGAGAAGGTGATTACACCATTCCCGACACCGTTGTATCGATCAGCGCGCGTGTATTCAAGAACAAGACGGGTCTTACCAAGATCGTTATCCCCAACACGATGACGTATATCGGCGAAGAAGCCTTCTATGGCTGTTCTAAACTCGCTACGCTCGAATTTGCTCCTGGTGGCACGAAAGAGTTAGTGATTGGGGTAAAAGCGTTCTATAACACGGCGATTAAACAATTGAATATCGCATCTCGTGTTACGGAAATCAGCGAAATGGCGTTCTACGGTATTGACGTTACCGAGCTCGTGATTCCCGAAGGCGTTAAGAAGATCGGCGTAGGCGCGTTCCAAAACTGTGCTTCCTTAACGAGCGTAGAGCTTCCTGCAAGCTTAGAAGAGCTCACGGAAGGCGAAAAGACGATCAACAGCGTCAAATATGCGGCGATCACTGCGTTCAACAACTGTACGAAGTTGACCGATATCAAGATCGCTCCCGCCAACACGAAATATGCTTCTTCGCAAGGCGTTATCTATAAGAAGACGGATGGCGTTATCACCGATCTTTGCATGGTATCTCGTGGCGCAACGGGTGACATCGTTATCCCCAACACGGTAACCAAGATCTGGGCGCAAGCGTTCTATTATAACAGCAACATCACGAGCGTGAAATTCGCTGCGGCGTTGCCTGAAGGTAGCGAGCTTACGATCGATCCTCAAGCGTTCTACGATTGTAGCGCGCTCACTTCGGTAGAGCTTCCGAACGGTTTGAAAACCATCCCTGAAGGTTTGTTCTATTTCTGCGACGCGTTAACGACGATCTCCGTTCCTAGCACGGTAACCTTGATCAAAAACAAAGCGTTCTCTAGCTGTACGGCTCTCACGACGATCGAATTCAAACCGGGCACTGAAGCTCTTGAGTTTGAAGGCACGACGATGAATTCGGACGGAACTTATACGAGCATGTTCACGGGTTGCACCAGCTTGAAAGAGTTTAGCTTCCCTGAAAGAACGACGAAAATCGGCGATAACATCTTCGCTTCCGGCACTTACGCTAGTAGCGGCGGCGGTGGCGATCAAACGCCTCAAGCGATTGAAAAGGTGTATATCCCTGCAAACGCAGAGTTTGGCGCACGGATGTTCTATCGAGCAACCAATTTGACCAAAGTTGACTTTGGCGAAGGCGCAAGCTTCACGGAAATCCCCGAATACATGTTCTATAAAACGAAGATCACGACGATCGATCTTCCCGAAACGCTTACAACGATTGGCAACGACGCATTCTACTATTCGTCTTTGCAGTCCGTAACCATTCCTGCAAGCGTGACGACGTTGGGCAACTATGCGTTCGGTCAATGTAAAGACCTTGCAACTGTTGAACTTGCTAAAAATTCTCAATTGACGACGATCGGCGAAGACGCGTTCTTATACTGTACGTCTTTGACGAAGTTCCACGTTCCTGCAACGGTTGAAACGATAGGCAACTATGCATTCGCGGGTTGTAAGAAGCTGGCAGACTTCAAGTTCTTGACGAACGATGATGGAAAGGCAGCCTTGAAGCAATTGGGCACGCAAGGCGCTGCTCTCACGGCTATCTTCGGCTCTAGCACCTACGGTGGTTGCGCGTTCACGGAGATCACCTTCCCTGAAACGGAAGAAGCATACGAGCTTGGTCAACAAATGTTCGCTTATTGCAACAACTTGCAAACAGTGAACTTGTCGAGCAAAGTATCCAAGATTGACAACGCGTTCTTGTATTGCCCTGCTCTCACGAGGATCACGGTTGCAGACGGCAATGAAAACTTGAAGCTTCACAAAACGCTTCCTATCGTTATGAACGCCGACGAAACGGCTATCCGCTTCATCTATGGCGAACTTCCTGCAGCTAAGTTTACAGTTCCTGATGGAATCGAAGAGCTTGCCGAAAACGCATTCAAAGATCAAACTTCGATGACGGAGATTGAGCTTCCTGCGTCCTTGAAGATTATCGGTAAGCAGGCCTTCTTAAACTGCGCTTCGTTGCAAAAAGTCACCTTTAAACCGGGTATCCAATTGCAAACGGTGGGTGCAAACGTGTTTGAAAAGTGCGTTTCGTTGACATCGATTGACATCCCCGCAGGCATCACGACGGTAGGGAACTATATGTTCAAGAACTGTACGGCGCTTAGCGACGTAACCATTCCCGATTCCTACACGGCATTGGCTGATTACATGTTCTATGGTTGTTCGGCGTTGACGGAAATTGATCTTCCTAGCGGTTTAACCAAGCTTGGTAAAGAAACGTTTGAAAACAGCGGTTTGACGAGCATCACGATCCCTGCTTCCTACACGGTGGATAAAGTTTCGAACGATATCACGGTGTTCAAGGGTTGTACGTCTTTGACGACGGTTATTCTTCCCGCATCGTTGACGATTATCCCTAACCAGTTCTTCAACGGTTGTACGTCCTTGAAGACGGTGAAGCTTATCGATGCAGATGGCAATATAACCGGTAACGATAACGAAGCATTGTTGCCTACCGGTTTGACGGAAATCGGTTCGAGCACCTTCAACTCCACGGCAATCACCAAGGTGATTATGCCTGAAACGCTTAAGAAGTTTGGCTCTTCCGCATTCTCGAAGAGCGCGCTTACGTCGGTGCACGTTCCTGGATCGGTTGAGACGTTCAGTAGTGGTATCTTCTTGGGTTGTGCTGGTCTTACAACGGTCACGTTCGGCGATGCAATCACCAATATGTCCGCAGCAGGCACGATGTTCAAAGAATGTACGTCGCTTAGCAGTGTGACGTTGCCTGCAAATGCAACGCAGCTTGGAAACGAAATGTTCTATGGTTGTACGAACCTCACGTCGATCAATTTGCCTAATTCAATTACCTATCTTGGTAGATTGACGTTCGCTCACTCTGGTCTTACGAGTGTTACGATTCCCACGGGTGTAACGAAGTTGTCCTATGCGGCAAACACGGCAGATAATGGACATAAGACCACGACTAACTCTATTAAATCTGATACGGACGAAGTTCAAACGGGTTCTTCGTACAACGGTGTAGGTACGTTCTCTCACTGTTTGAACCTTCAAACAGTTACGTTGCACGAAAACGTGCGCGTTATCGGCAACGGAACCTTCTACAACTGTCCTAAACTTAGTAACCTCGGCGACACGTCGGGCTTAGAGATCATTGGTTCGCACGCATTCGCGAAATGTGCTGCGTTAACGTCGATCTCGCTTCCTAAGTATGTAGGTAAGATTGGTTCGACATCGGTTGCGGCTGCCTATGCGTTTAAGGGTTGTACGTTGTTGAACACGGTAAGCATCCCTAACCTCACGACGACGGGCAACTATATGTTCCAAAATTGTACGTCTTTGAAGACGATGGATATCTCTAAGGTGACCACTTACGGCACGTATTTGTTCGATGGTTGTACGTCCCTCAATTCCGTGACGTTGAACTCTGCGTCTACGGGCTTGGCAAACTACTTCTTCCAAGGCTGTACGTCTTTGAAGACGGTTAAGCTTCCCGAAAAAATGACGACGGTTAACACTGGTTTGTTCAAGGATTCCGGTTTGGAAACGATCACGCTTCCTGAAACCGTGACGACGATTAACGGCAGTGCGTTCTTGAATTCGCAAATCAAAACGATTAACATCCCGAAAAAGGTTACGTCCATCGTGGAACAAGCGTTCGGTCAATGCTCGAAGTTGCAATATTTCACGGTAGATAGTGCAAACGCGAACTACAAAGAAAGTGAAGGTATGCTTTGGAAGAAAGCGGATAACACGCTCCTTTGCTATCCCGCAGGTTTAGATCCCGTTGACGAATACGTGATCACCACCAACATGAAAGTTGCTAAATATGCGTTCGACGGTTGTGCGAACATCAAGAAACTTGTCGTTCAAGATGGCATCACCGAAATCGGTCAATACATGTTCAACGGCTTTGCTGGCGAAGAAGTGGTGATCCCTGAAACGGTCACGAAGATCAACACCTATGCGTTCCAAAACGCTAAGAACATTGTCAAACTCGTGATTCCTGACAGCGTAGCGGAGCTTGCAAACTCTAACAATGTCTTCAAGGGCGCTTCCATCCAGGAAATCGTGTTGCCGTCCACGTGGACTAAAATTAGCACGTATACGTTCGTAAACAGCACGATTGACAAGATCGTCATTCCCGAAAATATCACCGTAATTGATAACTACGCGTTCGATGGCGCTACGCTTGGCACGGTGAAATTGCCTACGACGCTCGAAACGCTTGGCACGTATGTGTTTAGAAACACCGTTATGGAAAGCATTGAACTTCCCGATTCCCTTAAAGCGCTCCCGAACTACGCGTTCCAAGGAAGTGCGATCAAGTCGATTAAGCTTCCTGCGGCTTTGGAAACGATGGGTACGTACGTGTTCCAAAACTGTGTCAACTTGGAATCCATCACGCTTCCTGAAACGTTGACGACGATTGGCAACTATGGCTTCGACGGTTGTTCGTCGCTCAAAGCAATCACGCTTCCTGAAAGTGTTGTTTCGATCGGCACGTATATGTTCCAAAACTGTACGTCGTTGAAGACAGTGAGCCTTACCAATTCGGTTACGACGTTGCCTACGTATATGTTTGCAGGATGTACGGCTCTCGAAGAAATCGTGATTCCTGAAGGCGTTATCAAGTTGAACAATTACATCTTCAAAGATTGTACGGCACTTAGAAGCGTGAAACTTCCCGAATCGATCGAAGAATTCGGTATGTATTGCTTCCAAAACTGTACGGCGTTGAAGGCGTTGTACGTTCCCATCAACATGGTAACGACGAGCACCTACAACTACAAAGGTTGGTTGGCGGATCAAACTGTATACTTCATGTGCAGTAAAGACGTTTCCGCTGGTTGGAGTTCTTCGTGGAATGCTGATTCGCAGGCAAACTTCGTGTTCGATTATAAGCCCGCAGCGAACGCTTAAGCGTGAACAAAACAACTAAATAACGATAACCTGCTATGTCTTGTAATGCATATTATAAGATATAGCAGGTAAATCATATTAAAAAAAATCAAACAATTATTATTTTTTTTGATAAAAGTGTGTTATTTCATTTGATTTTTAAATTATAACGTGGTATAATGATACTACAAATCAAAATAAGGAGAAGAATTTATGGCGGATAAGGTTTTTAAAGAGTATTATAACCGCCTTGCGAAAGAAGGCGTGTTGAAAGCGTTGATTTGCGGCTTGATTGTCGGATTTACAGCGTTGTTTGTTTCTGCGATTGCTTTTTGGCTTGCAGCAGTTGAACAGTTTTGGCTGTTGATTGTTGTTTTCGCAGTGGCTGCTGTTGCGGCTACAATCATTTCCTATTTTGTGAAATATCGTCCTTCTAAGAAAGAAATCGCACGTCGTGTCGACGCTCTGGGCTTAGAAGAAAGATTGTTGACGATGACGCAGTTGGAAAACGACGATTCCTACATCGCAAGAAGACAACGTGAAGATGCGTTAAACGCATTGCAATTCGTAAGCGCGAAGAGCGTTAAAATTGTGCTGTCGGCGGCTATGATTGTCATGTTGTCAATTAGCTTGGTTTTCAGCGCAGGCGCAACCACGGTGTATGCTTTAAGCGCATCGGGAACGATCCCTAGCGGCAGCGATTTGATTGGCGGCGGTGACGACGAAATCCCTGAATATGAATTGCTTTACGAAGAAACGGAGGGCGGCGTCATTGAAGGGGAATTCTTCCAAATCGTTCAAGAAGGGGAATCGGCTACGGCTGTTGAAGCGATTCCTGAAGAAGGCTACTATTTTGCTGGCTGGACGTGGATTCAAGAAGGCAAGGAGTGCGAAAGCGACGACCCTTATAGATTGGATGCAAACGTTCGCGAAAGCATGGTTTTCACTGCGCATTTTGCTGAGCTTCCTGATGCGGAAGCTGATGAAGAAGGTGAGGGTGAAGGCGAAGGCGAGCCCGATGAAGGCGAAGCGAAACCGAGCGATGGATCCGAAGGTGAAGGCGAAGAAGGCGACGTGCCTCCTCCTCCCGAAAGTGGTAAAGACGCAGAAGGTAGCAGTGGTAGCACTACGGATGAACATAAGCAAATTGAAAATGGCGAAACCTACTATGGTGATTCCGTTTTAGAAGATGCTGAAAGTCAAGCCAAGGATAAAATGGACGGAAACGAAAACATTTCTGGCGGCGAAAAAGACATCGTTGACGATTATTACGATGCGATTCGTGATTAATCGTTCGTGGCCGAATTTCAAAAATTAAAAGAGAATAAAACAAAGAATTCTGAGTGGTATAACTGCAATTTATACCACTCAGAACTTTTTTTTATACCGTGCTTTTTTTAAGGGAAATTGGCAAATCTTTTCTAATATTTTTTCAAGTTTTTTTCATATTTTTCGATAGTTTAGTTTACTTTAATGAAAATTTATGATATAATAGTATGGTTGATAATAGCGGCTTAATGCCGTTTAGGCGAAAAACTGCAAAAAAAGGCTAAAAAATGCCTAAAAAATCACGAAAAAAATAAAAAATCAAGGATAAAGGTAACTAAAATGGTAACAGAAAAGGACATTGAACAATTTGGCGCACAATGTGCAAATATTTTCGAACAAGTATCCCGCGACGTCATCGGACAAAAGGACGTTGTTGAAGGTACGATTATAGCAATGATCGCTGGTGGTAACGTTTTGCTTGAAGGTGTGCCCGGCGTAGGTAAAACTCGTTTGGTGAGATCGCTTGGTCGCGTGTTTGATTTGCCCTTTGCGCGTATTCAGTTCACGCCCGACCTTATGCCTGCGGACGTTACGGGTACGAACATCATCGTAAAGGATTCGACGGGGAACTCCACGTTCCAATTCCAACCCGGCCCGATTTTCAGCAACATCATTCTTGCCGACGAAATCAACCGTGCAACCCCCAAAACGCAATCGGCTTTGCTGGAAGCCATGCAAGAACACACGGTAACGGTTATGGGTACGTCGAGAAAGTTAGAAGAACCCTTCTTCGTGCTTGCAACGCAAAACCCTATCGAACAAGATGGTACATATCCTTTGCCTGAAGCGCAAATGGACCGTTTCATGTTCAAGTTGATCGTTCCCAATCCCAGTCTTGAAGAATTGATGGCGATTGTCGACATGACGCAAAAGACGATGGCGGAAGTTGCGGAAGCGGTGTGCAACGGTGAAGAATTGTTGAAAATGAGAGAAACCGCGAACCAAATCCCCGTTGCGGAAGAAGTTTTGAGATACGCAATGATCATGACGAGCGCAACGCACCCTGACAGCGAATGTTCAACGGCGGCCGCGAAGAAATACGTGCGCGTAGGCGCGTCCCCCCGTGCAGGTCAAGCATTGATTTCGGCGGCGAAAGTAAAGGCGCTCATCAAAGGTAGATTTAACGTATCTTTCTCGGATATAGACGAACTTGCATATCCTGTGCTTCGTCACCGTATTAAATTGAACTTTGAAGCGATTGCAGATCGCATCAGCGCAGACGACGTGATCAAGATGATCGTGGAAGAAGTGAGCGGAAACTCTAAAAACAAAAAGATCTAACAAGAAATTAGCTAAGCAAAAGAACGGAGACGGCAATGAAGGAATCATATTTGAACGACCAATTTTTTAGTCGTTTAGAGACATTATCATTAAATTTAAGAACAAACCTTGCTGGGTATTTCGGTGGCAAGCATTTGGTGAATACATATGGCCAAACGGTTGAATTTGCCGATTTCAGAGAATACCAGTTGGGAGATGATATTCGTCGCATTGATTGGAACTTGTATAGCCGTTTTGAAAAATACTTTTTAAAACTTTTCACCGACGAAAGACAAATGCAAATCCAAATTTTCTTGGATTGCTCGGCGTCGATGGGAAAAGACAATCCTAAAAAATCCGCGTATGCGGTTGCGGCTGCAGCGGCGTTAGGGTTCTTGGCTGTCCACAACATGGACAAGGTATCCTTCCACTTGATGAAGGGCGACCGTGCGGAAAACCCGTTTGGTACGATCATCGGCAAAACGCCTTATTTCCGCGCTATCAGCGAGCTGGAAAAAATTGAGTTTACGGAAGATACAGACATTGAAACTTGCGTGACCACTTCTCCTGATACGAGCACGAACAACGGCTTAACCGTTATCATCTCCGATTTTTTCACAGAAAGCAATTGGAAGAAAGCGGTGGATTATCTTTGCTATAAGAAAAGACAGGTCTTGTTGGTACAAGTTTTGACCGCCGACGAGTTGGCGCCTGCTTACGACGGACGCGTTAATTTAATCGACGTGGAATCTGTAGATGCTGCCGATTTTAGAAACATGAAAATGAAAATCACGCGTAGTATGCAAAAAGCGTATGAAGAAGCGATGAATGATTTCCAAGAAGATATTCGAACGTTTTGTTCGAAGCGTGGCGTTGACTATATCACGGTTCGTACCGACACTCCGATAGAAAAAGTGTTGTTTGGAGAATTGTTAAAAGTGGGTATTATGGAATGATTGAATTATTAAAACCTTTAGGGTTGTTAGGGTTATTGAGTGTAGCGATTTTAATTATCATCTATATCATTAGACCTAACTTCCAACAAAAACTCATTTCCAGTACCTTCGTTTGGAAACTGAGCTTAAAATATCGGAAAAAGCGTGTGCCGATCAGTAAGTTAAGAAACATACTTATTATTGTTTGCCAAGTGCTTATTTTAACGGCATCCGCCTTGATTTTATCCGAACCTGTAAAAAATTTAAAACAAGAAGAGTTCGCAACGGAAGTGATAGCGATTATCGATGCTTCTGCAAGTATGCGTACGACCACGGAAAACGTGACGCGTTTTGAGCGTGCTGTAGATGGTGTATCCGAACTCACGGACGACATCTTAAAGAAAAATGGTGTAGTTTCGGTCATTCTTGCCGGTTCCAAGGCGGAATATCTTATTCAAAGAAACACGATAGAAAACAAAGAAACAATCACGGAAAAGTTGGAGTCGCTTCTTTTAAACGAAATGGGCGACGTTGCTTGTTCGTATGGGGAATCGGACGTCGAAGGTGCAATTGCTCTTTGCGAAAAGGTGTTGGAAGTGAATCCAAGTGCCATGATATATCTTTATACCGATACCACCTACGATTATGTTCCCGCTGGCGTTAAAGTAAAGAACGACGTGGCGCAAGAAGGCGAGTGGAACATGGCGATTTTAAACGCAACAGCGGAGTTGGAAGATATTTATTACACCTTCTACGTAGACGTAGCTTGTTATGGTCGAAACACCAAAGTGGACGTTGAAGTGCAAATTCAAGGCGCAAACGCACAGGATAGCACGGATAAAGGCAGCAAAATTAAGCTTGTGGCGGAAGGCGTAGGGTGCTACGGCGATGCGACCAAGAGAATCGTGTTTATCGATGCCGATTATTTCCAAGGCGACGAAACGGAAACGGACGACGTTGTATACGTGCTCATCGAAAATAAGGATGAAAAGGTTTTTGCTTATCAGTCCATTTACGTTTCTATTACAAACGCTCTTTCCAATGAAAAAGATTCATTCAGGACGGATAACTCGTTTAACATTTATAACGGTCAAAAAGAAGTTGTAAAAATTCAATATGCAAGTAGCATGACCAACAACTTTGTTCCTGCCGCGTTAAACGTATTGAGAGGCACTTATCAGGATCGTTGGGATATACAAATCACCGAAGTGAAACAGGGCAGCGCATACGAAACGGAAGGATTCAATTTCTATGTTTTCGAGCATAGCATGCCCAAAAAGATGCCGACGGATGGCGTTGTGCTTTTGATCGATCCTTTATCTACGCCGGAGGGCTCTGGGTTTAGAGCGGAAGCAATTTATGATTATGAAAATAACAGAATTCCTCTTTCGCAAGGTGAAACGCATGCGATTTTGAACAACATTGATACAGAATCGATCACGGTGACCAGATTTGTTGAAACAACCTATGATGATACATATAAGCATTTAATGTATTGCGATGGGCACCCCGTTTTGACGGTAAAGAACGATAGTGATGCAAAAGTTGTTGTGATGGGCTTCAGCTTGCACTATTCCAACTTGGCGGTTTTGATGGATTTCCCGTTATTAATCAACAATATTTTTAACTATTTTTATCCTCCTACGGTGGAAAAAGATTCGTTTAGCGTAGGAGAAGAAATCGAATTAAACGCGCGTGGCGAAACGTTAACGGTTTCCCGCGAAGGCGCATCGGAAGAGGAAACGCTTGTATTTGACCAGTTTCCTTCCGTTGTAGAAGTGACCCTTCCCGGCACTTATACGTTGACGCAAACGACGTTTGGCAATAAAATAAAAGAGAGCATATTCGTAACAATTCCTAAGAGCGAAAGCAATATTTGGAGCAAAGAAGACTCGTTGGTTGAACCTTATAAAGTTGAGGATGACACCATTGTAAATCAAGATCTGTTGTTATATATAGCGGCGGCATTGGTTGCAATTCTCTTCTTAGAATGGTTGTTGCAAATTCGCGATAATATGTAAAAGGAGAGGGTATAATGTACAATTTAACAATAGAACTTTTATATCCGCTCTTATTGTTATTGCTGATTCCCGCGTTGCTCATGACTTTGATTCCCTATTTCAGGTTATCAAAGCGGTATAGAAGAACAAGAAATCGTATCACCGGGTTGGTGTTGAGAATTCTCGTTATGACGATGGCAATTTTAACGTTGTCGGGGTTGCGGTTTTTATATCAAACGCCCAACGAGGAAAATGAAATCATTTTGCTTGTTGACGTTTCCGATTCGCAAACGGAAATCGTGGAAGAAAGAAACGAGCTTGTACAAACCATTTTGGATTACAGTCAATACGATGGCTATAAAGTGGGTATCGTTACGTTTGGTTACGACCAAGAATACGCTGTGCCCCTTACCAACAACGTAGACGTAGACGAAATGTATGAGAAGTATGTGCTTTCTGAACCGGATACAACCGCAACGAATATAGCGGCGGCATTAAATTACACGAGAGGATTGTTCAACAATCCGAAAACGAGTAAAATTGTTTTGATCACGGATGGCAAGCAAACAGACGAAAATGCAACCACAGCAATTAAATCAATTGCTGCTTATGGCATAAAAGTAGATACGGCATATATCTCGGCTCAACCTTACGAGATTGATGCGCAAGCGGTGGAAGTGATATTTCCCGAGTATCACGTGACGCAAAACGACTCTTGTTCGATTGGCGTGAAGGTGCAAAGCAAAACCAAATTAAATGCGAAGATCACGATGCTTGATAACGGCGAATTAATCGCAGGAGAAAGCTCGAAATCCGTAGAGCTTGTAAAAGGAGATCAGATTATATACTTCGATCATACGTTTACCTCTAACGGGTTGCATGAATTGACTTTTGAGATGAGCGTCGAGGATGAAAACGAGAACAATGATCAATATTCTTCCTTTATATATTTAGAAGAATATAACCGCATTTTGATTTTGGAAAGTCAAGACGATACGTCGAATAATTTGCGTCAAACGTTGAACGCCGATGAAGAACTTTATGAAATTGATGTGTTGAACATCTTCGATCACGATAAAATTCCTCAAACGGTAGATGGGCTTCGTGAATATGATCAAGTTATTTTAAACAACATTGCAAACGATGATATGCCGCAAGGCTTTGTTGAGCTTCTTGAAGAATACGTGAGTGTCTATGGAGGCGGGTTGTTGACCGCAGGCGGCGATGACGAGGCGGGTGAACCGCATGCGTATAATCGCCAAGACATGTATAACACGCTCTATCAACGCTTGTTGCCCGTTCAAGCAGTCAATTACACTCCTCCCGTGGGTGTCATGATAATCATTGACCGTTCCGGCTCTATGGGCGCGGCGGATGACAGCGGCCACAGCAATTTGGAGTGGGCTTTGGCCGGTGCAAGAGCTTGCTTGGATTCCTTAACCGAAAGAGACTATATCGGCGTTATGACGTTAGATAGCGAAATGGAAGTCATTTTGGGTATGACGTCTTGTACGCAACGCCGCACCATTGAAACGGCACTTTTGCGTATCGATACGGCGACAGGCGGCACGGAGTTCCCTGATGCGATCGAACGTGCAGGACAACTTCTTGTAGCCGAAAAGAAAGTTCAAAAAAGACACATCATCATCGTAACGGACGCAATGGTTCCTGAATCGCAGCGTCAATATTATGAGCCGATTATCCAAACGAACTACGAAAAAGGCATCACGATGTCGATCGTGGGCATCGGTTTGAGCAAGCACTCTAAAGAGTATGCTCAAATGGAAGCTGCGGTTGAATTGGGGCATGGTAGAATTTATAACGGATACGGTGGCGAGTTGGTTGCTGATATGCGTGAAGATTTAAACGTTCCCGAAATCAAAGAATTTGAACAAAAAACGTTTAATCCCATCATTGAAAACAAAAACTCTCCGTTGATAAGCGGTTTGAAGCGTTTAGAGGATAGCGACGAAAAATTGGCAGTTGAATTAGACGGTTTTTATGGTGTAAAAGCTCGTTCGACGGCAGACGTCATTTTAACAGGCGAATTCGGCGTTCCGCTTTATGCACAATGGAAATACGGAAAGGGTATGGTTGGAAGCTTCATGTCCGACTTAAACAAAAAATGGTCGGGGTCGTTCATGGAGAGTGCGGATGGTCAAAACTTTCTCCGCAACGTAATTGACAATTTGATGCCCATGGAAGATATCCGAGAAAAAGATATCACGTTGCGGCTTCGTGAAGACAATTACGGGAACCAATTAAGCGTATATACAGATTTGCAAAAAGGTGAATACGTAACAGGAAAAATTTCCAACATGGATAATTCGTTGACAGTTTCTCTTACGGAAGTGGCAAAGCAAAGCGCTGAAGAATTGCGAGAGTTGCCCTTTTACGTCACGGTAGCTTTAACTGAATCGAACAATTACAGTAGATGTAACATCATCGTGAGAGAACCTGGAACGTATCGAATTGTTTTAAATAAGCACGATGCAGAAGGCAACGTTATCGCAACGGTGGAAACGTACAAGACGTTAGCCTATTCGCAAGAATACAACATGAATCTCGAAAGCGAAGAGATTATCGCACCCAAAGATCTTTTGGAACAGTTGGCAAAAGATGGTAACGGTGCTGTAATAGCCGATTTTGAAGATCCCGTGGAAGTGTTCCAAAACTTCATAACGAGAATCGATCAAGTGTTTGATCCGAGATTCCTGTTTATGATTTTGACGTTGGTTATGTTCCTTTTGGAAGTTGCGGTGCGTAAGTTTAAATTTAAATGGCCGCATGAGCTTATTCGCGAATATAAGAATAGGAAAAACCAAGAGAAATAAGTAAAAAGGTCCGTTAGGAACGCTTTGCAAGCGTTCCTGAGGGGCTGGTAATTGGGTAAACATCAAAATCCCAAGGAGTATATTATGAAAAAATTTAGAATTTTCGTTATACTGGGTTTGATAATGTGTGCAATGCTAGCATTTGCTACTGCTTGTGGAAAGGAAGCCTTAGCGACACCCGTTGGGTATAAGGTGGATGAGAAAAACAAGCTGACTTGGTTAGAAGTGGAAAATGCACGTAGCTACGTTGTTGAGATTACAAACGTGGATAGTGGCGAAAAAGAAGAAACCCCTTCCAACAAGGAATCAATTTCCCTTGCAAAATTGGAGGAAGGTGATTATGAAATAAGAATCAAAGCCATACCTGGTGAAATCCGAGGCAAATCGGAATATAAAGAATCAGAATGGTCTTCCATTCTCTATTTCCATAAAGATTTTGAAAATGGCTGTATTTATAAACTGGTCGGCAACAGTGAATACGTTGTAGAAGATGCAGGCACGGCTAGGGGGGCAATTGAAGTTCCCGAAGTGTATAGAGGTAAACCGGTAACGGCGATAGCTGATAGCGCGTTCCGCAACAGCGACGTGGAAAGCGTGGTGATCAGCAAAACGGTTACGTCAATCGGAGAAAAAGCTTTTTGGTCTTGCGTAGAATTGACGTCGGTCACAATTCCTTCATCCGTGCAAACGATAGGAACATCCGCCTTTCAGAGCTGTTATTCATTGAAATCGGTGGAAATTCCCGGTAGCGTTGAAATCATCAATAAGGATACGTTCATTTATTGCCGAGAATTGGAAAAAGTTGTTATCAATGAAGGCGTGAAAACGATTTGTGAAAAGGCATTTTTGCGTTGTTATAAATTAACCGATCTTCAAATTGCAAACTCGGTTACGTCGATTGATACATTGGCTTTTGCGGAAGCAACTGCTTTGACGTCGTTGTCTTTGGGCAAAGGATTGGAAACGATCGGCGAAAGTGCGTTCCAATCGTGTATGGCATTAGAGACCCTTACGTTCCATGCGGAAAGCAGTTTAAAAACGATTGGCAAAATGGCGTTCCAAGCTTGCAACAAATTGACGAGCGTGGTTTTACCGGAAGGATTGGAAAAGCTCGACACGAACGCATTTTACAATGCAGCTGCTTTGGAAACGGTAACAATTCCTTCTTCCGTCGTATCGGTGGGCGCTAAAGCATTCCACGCAACTGCGTTATATAAGCAACAAGCGGAAAAAGACGATTTGTATATTTATGCAGATAAATGGTTAATCGGCGTTGATAGTTCGCAGGCGGGAACGTTGAAAGACATTACGGATGAAGCGATTAGAAACGATTGTGTCGGAATTGCAGCGCAAACCTTTGCATCGTTTCCCGAATTGAAAACGGTGACGCTTCCTAAATCGGTAAAATACGTTGGTGAATATGCTTTCTATGCATGTCCGAAATTAAACAAATTTGTTTCTCCCAAAGACGGGGTAATGCATATAGCGGACTCGGCGTTTGCCTATTGTGAAATGTTGTCTAACGTGCGGTTGGGTGAAGGTTTGATCACGATTGGGAAATATGCGTTTTTAGGTTGCGGTTCCTTAGATAACAGCACCCTTCAAAATACGTCTATCATCCCTAAATCGGTTGAAAAAATCGGTGTGTCGGCGTTTAAAAAAACGGCGCTTTGGGGAAAACCTGACGATAGCGGAATTATATACGCAGGAAGTTGGGTGGTAGGATACGATCCCGATAAAGCGGCAAGCAATCAAATGCCCACTTTAAAGGATGGCACAATCGGGCTTTCCGATTATGCGTTCTATGAAAACACGCAATTAACAAGTGTTTCAAAGCTTGCGCAAGTTGAACATATTGGCTACGGCGCATTTTATAACTGTAAAAATTTAACCAACGTAACGTTAAACAGAGCGCTTACAAAAATTGAAGATTATACCTTTTATGGTTGCGAACGTTTGGTAGAAGTGGAAATGCCTAGAAGCTTAGAATCTATTGGCCGTTCAGCATTTTATAAATGTAAATGGTTAGATTCGGTTGATCTTTCCAAATCAAAGGTTAAGTCGATTGGTGAGTATGCGTTTTATGAATGCATTAACCTTAAGGGAATCAAACTTGGGGAAGATCTTACGTCGATTGGTGCTCGCGCATTCGTATCTTGCGAATCGTTAGAAGAAATCACGTTGCCCGACACGTTGAAATCGATTTCACCGAGAACGTTTTATAAGTGTACGAGCTTAAAAACGATCAATTTTGGATCGGGCGTGGAAACGATTGGAGAACAAGCGTTCCAAGGCTGTTCGGCGTTAACGGAAATTGTTCTTCCCGACAACGTCAAAACGGTAGGCGTGCGCGCGTTTAAAGATTGTAAGAACGTCACTTCTATTGATTTAGGAAACGGCGTGGAAACGATTGAGAACTATGCGTTCTACAACTTAGAATCGCTTAAATCGTTGGTGTTGCCTGAGAACGTTCAAAGCGTTGGCGATTTCGCTTTCAAGGGAGCAAAATCTCTTAAATCGGCAATCATATCAAGCGATGTGGAAGAAATGGGCAAATATGTGTTCCATGGTTGCACTGAGCTTACGTTGTATACGGATGCACAAGCATCGCAAGAGGGCTGGAACAAGAGCTGGAACTCCGCTCGTCGCCCCGTTGTTTATGGATGTAGCTTGTCTGAAGATAAAACGTATGTTGTTTCGGTTGAGCTCAACGAAGATTCCATTGCATATCATAGCGGAAAGGTGATCACTGCACCGCAACGCACAGGATATTATTGTGCAGGCTGGGCAACTTCGCCCAATGCAACGGAAGCCGTATATCAAGCGAAAGATTTGGCGAATTGTCCCAAGCAAACGGTGCTCTACGCGGTTTGGATAGAAGGCGTTGAACCAGAAGAAGATTTGGAAGATAGTTCAAGCGCTGAATCGTCAGAAGAGTTAGAATAAGCTGTTGATAAAAAATTGTGCCAGCAATTGTGTGTCGGCATAAACCAAAAAAACAGTTTTAAAATATGCAACAAACAATGAATATTTGAATATTCGTAAGGAGAAATAAAAAATGAAAAATCTGAAAAAGATTCTTTTGGCTGCAAGCTTAACCTGTGCATTAGGCGCGTCTTCCGTGATGTTTGCATCTTGTGGTGATGATGAAGTGACGTATACATATTCGTTTAACACCAACGGTGGCGTAGCGATTGCGGACATAACGTTGAAAGAGGGGACGGAGCAAAGTTTGCCCACGCCGACAAGAGAAGGCTATGTTTTTGAAGGTTGGTATACGACGGCGGACTTTTCGGGGGAACCTGTGACTTCTATTTTAGCAAAAGCAGACGCAACGTATTATGCGAAATGGGCGCAAGTGCATTTGCTTACGTTAGAGGTAAACGGCGGTGAATTATCCACGACGAAACTTTATTTAAAAGAAGGTGCAAACGTATACGAAGCTGTGCAAAATCTTGTGCCTACCAAAGCGGGTTTGACCTTTGGCGCGTGGTTTAACGGTAAATCCGAGCTTTCCCAAACGGCGAAAATGCCTGCAGGGGGATTAACACTCACGGCAAAATATAAAGTTGCCTACACGGTAGAGAAGTATCTTCAAAACATGGAAGGTACGGCTTACGATAAGCAAGTGGAAACGGGCTACGCTTATGTAGGTGAAACCTATACGTCCAAGCTTGAAATTGTAGGTTATAAGGAAGTTAAAAAGTCGGAAACGGTTGCCTCGATGGTGTTGTCGCAAACTGCATCGAACAACGTGTTTAAGCACTATTTCGATAGACAAAAATTAACGGTAACGTTCCGTCCTAATTATCCCGACGTTGCGGAAGAGAACGACGAATATCAATCTACTCAAGTTGTTTTCGGCACAAAAGTAGAAATCCCTTATCAATATACGGCAGAAGGATATTGTTTGGTAGGTTGGTCAACGAGTTCGACGGGCAAAGTTGAATATAAAGCAAACTTTATCGATAGCGTTTTATATAATAAGGAAGCGGATACGGA
The DNA here is from genome assembly GCA_045652965.1 of Candidatus Scatosoma sp. Taxonomy (GTDB): domain Bacteria; phylum Bacillota; class Clostridia; order Christensenellales; family Borkfalkiaceae; genus Scatosoma. The sequence continues at coordinate 21,792 of JAZOLI010000091.1, forward strand.
AGCAGCAACGACGACGTTTATTCCTGAAAAAACGATGACGTTATACGGCGTTTGGGCAAAGGGTTACACCGATATGTTCGGCGGCAACGATTATATTTATCTTCTCAACGACACTGTATATCTTTCGCGCGGCGGCGTATTCTTTGAAGGCGAATATGATGCCGATGATAAGGAAGCTGTTTTCTACAATGCAGAAGGCGATATTTTATTGGTTTGTAGAGTGAACGAAGATGGCACTTACGTTTATGAAAGCGACGTGAGAAATGAAAAATCGTGCGCGCTGTACGTGGTAGGCGGCGGTTTGAACGAAAAGGTAAAGATTCTTTTTGATAAATATAACGGCATTAAATACGTTGAAGAAGGCGAAAACGGCAAAACGTCCACTTCCGAAGGTGAATATACGTTCACGGAAGAAGGATATTATGAAATCGTTTTCACTTCGGGTGAAAAAGCTGGTCAAACGATGACGATCGTCGTGGGAACGATCACTTTGAATAACGCGACGAAAGATGCGTTCCAAATTCGCGATGAAGAAGATCTCGCTTTGGGCAAATTGGTGCGTTTTGTTGTTACGAGCGAAGGCACGATCAGCTATTATCCTAACGCTTACGATATCACGTTAAACGGCTTCGGTATCGCTCTTTACAATAAAGGTACGTCTTTCGGCACTTATTATTATACGAAGAATGACAACGGAACGATCACGTTGCAGAGCACAAGCGGTCAAATTGCAGGCGTGCTTTGTTTGATGGAAGAGCTTGGCATGAAAGGCTACATGTTCTATAACGAAGCCCAAGATCAAACCTTTGAATCTGCAAACGGTGCAACGTTGACCCTTGATGGTGTTTGCAACGCTGAATACGTGGATGGCAACACCAAATTGAACGGATATTACACGACAAGTTCTTCCGTGTTTGGCGGATTGATCGTGAAAATGATAGCGAATGGCGACACCTATACTTTCTTGATTACGGCAAATTCAACGGAAGTTTCCAAAGAAGTGACCAACGAACAAGGTGAAACGGAAACTGTCACGGAAACGGTTGTCACCTATGAATTTGAACAAAAGCGTAACGGTTATGCGGAATACTATTATGCTGATGCAAATGGTATCTATTACGCTCCCTTGTTGGTGGTAGAAGATCCTGCGCAAGGCAAAGCTACCGTTTACGGCTACACAGCGGAGAAGAAATACGTTAAGGTATCTGTCGGCACCTACGTATATAACGATGAAACTGGTTTATACGTATACACGGCACAAGAATATTTTGATGCGGAGGAAGCGTTGACTGATCCCGTTGACCTTTCCACAATCACGTCGTTCGTCTTTGATTTAGATACGACGACAACCAATTATAAAGTAAACTATTGGTATTCTTCCACCACGGAAGAAGGTTCAACGCAATATGCCGAATATTACACGTCTGCTAAGGGCGCTAAACTCACCGTGGTTGGTGGTTTTGCGATTTACGCGGCGGATGGCTACGTGATAACCGGTACGTATAAAACGAGTAAAAATTTAATGCAAATTTCTACGTCTTCGGGCTATTTGTATTTGGAAATCAACGAACAAGAAAAAACGTTCGTGACCTTAGATACGGCTCCGTATAGTGCTTACGTTTTATTGCCTAACGGAAACAATTCCAAAACGGACTATATGGAATTTGACGGCAAAGGCGGCGCGACGTACGTAATCGTAACGCCTGCTGCGAATAAAGGCGAAGAAGACGTATATACAAAATTCGTTGGCACGTTCGAACAAACGGATAAGGTCACGGAATATGGATATCCTATCTTCCAATTTACCGCTGAAGGCAAAACGTTTAAATATTTGCAATTGGCGACGTCCTCGGCTGTGTATATTGCTCCTTACAATGAAGAATATAACGGCGAATATCAAGCTGAAAACGGTGCAATTCTTACGCTCGATGGTTTTGGCTATTGCGCAACGTTTATCGACGTAGACGGTACGAGATATGATGGTATTTATATCATTTCTTCCGAAACAGAAATCACGTTGATGTTGGAAGATGGTGAACGCTATTTCGATTTGTTGAACAACAAAACGTTTACGGTAAGAGCTACCGATTACGGTTCGTATATCCTTATGGACAACTCCATGATCGAAGGGGTATATTTCGAATTTGACGGCTATGGTAAGCTTGGCGTTTACACGTTAGAAGAGAACGCGTCGGGTGAAACGGAAAAAGCATACGTCGACGAAAACGGCACGTATAGCGCTTCTGGCAAAGTTTACACTTTAACTTACACGAATTCTGAGAAAGAAACGATTACGTTGGTTGGCGAATTGGGCTTCTACACGTATGGCTCGTATAGCTATAACGTATTTATCGTGAGCCATAAAGAAGCTGTTCGCACGTTCGTCAACGAAAACGATTGGTCGGTGTTGGTTTTGGACGATCTCGGAAACGCTGTAAAATACGATATTAACGGCGTGAAAGAAGAAGGTTCGTATACGTTGGTAACGGATAGCTTGCTCTACTATGTAAATAGCGCGTCTACCGACGCTTGTATCTACGTATATGACGTTAAAGAGGGAACGGCAACGGAAGTTGAGTTGGAAACGAGAGGATATTTCACCGAAACGCTTGAATCGTTGTTGTTCACTGAATACGGATTTGCGATTTTTGGTGGTGAAAACCGTTATTATTATAACATTGAAGAATCGGGCAACGTAAAAATTTATCGTCAGGCGCAATCGGGCGAAAGCAAAAACGCTTACGGCTTCCACGAAATCGATTTTGGTAAATTCACCAATGAAAAGACTTACGAAGGAAAAACGTATTACGCAAACGATGGTTATGCAATTGCGTTCACGCGTAAAGCGGAGACCAAGAACGATTATCCCGTGCTTGTTGGCATCGATGAAAACAACGTTGAAAACAGACAGCCCTTGACCGATCTCACGTTTGCACCTTCTGGGGCGGCGGAGTTCGAAGTGGCAGGTAAAGTAAACGTGAACGGAGACAACTATGATTGCTACGTCACCCGTGAACTTGCCGGAGACGGAACGGTTTCTATGTACGTCACCATCGGCGCTTATCGTTTCGATATTGTCGTAAATTATACGGGCGAAGACGAGAATGGCAAGAGCAACAACACCTATGAAGTTGTAGGCATGCAATATGTCGTTACGGCGTTGTCGTATTCGTATATGGATATGTACTATCAATATTATTCTATCTTAGGTTCGTATGCGAGCTTGTTCGTAACCAATCAGCTTGGTGCAATCGAGCTTATCACGACCTTCGATAAAGAAGGTAATGAAATTGAAACTTACTTCGCTAGCAGATTTGGTGAAAATTCGGGCTTTGTGGATTTGAACGGCGATCTTATTCAAATTGAAAAAGCGTCGTATGAAGAACAAGGCAACTTTATGGTTGTGACCGTAACCGCACAAGACGGCTACACTTATAAATTCTATTTCGTAGTGTTGAAGCACCGTGCATTTAACGCCTACGGCTTCATAAACGTTGCATTCACGCGCGTACAAACGTTGACGACGGAAGATGGATATAAGGTAGAGCTTGAACGAGTGATCACTTCCGAATATGGCTACAAACCTGGCGCTGTATTGACGGTAAATCTTAGCTACAACGAAACCGCAATCGAAGCGGAAAGCATTTTGTTGAAAGATGGCATTGTATACTGTGTGGTTCGTGAGAGAGATGAAAATGACGTGATCACGGCTACGGAATATTATAAGCTTATCTTGATGGAAAAAGATGAAGGTCCTGCAGGCGAAGAAGAATCTACCATCGTTCAAATTTATCAATCCGTTCAAGTTGTGAAAGAAAGCATTCAAACGTTGTACACAGAAGACGGAAAGTGCTTCGTGGATATCAGCGAGAAGAGCGGCGTGATGGTGCTTGCTTTGGAAGATGGAACGTACGTCGCTGTTAAGAGTGAATATGACGAAACAACACAAACCTACACGGTGACGACCATCTCTAAAAAATACACGGTGAAAGTGACCGAAGGCAAAGTTGTTATCACGGAAGTTGTTGAAGAATCAACGGAAGAAGCTGAATAAAAACAGCCAAAGCATTTAAAAATTAAATCATTTTTTCGCGAGCCTGCATCAAGGCGGTGCGGGCTTGCGAAAAAACAACTTTGAAAACAAACCGAAGAAATCGGAAAAATATATAGGAAAAGAAAAAATGAGAAAGAAGCATATTGTAAGAATTGTATCTTTACTGGGCGCGGCGAGCTTTTTGTGTTCGGCATGCACGGAAAATGCAAATTTAACAAACAATCTCACGCAACAAGGAACAAACACGAACGCTGTGAGCGCAACGAAAACGAATGCGTCGATTAAAACCAATCAAGAAGATTTTTATAACAGCGAAGTGATTTATAAGTTGCCTGAAACGGTTGAGTTAGATCAAGAAATTTCCGTTATCGTGACGATGAACACGGAATCGGTCGTAGACGTGTATAAGAACACGGTAACGTCGCAAACGTTGTACGAATTTGTCAACTCGAAAAAGGCAAAACAAATCGCAACGCAAGCAACGAACGATCAAAAGAAATTGCTTAGAAAGTTGAAAAAATCGGGCATTGATTTCGTTTTGGGTGAACAATACGATACCGTTCTTAACGGATTTGAAGTGACGATTAAAGCAAAGGATTTTGAAGCGCTTGATCGTTTGTTCGCTGGCGACGCGTCTTTGATCGTAGGTGAAGTTTATGAAGAAGCGGAAACGGAAGTTGTTACGAACGAAGTTGACGTCTACACAACAGGTATTTTTGATAGCTCTAAGTCGGAATATCAAGGCGACGGCGTAGTTGTTGCCGTTTTAGATACGGGTCTTGACTACACGCACCCTGCGTTTGACCCCGCCAATTTCACGACCACGAACGCAGCGTTTACGAAAGAGTCCATAGGGATAACGATCAACCAAACGGAAGCGGCGAAAACGACGTTGGGGCTTACCGCGGAAGACGTTTATCTCAATGCAAAAGTACCTTATGCTTACGACTATGCAGATAAAGATCCCGACGTGCTTCCCATCAACTCGGAACACGGTACGCACGTAGCGGGTATTATTGCTGGTAAGGCAGATTCTTATAAAGACAAAGGCGAAATCGTAAACGAACAGTTTATCGGTGTTGCGCCCAACGCGCAGCTTGCGATCATGAAGGTGTTCTCGGATACGCAACAAGGCGCAAAAACTTCTTGGATTATGGCAGCGCTTGAAGATTGCGTCACGCTCGGCGTTGACGTTATCAACATGTCGCTCGGTTCGGGTTGCGGCTTTGCTCGCGAAGTGGATAAAGACAAAGTAAACGTGGTTTACGATAGCATTCGCGAAGCAGGTATTTCCTTGATTGCGTCGGCGGCAAACAGCTACAACGCAACCATGGGTTCGGAAAAGAACGGTAACTTAGGGTTAACGTCCAACCCCGATTCGGGTACGGTAGGCTCGCCTTCGACGTATGCGGCATCCTTGTCCGTTGCGTCCGTAGACGGGGTAAAAACACCTTACATTTTATATAACGGCGATATTATATATTTCACGGAAGCATCTACTTCCGATGGTAAACAAAGAGATTTCGTGGACGCTATGTTGAATACGCTTGGCAAAGACGTACAAAGCCACGATTTCGAATACGTTACCATTCCCGGCATTGGTCGTTCCACCGATTATCCCGAAGAAAAAGAATTTTACAAAGGAAAAATCGTGCTTGTAAAACGTGGTACGACGACGTTTGAAGACAAAGTGCGTGTGGCGCTCAAAGAAAAAGGCGCGGCGGGTATCATCATTTATAACAACGTATCGGGTAAAATTTCGATGGCAGTTGGCGACAACGTTGGTCCCGTATGTTCGATTACGCAAGACGAAGGTGAAAAGCTTGCGGAAGCAGGAAGCGGCTTCATCACCATCAGTAGAGAAAACGCAGGTGGACCTTTCATGTCCGATTTCTCTTCGTGGGGGCCTACGTCCGATTTGCAGATTAAGCCTGAAATTACGGCGCACGGCGGTGAAATTTTGTCAGCTGTTCCCGGAAACGATTACGACAGAATGTCGGGTACGTCCATGGCAGCTCCCAACCAAGCGGGTGCGGCGGCGCTTATCCGTCAATACGTAAAATATAGCGGCGTGTTTGGTTCTGAATCCAGCTTAACGCCCAAGCAGGTGACGGATATCGTCAACCAGTTGATGATGTCCACTGCGGATATTATATTAAACAAAAACGGTTTGCCCTATGCCGTAAGAAAGCAAGGGGCAGGGCTTGTCAACATCAAGAAAGCGGCAGAGGCTGAGTCCTATTTGACGACGTATGATAAGAACGACAACTTGATGGAAAAATCCAAGTTAGAGCTTGGCGACGACAAGGATAAAACGGGCGTTTACGAAATGAAGTTTGCGATCAATAACATCAGCAAATCTTCCACGACATATGACGTAAGCTCTATCATTATCACCGAAGGCGTAAGCGAAATTTACACGAGCCACGGCGACACGACGGTCACGCAAGAAGGCTATTTGCTTGACGGAACGAAGACGATGGTGACGAAAGTAGAAAACGGTACGCTTGAAGGAAACACGGTTATGGTTGCGGCAGGAAAAACTGCGATCGTTTCGGTGAAAGTGGTTCTTTCCGATGCTGATAAACAATATATGGATGATTCCTTTGAACACGGTATGTACGTAGAAGGTTTCATCAAGTTGACGGCAAAGAACGGCGCAACAACCAATTTGAACGTGCCTTTGCTTGCATTCTACGGCGACTGGACGGAAGCTCCTATCTTCGACGAAGAATATTACGACACGAATAAGGATGAAATCAACGCAGGTCTTGATCCCGAAGATAAATTGATGGCGGACGCATATGCAACGCGTGTTATCGGTGGATTGTATAGCGACTATATCGCAACTTTGGGTACGTATTACTTCATTCAAGATCCCGCGGCAACGCAAATTGCGGCTAGCAAAGAACATATTGCCATTTCCAACCAAGATTATGGCAAAAACAATTCAACGATCAACAAAATTCGTTCCATCAACGCAGGTTTGCTTCGAAACGCAAAAGAAGTGAACATCAAAATTGTCGAAGATGCAACGGGTGAAGTGATTTTTGATAGAACGGAATATAATCAACAAAAATCGTTTAGTTCAGGTAGCACCATTTACGCATCTTCTATCGACGTTGAATTTGCGGCGCTTGAACACAACTTAAAGAACAACACGCGCTATACGGTAACGGCAACTGCGTATATCGATTATGGTGAAAAGGCAGATCAAAAGAACGTTAGAAACACGTTTGAATTCCCCTTGTACATCGATTTTGAAGCTCACATCGTCACGGACGTTGCATATCGCACGGAATACGATAAAACAACGAAAAAGACGAAGTTGTTTGCAGATCTTTCCATCTACGACAATCATTATGCAATGGGTGTTCAAGTTGGTCAAATCGTACCGACCGAACCTGGTTCTGAATATACGTTTACGATGAACACGTTCGGCAAGTACGTGACGCCTATTTATTCGTCGTTTAACTCCACGTCGAAAGTCACGATCGAACTCACTGATTACGTTTCTAAATTGAAAGAATCGGCAGGGTTGAACACGGATGCGGGCAGCAATGAAGTCGTATATAACAACAATTCGTTTATTGCAGCTTGTTACGACTATGCTATGAACTCGGCAACCTATGAAATTCGTTTGCCGGATGAAGTGATTTCCATGTATTTCACGGAAGAAGAGCTGCGTCTTAGCCCTAACGAAACCAAAGATTTGACTTCGATTTTGGATATTTATCCCGAAGAGAGTTGGTTGCAAATTTTGGATTTTGAATCGAGCGATAAATCGATCGTTGACATCGTCAACCAAACGTTAATCGCAAAGAAGAGCGGTACGGCAACGATTACGGCTACCGGACACAATAAGAGCGGTGAAAAGGTAACAGCGCAAATTGCCGTGAAAGTTCTCGCGGAAGATGAAGAAGGCTATAAGAAATATGACGTGCCTGCCGTAAACAAGTTTGACGTTACGGGCTATAAAGTAAACAAGGCATATTACAACGTTTCTTCGGAAGAAAGGGAAATCGGTTTAACGGATGCAACTTACGATTTTGGTGCCGCTAAATACCTGTCCATGTTCCCTTCGGAAAGCGTAACGTTGCATTATACGTTGGATTCCAACTTCCCTGATAAAACAGAGATTATCTATGAAGTGGGTAATTCGAGAATCGCTACGGTTGATCAAAATGGTACGATTGTTGCCCAACAAGAAGGTACGACCATCGTCACGGTGAAAGTGCTCTTTGATGGTAAAGCTACGTTGTATTCGGCGCGTGTATCCATTTCGGTTAAAGATCCGTTTACAACGATGGGTATGTACCTGATGAACTATCGTGGGCTTGGCGGCGAAGTCGTTATTCCCGACAATCGTGGCATCACGGCGATTTATTCTTACGCGTTCTCTAATTACGATTACGTAGATAAGGATTTGTCAGCAGGCGACGTTATCGACGAAGAAGATCCTTATTATATCAAGCAAATGTATCTCGGTGAAGATACGATCACGAAAGTCGTTATTCCTGAAGGCGTTACGGCGATTGAAGCTTATGCGTTTGCAAAATTGACGGCGTTAGAAGAAGTAGTTCTTCCCAAATCTTTGATCAGAATTGGCGTCGGTGCATTCTTGGGATGCGAAAAGCTCAAGAAAATCAATTTGGAAAACGTGAAGTTTATCAACGAAAAGGCATTCTCGGGTTGTGCGTTAGAAACCATCGATTTGTCTGGTGTCGTAGCAATTGGAAACTATACGTTTGAAAATTGTAAAATTAACCATTTAGAATTGCCTGAGTCTTCCCAATCGTTGGGTATCGGCGCGTTCTATAACAATAAGCAATTGTTAAGCGTTAATTTCGAAGCACCGAAGATTAAAATCGGCGAATACGCGTTTGCCGGTTGCTCGGGCTTAAAGCAAATCAACATTAACGCGGCAGTTTTAGCTTCGCATGCATTTTTCGATTGTGTTAAGCTTCAAGACGTAACGTTAGGTAAAGACGTAGCGATCGTTGGCGAGTTTGCTTTCGGTAACACAAACGTATCGACGTTTAAAGTTGAAGAGGATGGCATATTAAACGCGGCGGGTGCGTTCCTTTACAAGGGTAGCGAACTGATTTTGGTTGCGCCTGCGTATGCGGGAACGGCTAACGTCGTAAACTTCGAAAAGATACAAGCGTTAAAAGACATCACGTCTATCGCAACGGGTGCGTTTGCAGGAAACACAAAAATTTTCCGTGTGTATGCAAACAAAGTGACGCACGTAGGTGCATATGCGTTTGCAGGCTGCTCCAATTTGAAAGAAGTGCAAATGAATAGCGTACAAGTTATCGAGAACTACGCGTTTGCCGATACGGCGATTCAACAAACGCCTGATTTGACAAACGTGACGGAGATAGGTACGTATGCGTTTGCAAACACGGAGATCACCGCTGTAGAGTTAGGTGATAACGAAAATGAAGTAAAAATCGGTGCGTATGCGTTTGCGCTCAACGTAAAACTTGAAACCGTAACGATTGGTAGCGGCGCAA
>JAZOLI010000092.1:0-71158 GCA_045652965.1 Candidatus Scatosoma sp.
AATATTTTCGGTATGACCGTGCAAGAAGCCTTTTCCGCTTTTTGGCTCGCCGTGCTCATATTCAATTTGATAAAAACGTGCGCGGTTTCGCTTTTGACTTTGCTTTTATATAAACGGCTTTCTAATTTCTTGAAAAGGTGGAAAATTTAATGCATAGCTTCCTTTCAAAATCACGCGAGCAAACGGAAGAGTTTGCCTTTCAATTTGCAAAGACGCTTCGCGCGGGTGACGTCGTGCTTTTAGACGGCGATATGGGCGCAGGTAAAACGGTGTTCGCGAAGGGCGTGGCTTTAGGTTTGGGCATTGAAGAAGAAGTCACTTCTCCTACCTACGCTTACATGAACGATTACGACGGGCGCTTGTTTCATTATGATTGCTATCGCATTGAAACGCCCGAACAGGCGGAACGGCTGGGGCTTGCCGATTATTTTGACATGGGCGGCATTTGCTTGATCGAATGGGCGCAAAATATCGCGCCGCTTTTGCCGAAAACCGTCAAACGAGTGGTGATTAAAAAAATTAACGAAAACGAGAGAGAGATACTGTTTTGAAAAACTTTTTAGCGATTGATACGAGTGGGAATTATATGAGCGTGGTGGTAAGAAAAAACGGGGAGATTTTTTCCGCGTTTTTGCCCGATTGCGCGATGAGCCATTCCGTGCTTTTGATGGAAACGATCGACGGCGTGTTAAAGCGCGCAAATTTGCGCCTTGACGAATGTGATTTTTTCGCCGCCGCCGTGGGCGCAGGGTCGTTTACGGGTATTCGAATCGGCATTTCCGCCGCCAAAGGTTTTGCGCTTGCCACGGGCAAGCCTACGCTTGGTGTAACTTCTTTCGACACGCTTGCATATAATGCGATAGACGGCGCAGGCAAGATTTTGTGCCTTATCAATGCGCTGCACGATTGTTATTATGCGTGCGGTTATGAAAATGGGAAAGTGGTTTACGAGCCTGCGTTTTTGACGGAGGCGGAAGTTTTGGAGCTTGCATCGCAGGGTTTTTCGCTCGTTGCAGGTGGAGAAATTCCTGTTGGAGAGAAGGCGAGCGTGAAAATCGTTTCTCCCATTTTAGGGTTGGAAAAAGCGGTCGTTGCGCTCTCAGAAAAGGAAAATGCGTTCGGGGAACTTTCGGCGTTATACGTAAGAAAAAGCTCCGCGGAGATAAACTTATGCAAGTGACGTTGCGGGAAATTTTATCTTCCGATATCCCTGCCATTGCTGGGATTGAGCGCGAGTGCTTTTTGTTGCCGTGGGCGGAAAAGGAGATCGTGAGCGCTGTTAGCCGTGCCGATTTTTGCGGCGTTGTGGCGCAAATGGGCGATAAAATTGTTGGCTATGTGTTAGGGCTTGCGCTGTTTGAAGACGCTGAAGTTTTGCGAATTGCCGTGGCGAAAGAATATCGCGGGCAAAAGCTGGGCGGCGCGATTCTCGATGCGTTTTTCGCGCTTGTCAAAGCAAAGGGCGCGCAAAAGGTGTTTTTGGAAGTGCGCATGTCGAACGTTCCTGCAATCGCATTATATGAAAGCCGCGCTTTTACGCGTGGACGCGTTCGGGAAAAATATTATGAAAACGGCGAGAGCGCCGTGGAGATGTATAAGAAGTTGTAAAAATTGTTTTTAGGGGGAAACGGGAACGGAAACAAAAACGAAAAGGGGCGTGTTGCCTGAAATTTCGTTTTTACAAAAGGGGAGTGGCAAGGATTTGCTGCTTTTGCACGGCTATCTTTCGTCTAAGGAAGCGTTTGCTGCGCAAATCGCTTATTTTTCTAAATTTTTTAAGGTGACAGCGATCGATTTTTTAGGATTTGGGCATAGCAGGGCTTTGACGAGCGCGTTTTCCGTGGAAGATTATGCTGGCTGGCTTGAACAAGTGGTGAACGCTTTACACTTGGAAAAACCGCACGTGATCGCCCATTCGTTTGGGTGCAGGGTGGCGGTGAAAGCGGCGTTTTTAAACCCCCAGCTCTTTGATAAAATTGTGCTTACAGGGCCTGCGGGGATCATTTTAAAACGTGGAATAAAATATCGTTTCAAGGTGGGGTTATATCGTTTTGTGAAGAAGTTTGCGCCTGCTTACGCCGAGCGAAAGTTTGGGAGCAAGGAATATCGAACGCTTTCCCCGCTTATGAAAGAGAGCTATAAAAAGATCGTAAACGAGGACTTGCGCGATTTTGCAAAGGGTGTTGAGAACGAAGTTTTGATTGTGGAAGGGACGGACGATCGCGTGACGACGAGAGCGGAAGCGGAAATATATTTGCAAAGCTTCCCGAAAGCGAAAATGAAAATGATAGAAGGCGGACATTTCGCATTTGCGGAAAATCCCGTCGCCTTTAATTTGATGGTAGAGGAGTTTTTTTATGGGTGAAGTGCTTGAACGGATTGCGGCGAGCTTGCTTTACACAACTTTATTTTGCCTAATGACGATAAAAACGCTTGGGGCGATGCAACAGGGCGGCTATAAAAGCGGTGCGTTTTTGCGTTGGCTGGAAAAGCGTGAAAACATGCTTTTCAATCGGCTTTGCGTGTTGGCGCTTTGCCTTGCACTCTCTTCTGCCATCACTGCGCTTTGCTTTTCTTTTCTTGGAATAAAAGCGGCGCTCGTCATTTCCGCTTTGCCTTTCACGGGATTGCTTTTTGCATATCTTTATTCTGATCGAAAACGTTCGCTCAAAGTGGCGATCAATAAAACGGCGCGCTTTAAGAGATTGTTTGTTTGCTATTTCGTCTTTGTGCTTTGTTTTAGCTATCTTTGTATCGCGCTTTTGAAATTTTTGGCGATTTTAAACGGCTCTTCGCTCTATGGCTTGATTGCCTACGTGCCCTTTGCGCTCCTTGTGCCTGCGTTGCCTTTTATCTTGTGTTTGGCAAACGCTTGCATGGGTATATTCGAGAATGCACGCAACCGCAAATTTGTCAAATGTGCAGGGCAGGTGTTAGACGAAAAGAAGATTGTGCGCATAGGCATCGTTGGAAGCTATGGCAAAACTTCGGTGAAAAACGTTTTAAAAACGGTGTTAGAAGAGAAATATGCGGTGGTGGCAACGCCCCAATCTTACAACACTCCGATCGGGATTGCAAAAACTGTGTTTCTTCCCGAATTTGAAAACGCGCAAATTTTCATTGCGGAAATGGGTGCGAGAAAAAAGGGGGATATCGCCGAGCTTTGTCAGCTTGTCAAACCCGATTTTGCCATTTTTACGGGCGTTTGCGAACAACATATTCAAACGTTTGGATCTACCCAAAACGTGTTTGCGGAAAAGAGCGAAATTGTCAAAAGCGGTGCGTTCGTCGTGTGCGGTGAAGAGTTAAAAGCGCGCGTGGAAGAAGCGTTTGAAAAGGAATATATAGACGAAGCGGTGGCGTTTGCAGGATATACGCAAGTGGAAGATTTGCAGCTTTTGCCTACGCAAACCAAATTCGTTTTACGCCTTGGCGAAGAAAGGATAGAAGTCTGCACCCGTTTGCTCGGCAGGGCGGCGGTGGAAAATATCGCCCTTGCCTGCACGCTCGCTTACGAATGTTTAGGGCTTACCGCAAGCGAAATTGCGCGTGGCGTGCAAAAAATTCAGCCCGTTTCGCATAGGCTGGAACTTATTGAAAGCGGCGGGGCGTATATTCTCGACGACGGATATAACGCAAATATCGTGGGCGCAAAGGAAGCTTTAAATGCGCTTGGTCGCTTTACGGGCGGCAAGTGCGTGGTGACCCCGGGGATTGTGGAATGTGGCGTTTTGGAACAAGAAATCAACGGTGAGCTTGGAAAAGAAAGTGCAAAGGCGGGGCTTGATAAAGTGGTGCTTGTGGGCGAAACGCTTGTGGGCGCGGTGAAAGATGGGTATATGCAGGCAGGTGGCAATCAGGAAAAACTCGTGGTTTTAAAAACGCTTGAAGAAGCGAAAGCGGTGCTTGCAAGTTGGCTTAAAACGGGCGATTGCGTGTTGTTTTTAAACGATTTGCCTGACGTTTTCTAAGTGGCGTGACATCGCCCTGTAAATTTATGAATTACACACGAAACACCAAAGCGGAAAAATATTTTTGCAGAGGTGTTTTTTTATGCGCAAAGTGGTGGTGATCTTTGGGGGGAAGTCTTGCGAGAACGAAATATCCGTGCTTACGGGTGTGTTCGTGATGAATATAATCGATCGGGAAAAATATGCGATCGTTCCCGTGTATATACATACCGACGGCATGGCGTATACGTCGCCTAAAATGACAAACCTCGACACGTTCAAGCAAAAAGATTATCGCGATTTTGTGCGTGTCATTTTTGATAATGGGTATCTTTACGCTTTGCAGGGGGAGAAAAAGCGGCTCAAACGGCTTGCCAAAATTGACGTTGCGCTCAACTGTTGCCACGGCGGCTTGGGGGAGAGCGGCGGTGTTTCCGCGCTTATGGAATGGAATGATATTCCGCTCGCTTCTCCCGATCTCACCGCATCGGGCGTGTTCATGGATAAATGTATGACGAAAACGATCATGCGTGGGTTGGGTGTGCCGACGGTCGATTACGTGCGAGCGAGTGAAAGCGATTATAAAAAGCGTGGTGCTTTTTTGCTGAAAAGGATTGAGGGACGGCTTAAATATCCCGTTGTGGTAAAACCTGCGCATTTGGGCTCTTCTATCGGGATCGCGCTTGCTAAAAACGAAACGGAAGTGAAAGCGGCGATTGAAAACGCCTTTCTTTTGGACGATCAAGTGATTATAGAAAAATATCTTTCTAAAAAGCAAGACGTAAACTGCGCCGCCTGCCAGGTGAAAGGTGAAATTTGCGTTTCCGAGCCTGAGGCTGCGTTTGGCGCAGGCATTTATTCGTTTGAAGAAAAATACGTAAAAAGAAAAGCCGATGCATCGAGTCAATCGGGAAAGAGTGGGGGCAGGGTTGCAATCAAGGGGGAAATTCGCGATAAAATAAGGGCGTATACGCGCACCGTTTATAAGCGAATGAATTTGCGCGGCGTCGTGCGTTTGGATTTTCTCGTGTCGGATAGGGACGTGTATCTTTGCGAAGTGAACACCGTGCCCGGCTCGCTTGCTTATTATCTGTTTTGTGAACGGATTATGGATGCGCGCGCGTTCTTTTCCGATATCTTGGAAGAAGCGGTGCGATCACACACGGAAAACAAAAAAAGGATCGTTTCCACAGGGATCTTGCGCTCCGTTTCCTGGCAAACAAAATAAAAAAAGCGACGCGTTTTGTATAACGCGTCGCTTAGATTTTTGCAAAACTTATTTAGATTTTTTAAGTGCTTTTTTGAGCACGGGGGCAATGTTTTGCGCCATGCGATAAAAGCCTAAATCGTTGGGGTGTACGCCGTCGACAGTGCAGGCGGAGCGTTCGTGCTTGCCGTATAACTTTTCGCCGTCGATAAACCACACGAGCTTATCACCCTGCTTTTTCGCTTGTTTATACGTTTGATAAATCACGCTTCTGCGCTTTGCTCTATCGTTTTTATCCCTGTCGAAATCGGGGGGGGAAATGAGCACGATGGGGGTTTTGGGGTTGGCTTTTCTCACTGTTTCGTAAAGGTTAAAATGGGTGTTTTTTAGATGCTCAACGTTGGGCGCGTTGTGGTCGTAATCTAAAACGAACACGGAGCAATCGAGCGAAGCAAGGTAATCGCACATTGCTTCTTCGCCTTTCGCATTTCCTGAAAAACCGAGATTGACAAAATCGAAATTGAGCTTTCTAGAAAGGAAAGATTGATAATCGTTCCCGGGGTGCGAAGCGCAACCGCCTTGCGTAATCGAACTGCCGTAAAAGACGACGGGCTTTTCATAAGCGTAGGGCTTGGGCTCTTGCACGACACTACCTTTTTTTAACCCGATATACATTTTATGTACGTAGTTGTAAAGGGGCATATGGATCGTGATTTCTTCGAGTGAAAGCGTGGGTAAATGAAGTATGCCTTCGAACGCGAATTTATTGTCTACGACGTTTAGATCGTTTGGACGAGAAGAAATAATGCCGCGACATTCGCCGCCACTATAAACGCTAAAACCGCACGAGCCGATCCAGGGCATATTCCACATAGCAGGCATCGCCCTTTCCACGAATTTTATCGCAACGTAAGGGGAGTTGGTCATAAAGCGTACTCTTCCGCCTGCACTGCAAAGACTGCCCCAAGCAACGCCCTTGTTTACAGATTCTGCGGCTTGTTGCGGCATACGGCGAAACCAACCGTCCGCTTCGTCGTAATAGACGCCGTGCAGGGCAAAGGGGGCTTGTGGAATTTCGAACCATTCTACGTCCGGTTCTTCAATCGGTTTAATTTCAAAGGCTTTATCAACTTGCGTTATATCCATTTTCGTTCACCTATTTTTTAAGTTAAGGAATTATGCAAAGAAAGGGGGAAGCACGAGCGTGGCGATAACGAGCGCGCCAAGCGCGATACGATACCAACCGAACACTTTAAAATCGTGCTTTTGTACGAACTTCATCAAGAATTTGATGGCGATAAGGGAAATGGCGAAGGCTACGATTGCGCCGATTGCAAGATAGCCGATTTCCGCGCCCGTAAAGCCACCGCTTGCCATCAAGAATTTGAGAAGCTTAATCGCGCTCGCGCCTGCCATCACGGGAATGGCAAGGAAGAAGGTGAATTCCGCACCGGCAGGACGAGCCACGCCGATAAGGAGCGCGCCTAAAATGGTTGCGCCCGAACGCGACGTGCCGGGGATGAGCGAAAGAATTTGGAATGCGCCGATAATCAAAGCGTGTTTATACGTGATCTCTCCCGTCGTTTTTAAGGGCAGTTCCTTGTTCTTGTTATAATTTTCTACGACGATAAACGCTACGCCGTATATAATCAATGTCAAGGAAATGACGAGCGGCGTATGTAAATGCGCTTCCAACATATCGTCGAACAAAATGCCGATCACACCTGCAGGCACGCAAGCCACAAGCACTTTGCCCCAAAGGGATAAAATGTTTTTATCGGTGACGATGCGTTGTTGCACGCCGCTGGGCGTTTCTGAATTTTCGGCAACCGTTTCCTTTTTCCAAGGGAAAAGTTTGTTCCAAAAAAGCACCACCACAGCAAGGATTGCTCCAAGCTGAATGACCACGAAGAACATTTCTTTAAACGCTTCGCTTGCGTTTAAGGTGAGCGCAGGGATCGCATCTACAAGGAGCATATGCCCCGTACTCGACACGGGCAACCATTCGGTGATGCCTTCCACGATACCAAGCAAGATAACTTTGAGAATTTCAATGAGTTCCATAAAGTTTTTCTCCACTTTTTCAAAATTTCGAACAGATACATTATATCATAAAAAAGAGGGAATGTCTATTGAATTGAGACGAAAAGTTTTTTAGAAAGAAAATCAAAAAAAATGCAAAAAATGCACACAAAAAGCAAAAAAATATGTTTAAAATATTGCATTTTTAAAAATAATGTGCTATAATAATAGCGTAACGGATAAAAATCGCGCTTTTGACGCGGTAGGTTGTGTTCGGTTTGGCTTGCTTGGGGGGTTGCGGTTTTGTCGGGGACAAAACTTGAAGGAGGGAGAGAAGATGAGTCAGGGAACTGTGAAATGGTTCAACGCAGAAAAAGGATATGGCTTTATCGCAAATGAAGAAGGCGGCGAAGACGTATTCGTACATTTCTCCGCGATCGTTATGGACGGTTACAGACGTTTAAAAGAAGGACAAAAAGTGTCGTTCGAAACCGAACAAGATCCTAAAAATCCTGAAAAGCTTCGCGCGATCAACGTGCAAGTGCTTTAAGGTAAAAAAGTTCGAAAAGAAAAATCCGCGCCTCAAAAGCAGGGCGTGGGTTTTCTTTTTTGCTCTTTTTACGTCAACAGACGGCTTAAGGTTTGACAAAAGCGCGGTGGTGGTGTATAATGATTTTACCAATTATAAAACGTGAGAGAAAGTGTTATGGAAAGTATGCAAGCAAGAGAAACTTTTTTAAAGACGTTTGGCGCGGAAGCGGAAGATTTGTTCACCGCCGCAGGGCGCATTAACGTGATTGGCGAGCACGTGGATTATTGTGGGGGCAAGGTGTTTCCTGCCGCGCTTAATTTGTGTTGCAACGTATATGCTAAAAAGACGGGCGGAAACATCATGCGTCTTGCCTTTAACGGCATCGACGGCGTTGTAGAGCTTGATATTCATTCGCTTAACAGCTATCGCGGTTTGAAAATTGGCAATTATCAGGCAGGCGTTGCGCTCGAAATGCAAAAAACGGGGGTGAAGCTGGTTGGGTGCGATCTTTATTATGATTGCACCGTGCCCTTTGGTAGCGGACTTTCATCGTCGGCGGCGATTGAAGTGGCAACCGCCGTTGCGCTTTATACCTACGCGGGCGTGCCCTATGATAAAGTGGAGATTGCTAAACTTTGTCAAAAGGCGGAAAACGAATATGCAGGCGTAAATTGTGGAATTATGGATCAATTCGCTTCGGCAATGGGAAAAAAGGATTGTGCCGTGTTGCTCGATTGTTCCACCCTCGCCTACGAATACGTGCCTTTAAAGCTTGGCGATTATGCGCTCGTGGTGGCGAATTGCAATAAGCCCCATTCTCTTATCGAGAGCAAATATAACGTGCGCCGTCAGGAAGTGGAAATTGCTTTAAAAACTATTCAGGAAACGAAAAACATTTCCTGCCTTGCCGAGCTTTCGCCTAAGGATTTTTCGGAAATGAAATATCTGCTTTCGGGTGTGGTGGCAAAGCGCACCGAACACGTGGTGATGGAATGTGATCGCGTGCAAAAGGCGGTGGAAGCGCTCAAAGCAGGGGATATCGTGGAATTGGGTCGTTTGCTGAACGAAAGCCATGATAGCTTGCGCGATTTGTATGAAGTGACGGGCAAAGAACTTGACACCCTTTCCGCGCTTGCGAGAAAGGAAACCGATTGCTTGGGCTCGCGTATGATCGGCGGCGGCTTTGGCGGTTGTACCATTTCCATCGTGAAAAAACCGGCGGTGGAAGGCTTTATCCGTAGAGTAGGCGCGGCGTATGCCGAAGAGATTGGCTACAAGGCAAGCTTCTACGAAACGTCGATTGAGGACGGCATCACCGTTTCTAAATTGTCATAATTAAAATAAAACTTGCCGCCGACTGCGGGGCAGTCGGCGGTTTTTTAAATCTTGAAAGCGAGTTTGATAAGCCGCTCTTTTTTATTGTCTTTGGGATTGCAAACAGCGTGATATAAAAGGGTTTGTAAAATTTCGGAAATGCGGCTAGGCGTTATGCTTATATTTAACAAATCTTTACCCGAAATTGCGAGTTCTTTTAGCGTGAGTGGAGCGTGCTCGGCGCGTAATTTTTGAAGGAGCGCAAGCCAACGCGCGCAGGTGGGGGCGATCGAGAGATCGTCGGTGCAAGCGGAAAAGTCCGCTTGTTTTAAAAGGAGCAGTTTTTCCAAACTTGAAAAATGTTTTACAAAGAAGCGGCGAAGTTTGTTTTCGCTTGTTTTACAATTAAAATCGTACATGTGCAAGGCGACGAGCTTTGCCGTTTCGTCTATCGTCTTTGTCGGCGCTTTCAGCCGCGTTAAAATGGCTCTAGCGAGTTTCTCCCCTTCTTCGGAGTGCGCGTGCGCGTTGCCGTCTCGCTTCATGCAAAGTGGTTTTCCTACGTCGTGCAAAAGGGCGGTAAGCCGAACGCTTTTGTCGGCGTATAACACGGCGCGAAGAGAATGTTCTAACACGTCGTATTTATGAAAATCGGCGCGTTGGGCAAGATCTCGTCCTGCTGAAAGCTCAGGTAAAATATAATCAAGCACACGCGTTTCGTCAAGCAATTTTAATCCTGCGTAATGCCCGTTTTTCACGCCGTATTTTTCGTCGGCGGCAAGGATAGCGCAAAGCTCGGTGTAAATGCGTTCGGGGGAAATGTCGGCAATGAGCGCCGCGTTCGTTTTCGCGCCCAAAAGACAATCGTCATCGGGGGTAAAGCCCAAACACGCCGCTTGCCGAGCAAGCCGCATAAGACGAAGCCCGTCTTCGGAGAACACCTTTTTTGCGGGCGCAACCGTCGTTAAACGCCTTTCCTTGATCGCTTGTATGCCGCTCAGCGGATCAAGATATTTCCCTGCTTTGATATCATAATATATTGCGTTGCAGGTGAAATCGCGACGGCGCGCATCGAGATGGATATCGGTCGTGAACGTCGTTTGAACGGGTACATGGGTGCCGCGGACGTATTCGTCGGAGCGGAAACAGCTATATTCATAATCTACGCCCGCTTCGTCTTGAAGCTTTACCGTGCCCGTGTTTTTAAAGGTTGCTTTTACGATAAATCCGCTTTTTTTCGCGCTCTCTACGAACGTTTCGACGGGGGTGGGGGAGCTTAAATCAAAATCGGGCTCGCCTGTCTTTTGCGTAAGGTTTGCCAAGTGGTCGCGCACGCTTCCACCTACCACGTATAACGGATTTTTGCAATTTTCGGCAAGATTGAACAAATTTTTGGGCAGTATTTCCCGCATAACGCATCCTTTTACAAAATTTTTTATAATAACAGTATATCAAAATTAAAAATAAATTGCAATTAAATTGCAATTCTTTGAAAAGTGTTATATAATATATTTAGCGAAAATTTTTAAGCGAGTTTACGAATGAAGAAATTTCATATCATTTCCAACCCTGTGGCAGGAAAAAAGAAAGATAAAACGAAAAACGCGTTAGAGCTCGTGGAAGGCGTGTTTTTGAAAAACGGCGTGGATTTTCAAACGCATTTCTCTCAAGGCGAAAAGGATGCGACGCGGATCGTGCGCGAACTCACGCTCGCGGGGGAAACGGAGATTGTTGCTCACGGCGGCGATGGTACGCTACACGAAGTTTTGAACGGCATCGTTGATCCATCTGTTTGCAACCTTGGGTTGATCCCGTCGGGTACGGGCAACGATTTTGCTGAAAAGGTCGGCTTGCCCCTTGATCCCGTGAAAGCCGCCGAGTTTATCTTAAACGGAAAAGCAAAACCCACCGACTTTTTAGAAGTGGGCGGCGTGCGCTGTATGAACGTGGCAGGGCTTGGCATGGACGTGGACGTGTTAGAGCGTTGCCAAAAGGGCAAAAACAAAGGCAAGGCGAAATATCTTTTATCCCTTTTGCAAAGCTTGTTCGCTTATAAGGGGATCAAAGTGCAAATTGAAAGCGAAGGGGTGCAGGAAGAGCGCGACGTGCTCATTGCCGCGGCATGCAACGGCTCGCAATTTGGCGGCGGCATTCGCATTTGTCCCGTGGCGGACGTTGCCGATGGTAAGCTTGATGCCGTGATTGTGGATTGTATCGGCGGAAAGATGAAAATCATCAAGGCGTTTATGCAGCTGATGAAAGGTAAAATTTTAGAATATCCCAGCGCAAAGCATTTTACGTGCGATAAATTGAAATTTGCGCCTTTCTCGCCTTGCACCGTGCAACTCGACGGCGAGCTTTATAAGGGCTTGGATTTCACCGTGCAGGTTTGTAGCGGTTTGAAATTTTATAGATAAGTTTTACATATAATTTTATAGGCAAAAAATGACAAGTGGAACGTTTAAAAAACTGTTTGACAAGCTGCCCCAAGGGGTGTTTGTGTTTGACGATAAGCTGCGCGTGAAATTCACGAACGCGGCGTTTCGGCGTTCCTTTCCCGATCAGGCAAAACCCAAAGGCACGCTTGCGCAGACGCTCGCTTGCGGCGAGAGCCGCGGTTGCGGTTTGGGCTCGGCTTGTGATTTTTGCGCCTTTTTTAAAGTGATGAAAGCTGCGGCGAGCGAAAACGCGGAAAAAACGGAAACGTTCAACACCACCGTTCGCCGTGAAAATAGAACGGATACGATTTCCGTGCGCATTCGTATTCTTCCTATGGACGAAAAAGGCAAACTCTTTTTAGGGCTTACGGATGGTAGTTTTCAATCGGAAATGGAAAGGGAAATGCTTTCGGCAAAACAGCTTCAACAACGGCTTTTGCCTGCGGGCAAAAACATGGGGGGCGTGCCGTATGCCTATACCTACATTCCCTGTCTTGGCGTGGGGGGCGATTTGCCCGACGTTTACGAGCTCGATGGAAAAACTTACGGCGTGCTTGCCGACGTTTCAGGCAAAGGTGTGTCTGCTGGTATGCTTTCGGCGTTTGTCAAAGCGGGGTTTGATCGCAAAGAGCCCGATCTTGCTAAGGCACTTACAAAGTTGAACGCGAAATTTAACGAGCTGGGGCAGGACGAGCGTTCGTATATCACCGTTGCTGCCGTTCGTATCGACAAACAAAACGGTCGGCTTGGCTACGCTTCGGCAGGGCACAACGCGCCTATTTTGCTCAAAACGGGGGACGGCATACACGAGATTGAAAGCCCTGCACCGCCTATTTCTAATTGGATGGATGGGTTTGTGTATAAGGAAAACGAGCTTCCGTTTGAGCATGGCGATTTGCTCGTGCTTTTAACCGATGGCGTGACCGAATGTGCCAATGGCAAAGGAGAACTTTTCGGTATTGAGCGTGCGGAAAGCGTGCTCTTGCAATCGCACGGCGCGGAAGATTTTATCGGTAAACTGAAAAACGCTTTAACCGTGTTCTGCAGCGGGAAATATTCCGACGACGTGACGGCGATTGCATTCGATTTATAAGATAAGGCTTTACCCCGTCACTTGGTTGATTTTTGAAATGAATAAGGAGTTTAGGTTATGGAAAACAAGAAATATTACGTTGGTATCGACTTGGGCGGTACGTTCATCAAGGGCGGTATCGTAGACGAAGATGGCAATATTTTAATCGTGGATAAAACGCCCACTGAAAAGAAAAAAGGTCATGACGGCGCGGATGGCGTGGCGGCGAACATTGCCGCGCTTGTGAAATCGCTCCTTGAAAGACAGGGGCTTACGGCGGCGGACGTCGTGGGGATTGGTATGGGCGCGCCCGGTATGATTGATAGCGGCACGGGCGTGGTGCTTTATTGGAGCAACATGGGTTGGAAAGATTTTGCGCTCGGTGCAAAATTGGAAGAATTGACGGGTTTGCCCGTGAAAATCGCAAACGATGCCAACGTGGCAGCTATCGGTGAAGTGAAATTTGGCGCGGCGAAACAGTTTAATAGCGCCGTGATGATTACGCTTGGCACGGGCGTGGGCGGCGGTGTCGTCGTGGATGGAAAGCTCGTGGAAGGCAACAAGGGCGCAGGCGCGGAGCTTGGGCATAGCGTGGTGGAATTTGGCGGTCAGCAATGCTCTTGCGGAAGGAAGGGTTGCTTGGAAGCTTATGCATCGGCAACCGCTTTGATCCGCGACACCAAACGCGCAATGGAAGCGCATAAGGATAGCAAAATGTGGGAGATCGGTGCGCTGGATAAAGTGGATGGCAAAACGGCGTTCGATTATCAAGATAAGGACGTGCAGGCAAAGGCGGTTGTGGAGAACTATATCGCGCATCTTGGTTGCGGACTTGTCAATTTCGCCAACATCTTCCGTCCCGAAGCAATTATTTTGGGCGGCGGCGTGTGTGCGCAAGGGGATAACCTTGTGAAACCTTTACAGGAAATTATGGATCGCGAAATCTTCGCAGGGAAAATTGGACCGCAAGTGCCTATTTTGGTTGCCGAGCTTGGCAACAGCGCAGGGCTTTTGGGTGCGGCGGCACTTTTAATGTAAGGCTCTGACACAGCCTAATGCAAAAGAATGGCGTGCGGCGGCACTCGTGCCGCCGCATAAAAAGATTTTCCTATGAAATCGTGAAAAATCGCGCAAAAACAGTTGACAAAAAAAGAAAAACATTCTATACTATATAAGCACTTTGAGAAAAGCGCAAAAAATTTAACGTTTGCACTGTTAGCTCAACTGGATAGAGCGACGAGATTGCCTGTTGAAAAAGCATTGATAATGCTTTTTAGGCAAGCGAGATGAGTGAGCGCATAAATCCGCGCGAACGGTGACCGAGAACAACGAAAACCTTGCGTTGTTCGAGAAAGTCTACGGAACGTAGAGCGACGCAACGTTAAAAACTGAATATAAGCACTGTTAGCTCAACTGGATAGAGCGTCGGTCTACGGAACCGAAGGCTAGGAGTTCGAACCTCTTACGGTGCACCAGGAAATACCCCTGCGACATTGGTCGCGGGGGTATTTTCCTGCCGAAGGGGTTCGAACTCCTATGTGACAAGGAAGCTGTTGAACCGTAAGGAGCGCGAAGCGCGACGGAATAGCGAGCCTGCGAGCGTCAGGCTAGGAGTTCGGGTTGACGCTTGCGCAACCCTGCGCCTTGCGCGCAGTAGCTTTTGCTGTATTTATAGAAAGGTTTGCGTTGTATCAACAAAACCCCGTATTCTATTTGAATAAGTTAATTAGTTCCTTTTTCTTTTGGGTTGCGTATTTATAAGCGAGTTTCGTTCCGCTTTTTGGTTGATATGTCGATAATGCGTTGCGGCATGGTTTTCTTAAAGGTGGGGTGTATTCTTCGTTATAGTAAAACACGCAAAAATCGCTATCGTCAATCATTGCTTGATTTCGCTTAACATATTGCGCTTTTCCCGAAGTCCATTTTGTTTTATGTTCAACTTCTTCTTCAATGCCGAGCAAAACTGCGGGACAGTTCTCTAAACGTGAATAGATTTTTTCCCAATAGGCGCGTTCTTTTTCTAACGTACACGTTTCGCTTCGACACGTATAAGCACGTCTTTGTATATGCGGATAGTGGCTTTCTTTTAGTTCGGTCACGATAGCGTGGCAAAGGGAATTGAAATCGCTTCTGCTTCCAAACAAGAACGCTTCAACTTTTTCATTTTCTATAAGATGGGTAATCACGGATTTTAACCGACTTTTAAGATCTTCCGTTTCTTCAATTTTTCTATGCCCAAAAAAGCTGCAAGTTTTCATAGCCGCTCCCGATAAACAAAAAAGCCGTTTGAAAACAATTTTTTTGTTTCCAAGCGGCGCTTTACCTTTGATTGAATTGACATAAAATAAGATGCCGCATACCTTACGATATACGGCAAATATAGAATATACCTTTCTCGTAAGTTTGCGACAACTCTTTTCCCAATAACACGTTTTAGCAACGGATTGTAAAAACGATAATAGATATAATCCTACCAAGATTATATCCGTCGCTAACGCTTATTATAACTATTGGGAAATTTTACCTTTTTACACAAAAAGACTAAAAGAATTGTCGCATACTTATTATAAGCGATTATTTTTAAAAAGTCAATAAAAAATCAGACTCCTTAACGGAATCTGATTATTTTTCTTTAAAATGCAAAATGTAAGCCTTATTTTTGTTTGCTCTTTCTTTTGAAGATAAAGCGGCGGAACAAAATAAGGTTCATAACAAGGAAGAAACCAACCAAGATGATAAGCGTAAAGATCGGTTGTTTGGGCGCGAGCGTTGCCAAAAGCATAAGCGGGAAGCCAAACACCATGGCAGGGAAATTTTGATAAACCAAGTTTTCCGCGGTGGGGGTGACGAAATCGCCGTCCACTTCACGCAAAAGAATAATCCCCGTGCTCGCCGTTCCCGTGAGCATGCCGTACATTGCCAAAAATTGCTCTTCCGCATAGTTTTTAAACAGCGTTCTTGCCACGAAATAGTTGTAAAAATAAGTGGAGATTAAGCCGACAACGCCAAGGATGAGAAGAATTGACCAATAAGATGCGACAACGTCCAAATTGATGGCGGCGATTCCTGCAACGACCATGATGTCAAAGAAGAAATTGCAAATGCGATCCATTAAAAAATCGTTGGTGTATTTAAATTTCATGATGCCTGTTTTGTTTAAGAAATTTAACACCAATTTCACGAGCGTTGCCATCAACACGCCGATAAGGAAGTTGAAACCGTAAACAATCGATCTTGCGCCGGGGAGAAGTGTGCCGATGCCGAGCATAAGCAAATAAGTCAAGAAATAAGCAAGCGCGATCAAGGCAAGTTGCACGGTCAATTTATCCATGCCACCGTTCATCGGGATTTCGTCTTTATCTTGAATGGCGTTTTCCGTTAAAACTTCCGCGCCCTGCATTTTGGACGGGAAACGGTTTTTGCGTTTTATGATGTTCAAATGAATGACGCCGCCGATGCTTGCGCTTAAAAAGCCGAGCGCAGCGATTGTAAGACCGAAGCTTTTGCCACCGATAAAGCCATAATCCGCTTCGTAAATGCTTCCATAGTTGAGTGCTTGTCCCGTGCCTTGACCATAGCCAAAGGGGAGCAACACACCTGCCGCCGCAAAGAAATCTTGAATGATAAGAGATGCCACAATGGTGATGCCCAAGCCCAAAACCGCTTGCAATAAATAGGTGGAAACGGTCGTCACGCCCGTGTTAAAAATTTCGACGGAGCGTTCTTTGGTGAGCTTATGTTTTTTGCCCTTAAAGGAAACGGCGATAAAGCCAAGTGCAAGGGTGTGATAGGTGATCATTTCAAGCACGCTGTTTCCATTTCCACAGAAAAATTCGGTGTTCCAAATGGAAACGTTTGTGATCGATTTATAAACAATGTTCAAGCCGAACAAGATCAAACCGCCGAGAACGGACGTGGGGATCAACGATTTTTTTAAAAAGCCCACCCGTCTTTTGAGCATGTTTGCAAAAAGTAAACTGATAAGGAGCACGGCGACTAAGCTGAAAGTGCCCCAAACTTTAAAGTCCCAAAAATTTTCCATTTTCCACTCCTGCCTTTATGTTTTTATAATGGTGATAAAATTGCACGTATTTTAAAGCGTTGAAACGCTTGTTTCCTTTCACTTGATACACCTTTTTGTTGTTGTCGAGATAAACGTTGAGCTTGTTTTTCCCTAGCACCGTGACGGCGGAAACTTCGTCCAAGGAAAACACGGTTTTTTCGTCCTTGTCAATAAATTCAAAACGATCGTTAAACGCGCACATGGTTATGTCTTTTTTCAAAAGATGCTTTCTCTTGTAAAAAGTCACTTTAGAAAGAGAAACGTTTTCGTCTACGTAAGCAGGCGTGTGCGCGAACGGGGAAATGTCCAGCTTGGAGATAAAATCCGTTTGATAATCGTACCACTCGCCGACGTGTTTAAAGGGGAAATCACAGCCTATGCCTTTGAGCTGTTTGCTCGGTAGATATCGGATTTGTTTATGGCAGGTTTTACACTCAATCACGTCGTTTTTGCTCTCGAAAACGGACAAGCCGCAATCGGGACAAACGTAGATGGCGCGCTCTAAATATTCCGCGCTCTTCGTGTGCAAAAATTCCTCGGTGGAAACGTTTTCGTCTACAAACAATTCGCTTTGAATCACGCTATAAAGCTCGTCCGCGGAATAGGTTGCAATTTCTTCCGGTTGCATCACGCGCGAAACGTAGGCGCGCATTTTGCCCTTGCGAACCACGTCGCTCCATCTCGGCTGTACGCCATAGCCGCCTTCAATGCGCATAAAAGCGATGGGGATTTTCAGCATCAAAGCAAGCTTTGCAATCGACGGGTTGATATATTCGGTTTTACCACTATACGTTCTATTGCCCTCGGGGAAGATGGCGATCGAGCCGCCTTCTTTCGCCACGCGCAGACAATTGAGAACCGCGCCCCTGTCGTGTGTGTTTTTCTTGATGGGGATAGGGGCGATGAAAAAGCGCAAAAGCTTAGAAACAAATCCTGCGGAGAAAATGTCTTCAGAAGCTACGATATAAACAGGGCCTTTAAAAATCATGTCGACGAAAAATTGATCGTAGCCCGTTTGGTGGTTCATAAGGATCAAATAAGGCCGTTTTTCTTGTCCTTTAAATCGCTCTAAAGATATTCTCGTTTTCACTTTTACGTAAGTGCCTAAAAAAGGAGCAACAATTGCCTTTACGATTTTATGGCGAAGCTTGATCCATTTTTTGCGCTTTTTGTTTTTCGTTTCTTTCTCTTGCATAAATTTTTCTATCTTTTGTCGTTCTAGCTTAATTTTCTTTTTGCCCAGCGGTTTGGACATTTTGATTGCTAGTTATATTATACTATTTTTTGGGGGTGCTGGTCAAAACAATTTCATGCCATTTTTGTGAAAAATGTATAAAAGTTTAAATTTTATGCCTATTTTTTTATTTTTCGTTGATTTGGCGTGAAAAAAGCCCACACTTGTGTGGGCTTGGTCGTTTTGGATAAGAGCAAAATCGGGTATGGCGTTATTTTTTTATGTCGGTGATTTTGCCGTTAACTATGCTTACCGCGGAGTTTTCGATTCCAAAAAGGCGTCCAGATTTTTTATACACGAGTCCGCAAACGTTGGGCTTGTCGGTGAGCGTGACCGAGCAAAATTCACCCAAATATCCTTTCAGCTTTTCCGCTTGACTTGCTAAATCGTCGGAAAGGAAAGAAAGATAGTTGGCGCCAAGCAAAACGCTTTCAAAAAACGCAAAGGGCAAAAGTTCGGCTTTAAGCGTTTCGGGATCGTTTTCGCCGTTTCGCGTTCTTTTTTGCGACAGGGTGCATTTCGTTTGCGTTAAGCCCTGCTCGCTCATCTCCCACTCGCAATCGGCAACACGCCCCAAGCTATCCAAAAGGGGGAGTGTGGCTTGTAGCTTGCCTGCTTCCACCGAGCAAGAAATTGTGTTTTCCAAAAGCACTCTCTCGCCAAAAAGGGTGTAAACGGCGAGCATGCTCGGGGCTTTTAAAAGCAGCAATCCGCTCTCAAAAATCAGCTCGGAATTTTCAAACGTAGGGGGCAGGGTTGAGATGAAAAATCCTTTTTCCGTTTGTAGGGATAGCTGCAACTCTCCTTGATAAAAGAGCGTTGCAACGTTTTTCTCGAAGCGGTGTTGCGTGAGAATTTTAAGCGTGAGATCGCTTGGGGGAAAATCGCGAGCAAAAATTGCAATCGCGTTTTCAAGCAAATAAACTTCGCAGCCTGTAGGCGGTGTGTGGCGCACGTTTTCATTTAAGAAAAAGCCGATCGGTTGTGCGTTTTCGGGGGAAAAGCGAACGAAAACGTTGTCCTTTAACGAGATTTCCGCAAATCGTTCAAAGCGGTCGGTGAGCCCGAAATAGGCATCGTTTAAAGTGAGCGCGCAAGGGCGCGCGGATAAAAAATAAATTTTCATAAAATATTCTATGCTTTTTTTCAAAGGAAAAGTATAAAATGAAAAAATCCGTCAATAATTTAGGCTGACGAGAATTGAATCGCAACAATATTGGAGGAATGGTTATGAATAAAATCAACGGCTATACGGAAGAAGAAGCGAGAAATTTGATTGAATATATAAAAGATGGCAAAAGCAAAGGAAAAACACTTACCTATCTTTTTGAAACCTACGGTTTAAAGCGTGGGCGCGCAAAGGGGAGCGTGCGAAATTATTATTATGCGCTTATGAAAAACGAGAAAAACGACGAGCGGATCGTGCACCTTTTGGACGGCTCGCGCCTTTCCGTGGAAAAGATCCGTGAATTTACCGAAGAAGAAACCGACCAAGTTTTGAAAGATATTTTAACGGAAAAGAGCAAGGGGTTATCGGTGCGCCGCGCCATTTTTAACCTTTCGGGCGGCGACGATAAGCTCATGCTTCGCTTGCAAAACAAATATCGCAATACGCTCAAAAAAGAGCCGCAGCGCATTGCGGCGATGGCGGAAAAGCTTGGATTTGACGAAGAAGTTCAAAAGGTGCGCACGCGCGCGAGCGGAGAAAAAAGCGAACGCCCCGCGCTTCCCGATAAGGATTTTTTGCGTCGTCGTTTGGAAAACGAAATCAACGCCCTCTACGATCGCCTTGCCTTGTCGCTCAAAGCCGAAAATGAACGCCTGCGCACGGAAAATCAAAAACTCAAAGACGAACTTTTGGCAAAGTGAGTGAAAAAAAACAGCCCCGACCGTTTCACGATCGGGGAGTTTTTTTGTTGTTATTTCGCGGAACGGGATCTGCGAGATTTCGTTTCCGCATCGGAAGTTTTTTCTTCTTTTTCTTCCGATTTGCCTTTCTCTTCAAACATACGGAGTTTTTCATCCATCAGTTCGTCGAGCTTCGATTGCACTTCTTCTTGACCTTTTCTAACCAGCATGCGCATTTTATAATTGTTTGCCGTAAGCAAAGCGCCGCATACGCCGCCGAGCAAAAGCCCTGCCACGAATTTTTCCATATTTTCCTCCTCAAACAAAACGCCGAAGGGCGTTTTTTGCTTGTAGGAACAGTATGTGAAAGAATTAGAAAATTATGCGTTATTCAAGATCCATTGCTTCGTCGCTATCTTCAAATTGTTCATATTGATGGCAAAATTCCGCAAAAACTTCGTCCATAAGCTGTTCGTCGTCAAGCGCGGCAAGGCGTTTGTCGTCGCCTTCGCCTTCCAAACGGAACATCACCACTTCGTCTTCTTCCTCTTCGGTTTCAGGCTCTGCTTTTTGGAAGAAGCAATACCATTCGCCGCGATATTCAATCGTGCCGATGTGCCAAAATTTTTCAGCGTTGCCTTCTTCGTCTTCAAGCTCTATGATACGATCTTCTTCTTCGTATTCTTCCGTTTTCACTTCGTTTTTCATGGTTTTCTCCTTTTCTTGGTTTTTTATTTTCTTGAGATAACTTTCGAGAATAAACGACGCGGCGATCGAATCAATCGTTTGTTTGCGCCGATCGCGCTTGACACCGCTCATCATTTGCGTTTCGCGAGCTTCGGCGGTGGTAAACCGCTCGTCTTCCGTTTCAATGGGAATGGAAGTTTTTTCTCGGAGTGCATCGATAAAACGGCGCGTTTTTTCCGTTTGTTCGCTTTCCGTGCCATCGGTGCTTATAGGCAAGCCGCACACGATCACGCCCACGCCCTTGTCTTCGGCAATTTTAGCGATCGCTTGCACGTCTAATTGAAAATTGCGCGTGCGAAAATAGGTATCGCAAGGCATAGCGTATTCATTGAACGGGTCGCTCACGGCAACGCCGATTCGTTTGTCGCCTATATCAAAGGCTATTGCTCGTTTGGTTATCATGACATTATTATACCACAAAACTAGCCTTCCGTCTATCGTTTGAAAGGGGATAAACGGGAAAATAAAAAATCCCAAGCAAAAAGCTTGGGATAATTTTCATTTAGCTTACTCGCCTTTGAAGGGGAGAAGTGCTGCGATTCTCGCGCGCTTGATAGCGGTTGCGAGAAGTCTTTGATGCGCCGCGCACGTGCCGCTCATTCTACGGGGGAGAATTTTTCCGCCTTCCGTGATGAATTTCTTTAAACGGTTTACGTCTTTATAATCGATTGCGTCGAGTTTTTCTTGGCAGAATGCGCATACCTTTTTACGGGGTGCTTTTTTGAATACCTTTTTTAAGGGTGCTTTTTCTTCCATTTCCGTTTTACTCCTTTTTCAATTTTCTTTCCCTATGTCTTAGAAGGGAATGTCGCTGTCGTCGTCCATTGCTTGCAACACAGGCTTACGCTTGGGCGCGTTTGCTCTGGGTGCTTCGTCCATTTCGTCGAAACCATCAGCTGTTTTCGGCGTCAAGAATTCAACGTCTTGCACGATGATGTCAACCGCAGTGCGTTTCACACCTTGATTATCTTCATAGTTGCGAAGCTGAACGCTTCCGGTTACGGCAACTTTATTGCCTTTCTTGGTGTAGCGCGCGATCGTTTCCGCCAAAGAACGCCAAGCCGTGCAGTTGAAGAAATCCGTTTGTCTTTCCCCGTCTTGTCCAGCATAGTTGCGGTTTACGGCGATTGCAAAGTGGCATACAGCCACGCCCGAAGCCGTTTCCGTGAGCTCGGGATCACGCGTTAAGTTTCCGATTAAAAACACTTTGTTCATATTTTTCTCCCTACTTATCAATCGAGTTTCGTGATCAAACGACGAACAACGTCCGCGTCGATGCCCGCAACACGTTTCAACTCTTCAACAACTTTGCCGTCAGCTTCGAACGTCATAAGCACGTAGTAAGCTTCGTTTTTGAAGTTGATAGGGTATGCGGTTTTCTTTGCGCCCCACTTATCCGTGGATACAACGGCACCGCCCATCGTTTTAACGACGTCTTCATACTTCGCAAGCTTCGCTTCCTTTGCTTCATCCGTAAGATCGTTGTTGATCAGATAGAGCATTTCGTATTTAGCCATACTTTTTTACCTCCTGGTCTTATTCGGCATACCTTTTCGATATGCAAGGTTTTAAGCGCCTTTTTCAAGCCGCGTAGAATCATTATAGACTATTTTGTGTGATTAGTCAATCAATTTTGAGCGTTTTTAAAAGAATTTCTTTCTTTTTTTGCGTTAGGAGAGTTGGTCAATCACTTCGAGCATTGCGCCCATGTAAAGCATCAGCTGTTCAACCGTTAAATCGCCGATGTGGTCTTCGTCTGTCAAATCGCCGTCGAGATTATCCACGCGAACGAGCTCGTCGTCTTGTTTGATCTTGATTTCCGTCACGCCGATTTTTCCAACGATCACTTTGTTGAGCGTTTCGTCGGGAAGGTTTTTAACGATATCGTCAAGTTTGAGTTCGCGAATGGTTGCCGCGTGTACGTTGTTGGAAAGATAATCCATCATGCCGTCCATTTCCGTGATTGTGTGCTGGTGGTTGATGGTGAACGTGCCGTCTGCCTTGCGTTCCATGAGCAAATATTTCCAAGTGCCCGTGAGCGCTTTATCCGCTTCTTCGCGCGAGATAATGCCATCGCCATTATAATCCACGCTGTTGTTGTTGAGGTCCACCATGTACGCACCTTCCACAATCTCGCCGTTTGCATCGATGGGGTTATGGTTGCCGTCTTCACGATAGCTTACGTATTTACCCGTCGCAGGGTTATACGTTCTATAAAGGAAATGTTCGCCGAACACGTCGTCGATGGAGAGCGAGTTGATTGCATCGGGAAGCGTGTTGATCGTTTCTTCGCCCAAATGCTTTAAAATTTTATGTCCGTTTACGTCCATCACGTCTTTTAAGCACAATCTACCCGTCAAATTAGAAAGCACTTCCCCGTTTTGCATATCCCCGATCGTGGTGGACTCGTAATATAATTTTTCGCCTTGATAGCTTACGTAGAAAAGGGGAGCGTCGTGTTTGGTCGTGGTAGAGCCGTTCGTCACTTCCACTTTTATCGTGCCTAATCCTGCGTCCGTGAGATCATAAGTGTTTAAACCGTCGCGATAGCTCGTTGTGCCGTATGCCGTTGCGTTTTTAATCAGTTCGCCATATTCGTTATACACTTTTCCGTTATACACCGCCACCCGCTTTTGCAAGTGAAAGATTTGGTGGGTGACAGGGTCGATAGAATAGTGCACGTTTTCCCTGCCGAAGAGCAGATACATAATGATGCTGTCGTCGGCGTCGGCGGGTATGATGCTAGAGAGAGCAACGCCGTTGATCAGCTCGTTGCCTTGTTCGCGAAGATGCTTTATCGTGCGTTTTTCGCCGTTTTCATCGTATACGATGGATTTTAAAATGGCGTGGGAATTTTCGTTCACGTTCAAAGCCGCTTCGAGCGTGATAGAGTTGATCAAATCGTTTGCGTTGCCTTTCAAATCCCCAATCGTCGTTTTCTTATAGCGGATAATTTGCTTATCTTCATCGGCGGAGAAAGCATAATATTTTCCGTCTTTTCCAAGCTCTACGATTTGCTGAGTGCCACTTTTAAAGGTCAAAAGATAAGCGTCGTTTTGTTCGGAAAGGGCGGTCACTTTCGAAAGAGAAAGGTTTTCGCCTTTGTCGTTGTAGAAATTAACGCCATCGTAGGTATAGAAAACTTGGTTCATTTCCACGTCGTCTTCTGCTATCGTGTAGCGGTGTTCCGCGCCGTAGAACAAGGTGCGCATAATCTCGTCGCTAGGGGTGCCCATCACGGCATCCAAGGGCAATTTTTCAATGCGCTTATCCAGCTCTTTGCTCATAAATCCGCCAATCGTGAGCGCCACGCTGTTGCCGAGCATAACGTATTCTCCGTCAACGATTTCATAATCAATCCCTTCAATGCCATAGCAAAGCGTGGTGATCATGGGGCTTCCTTCAAAGCCAACAGAATCAATGAGTTTTGCAAAGGGGATTTCGTTGATTTTTAAAAGCAAAAAGTCGCTTAAATAGCGATCGTCGTAATCCTTCGTTTCCACTGTTTTGTTGACGATTTTGCTCATCAATTCTTCGGCGGTGGTTTCAATGCCGTAGCCTTTGAGCAAATCCAAAACGCTGCCTTCCTTTTCAAGCAACGTTTTGACAAACGGGGAAATTTCGTTCAGATCGCCGAGCGTACCCTTGCCGTCTTTCACGTTGGTTGCCGTGTCGGCAATCGTTTTGATTAAATCCACGAGCGTTTTTTCACTGCTACTATCCGAAAGGTAATCGGAAAGGGGGATTTCAAAGCCCGAAAGATTGGTGACGGTGCTTGCTACGTCCTTGATTTGCATTTTCGTAGCCACGTAGTAGCCTGCGCCGACCACTCCGCCTGCCCCTGCAGCAACACCTATCACGATACCGAGAAAAAGCGCAACGATTTTGCCAAGCCAGCCGCTTTTGGTCTTTACCCTTTCTCGCACGTTTTTGGCTTCGACGGCGGTTACGTCGTCGTATTCATAATCTTTTTCTATGCGTGCCATGATTTGCGTATACTCCTGAATAAAATTAAAGGAAAATGGGGATTTGCGCGAGGAAGATCACGTCTTTTCTGTTCGCCGCTTCGTCTTCTGCGAGCACGAACGCCTTTTTATGTACCGTGCCGCCTGCCTTTTCTACAAGCGCTTCCAAGCCTTTGAGCGATGCGCCCGTCGATACAACGTCGTCCACGATCCCAACTTTTTTGCCTTTCAAAAGATCGGCGTCGTGCTTGGAAAGATAGAACGTTTGCGCTTTGCCTGTTGTGATCGAAGATTCGATGGTGAGCTCAATGCCGTCTTGCATATATAATTTTTTGCTTTTTCTTGCTACCGCATAATAGCGCATGCCAAGCTCGCGCGCAACGCAGTGCGTAAGTTGTAAGCCTTTCGATTCGGCGGTTAAAAGCACATCGCAATCGGTGAGCTGCTCGGCAAGTTTTTTGCCGCAATGCTCGGTGAGCGCGCTGTCGCCGTGCAAATTGAAAAATGCAATCGAAATCCCGCTCGGAAGCGGAAGAATAGGCAAGTTTGCTTCAAAGCCTTTTATGTCGATGGTATGATATTTCATAACGATACACTCCTTTGGGGAATTCCCCAAAATCTATTATATCACATTTTTTTTAAAATGTAAACGGATTGAAAAGAAATTTCGGCATTTTCTAACATGGTTTTATTTGCATATTTCTTTTGCGCGAGCGCATATATTGATTATATGTTAAAGGCGGAGCATAGAAAAATTTATCGGGTGCAGGCAGGGCAAACGCTGAAAGAGATCGCTTGCTTTTTTGGCGTGTCGGAATTTTTGCTTGCAAAATGCAACCATTTAAACGCACCGCCGAAAGCAGGGCAAATTCTTTTTATCCCCAACGAACGTGGGAACGCCTACGTCGTCAAGGCAGGGGATACCAAAGCCTTGCTTTGCGGCAGCGTTGAAAATTTTGAGCGCAAAAACGGAACGGATATTTTATACCTTGGTATGCGCGTGATTTTGTAGAACACTTTCGTTCGTCGCGCCATATAATGTAATAAGTAATTACGACAATTAGGAGGTATACTATGTCCTTTTATTCCAACTTTCAATCGGATAAATGCCCCTGCCAAATCACGGGGAATCCGATCAATGGTTTGACGGAGAAAGTGTGTATCCAAGCGGAAAAGATTTTCGATGCGGCAATTAAGCAAACGCAGCTGGAAAATTATTCGCTCACGCTCACCGATCTTTGCCCTGCCAACCCTACATATCCTTTAACTTTCATTAGCGCGCGCTCGACGACCGCCGAAGCCACCGTCACCAACTTAAACGTTGATCGCCAAGCGGATAAACATTGCGCAAGAGTGCAAGCCACCCTTTCCGTGCCTTTGGAAGTGCTTTACACCGACGCCAACGGTGTGGAAGGTAGCGCAACGGCGATCGTTTCCATCAATCAAGACGTACTCTTATACGTGCCTGCGCCGTCGATTATGCCTTTTACCGTGCAAGCGGTAGTAAGCGCCGTCGTGCCCGAAGGTACGTTCAATCCCGAAACGGGTGGTTTTACCGTAACCGTTTGCGTGACGGTTATCTTGAAAATCGCTATGTCCGTGGAAATTTTAATTCCCACCTACGGCTATTGCGCGATTCCGCCTGCGCAGGATTATTCGCAAGAGATTTGCGCGGGGTTCTTCGAACTGCCCTTGTATCCCCAAGGGAGAAATGGTTGCCCAACGGGCGGGTGTAAATAAGTGAAATGAAAGCAAAGCGTTCGTGAATTGAAATGCGTTCGTGTTTCGTTATAGGAATATTTAAAAAAATTTTTGCGCCCTGCGTGAGTAGGGCGCTTGCTTTTTTATAAAAAAAGCGCTATAATAAGGACATGAACGTTTATGCGATTAGCGATTTGCACCTTTCCACCACCGCGGACAAGCCCATGGATATCTTCGGCGGAAATTGGGAAGGGCATTTCGAGAAAATTAAATCCGATTGGCTTTCAAGCGTAAATGAGGACGACGTGGTGCTCATTTGCGGCGATATCAGTTGGGCGATGAAGATGGAAGAGGCACTAATCGACTTAAATTCGCTTGCCGATTTGCCGGGGAAAAAGGTGTTCGTTCGCGGCAATCACGATTATTGGTGGAACGGCATTACGCGGCTTCGCGATAGCGCACCCAACGATAGCTTTATCTTTTTGCAAACCGATTCGATTAAAATCGGCAATTTTATCTTCGTTGGCTCGCGCGGTTGGACGTGTCCCGGTAGCCCCGATTTCACCGAGCAGGACCAAAAGCTTTATCTTCGCGAAGCGGAGCGTTTTCGCCTTGCCTTTTTGTCGGCGGATAAGCTTTTTGAAGAGGGGGATGAAAAGATCGCGCTCATGCACTATCCGCCATTTTCGCTTAAAAACGAGAATACTCTTTTCACCGAAACGTTTGAGAAAAACGGCGTGAAAAAGGCGGTGTTTGGGCATATTCACGGCGCGGCGTATTTTCCTTTGAAAACGAACAAGAACGGGATTGATTATATTCTCACTTCTTGTGATAAAACGGCTTTTAAATTGATAAAAATTGTTTAAAATTTCTGCTTGCGGGCGGAAATTTTTTTATAGGCGCATTTTTCTTCTTTACAAGATAGAAAAAAGATGTTATAATTATAAGGATAGCTTGTTAAAGCTACACGGGAGAAAGATTTATGCTCAAAAGAAAAGATTTGCTCGGCTTGATCGACACGACTGCTGAGGAATTAACGGAAATCCTTGACGTTGCCGCAGAGATGAAACAGCGGCTCAAAGTCGGGGATAAAAATTTGTCCTATCTCAAAGGCAAAACGGCAACCATTCTCTTCTACGAGAACAGCACGAGAACGAGAACGAGCTTTGAGCTTGCCGCGAAATATTTAGGCGCAACGGTGATCAATATCGCCGCTGGCAGTTCGTCGGTGGCAAAGGGCGAAACGCTCGTCGATACGGGTAAAACGCTCGATGCGCAGCTCAACGATTTCTTGATCATGCGTCATCCCATGGGCGGTGCGCCTTATCTTCTTGCCAAAGTGGCAAAGGCAGGCGTGCTCAACGCAGGCGACGGCATGAACGAACACCCCACGCAAGCACTTCTCGATATGCTTACCATGCGTGAAACGTTTGGAAAGCTCGAAGGCTTGAAAGTGGCGATCGTGGGCGACATCAAACACTCGCGCGTGGCGAAATCCAATTTATTCGGTTTGAAAACGATGGGGGCGGAAGTTTGCATGTATGCACCCGAAACGCTTATCCCTAAGGGCATAGACAAGCTCGGTGCAAAACTTTGCAAATCGAAGGAAGAAGCACTCGACGGGGCAGACGTTGTCATGGGGTTGAGAATTCAACTCGAACGCCAACAGGCAGGCAACTTCCCTTCGCTGAACGAATACGCCGCCTTTTACGGCGTAGATGCAAAATCGCTTAAATATGCTAAACCCAACGCGATCGTAATGCACCCTGGCCCTGTGAACCGCGGCGTGGAGCTTACGGGCAAGGTGATCGATCACGAAAAGAGCCGCATTGAAGAGCAGGTGTTTTCGGGGATTGCCGTGCGTATGGCGGTGCTCAAACTTTTAAACGATTATAGAGAATATACGAAATAAGGAGAAGAGATATGATTATCGGAAAAATCAGAAAAAAAGGCACGATTATTAGAAACGGTAATTTGGTTTTGCAAGATAAAGTGGTGAAAGGCGATATTCTTATCGAAAACGGAATGATCGCTTCCATTGAGGAGAATATTCCTGCAAACGGCGAAAAAGAAATTGATGCGGCTGGAAAATTCGTCTTCCCCGGGCTTATCGATATGCACGTACATTTGCGCGAACCGGGCTATGAATATAAAGAAGATATCGAAAGCGGCACAAAGGCGGCGGTGAAAGGTGGGTTTACGCAAATTTGCTGTATGCCCAACACCGATCCCATTGCCGATAACAAAGTGGTGGTGAGCTATATCAAACAACGCGCAGCGGAAGTGGGGGTTTGTAAAGTGCATCCCATCGGCGCGATCACCAAAGGTGAAAAGGGCGAACAACTTGCGCAAATTGGCGAAATGAAAAAGGCGGGCGCGGTGGCAATTTCCGACGACGGCGTGAGCGTGAACAGCTCTCGTCTTATGCGCCTTGCTATGGAATATGCAAGCGGTTTCGACATCAAATGTCTTTGCCATTGCGAAGACAAAGAACTTGTCGACGGCGGCGTGGTGAACGAAGGGTTAAATTCCACGATCGCAGGCTTAAAAGGTATCCCCAGAGCGGCGGAAGACATCATGATTGCGCGCGATCTCGCGCTTGCGGAAAGCTTGGACGTGCCCGTGCACATTTGTCACGTTTCCACCCATAGTGGCGTGCGCTTAATCCGCGATGCGAAAAAAGCAGGCGTGAAAGTGACGGCGGAAACTTGCCCGCATTATTACGCGGTGACCGACGACGTGATCACGGGCTTTGATACGAACACGAAAGTAAATCCCCCCATTCGTGAAGAAATGGATAGACAGGCGATTTTGGCAGGCTTGAAAGACGGCACGCTCGATTGTATCGTGACCGATCACGCTCCCCACCATATCAACGATAAAAACGTGGAATATAACCTTGCGGCGTTTGGCATCAGCGGCATTGAAACGTCGTTTGGGTTTGCTATCACCTATCTTTATAAAACGGGCGCGTTGACCTTGCCCGAAATTGCGGAAAAAATGTCCGCCGCACCTGCTCGTATCTTGGGCTTGCAAGGCGGTAAAATTGCAGTGGGCGAAGTTGCCGATCTTATGATTGCGGATCTTAACGAAAAGTGGATCGTCGATCCTAAAAACTTCGTGTCCAAAGGCAAGAACAATCCGATCGGCGGTTATGAACTCTATGGCGCGGTAAAATACACGATTGTAGACGGCGAAGTGAAGTATCAAGCGTAAAATATCAGGAGAATTAAAATGATTACGGATAAACTTATAGAAAAAATTATCGATTTACAAAACCCCACGTGCGTGGGCTTGGATACGCTCTTTGATTATTTGCCCGACGATATGAAAGCGGGGGTAAACTCGTTTGAGGGCGTTGCGGAACGCGTGTTCGATTTTAACAAGAAATTGATTGATACGCTCTACGACGTTGTTCCCTCGGTGAAAGTGCAAATCGCTTATTATGAAATGTACGGCGTGGCAGGCATGAAAGCTTATGAAGAAACGCTTAAATACGCAGCGGAAAAAGATCTTGTCGTGATTGCCGACGCAAAGCGCAACGATATCGGCTCGACGGCGGCTTGTTATGCAAAAACGTTCCTTGGCGAAACGGACGTGAACGGCATCAAAAAACAAGCGTTTCCTGCCGATTACGTGACAGTGAACGGTTATTTGGGCACGGACGGCATCAAACCGTTCGTAGACGAATGTGAAAGCAAGGACAAGGGCATTTTCGTGCTCGTGAAAACGTCCAACCCCTCGGGTGCGGAAATCCAAAACCAAGTGCTTGAAAACGGTGTGCCTATGTATGAATATATGGGCGGACTCGTAGAAAAATGGGGCGAAAGCACCATCGGAGAATATGGCTATTCGGCGGTGGGTGCGGTGGTTGGCGCAACCCATCCCACGGAAGCGGCAAGGCTTAGAAAGGTGCTTCCCCACACCTTTTTCTTGATCCCCGGCTACGGCGCGCAAGGGGGCAACGCGGAAATGCTTAAAAGCTGCTTCGGCGCAAACGGGCTCGGTGGCGTCGTCAACAATTCTCGCGGCATTTTGTGCGCGTATAAAAAGCTTGGCGGCACGTTCTACGAAGCGGCGCGCGCGGCTACGGTGGCTATGCAAAAAGATTTATCAAGCGTAATCGGGGTTATGAAAAAATAATGAAAGATTATATTGCAACGATCGTAAAAAACGAACAAATTGCGGAAAACATCTTCGCCGTCACCTTTGATTTGGGTGAAGAAGCGAAAGTGCGTGCAGGGCAATTTGGCAACATCGCGGTGGGGGGCACGCACTTGTTGCGCCGTCCCATTGCCATTTGTAAGGCGGAGAAAAATTTCGTCACCTTTTGCTATCAAATCAAGGGCGAAGGCACGCAAATGCTCAAAAATATGGGGGCAGGTACGAAATTAAACGTTTTAATGCCGCTTGGCAACGGATTTTTCGTGGAAGAAAACGAGAAGAAGGTTGCGCTTGTCGGCGGCGGCGTGGGCACGTTCCCTTTGATTTCCGTTTTGCGTGAATATGGCGAGAAAAAAGAAATTTCCGCCTACATCGGCTATCGCAACAAAGGCGCGGTGTGCGGTTTGGAAGAATTTGAAAAGGCGGCGAAATTCGTTGGCGTGACCGACGATGGTAGCTATGGCGAAAAAATGAACGCCGTGCAAGCGTGTGAAGCCGATTTGAAAGCGGGAAATCGCCCCGACGTGGTGCTTGCTTGCGGACCTACGCCTATGCTTCGCGCGCTCAAAGCACTCGTTGAAAGAGAAAGCTTAAACTGCTACGTTTCGTTGGAAGAGCGCATGGGTTGCGGTTTCGGTGCGTGCGTGGTTTGCGTGTGCGAAAAAACCAACGGAGCGCGCGCAAGAGTGTGCAAAGACGGACCTGTGTTTAACGTGAATGAAGTGAAATTATAAGGAAAAAGATTATGGCGAATTTATCGGTGAATATTTGCGGCGTGGAATTGAAAAACCCCGTGATCGCGGCAAGCGGCACGTTCGGGTTTGGGCGTGAATTTAACGAATTATACGATATCGGCGTGCTTGGCGGCGTGTCCACCAAAGGCTTGACGATGGAGCTTCGCGCAGGCAACCCCGTGCCGAGAATTGCGGAGAGCCGCGGCGTGATTTTAAACGCGGTGGGCTTGCAAAACCCTGGCGTGGAACATTTCCTTGAAAAGGATTTAGCATGGCTTAAATCCACGGGCACGTGCGTGATTGCAAACGTGGCAGGCAAAACGCTCGACGATTATTTTGCTATTTGCGAAAAGCTCGATGGCAAGGTGGATATGATCGAACTCAACATTTCCTGCCCTAACGTCAAAAGCGGCGGCATGGCGTTTGGTATCAAGCCTGCATCGGTGGAAGAAGTGACTTCCGTTTCCAAAAGCGCGCTCAAGAAAACGCCTTTGATCGTTAAACTTTCCCCCAACGTCGAAAGCATTGCAACGAACGCGGAAGCGGCGGAAAACGGCGGCGCGGATTGTGTTTCTTTGATCAACACGCTCACGGGCATGGCGATCGACATTGAAAGAAGAAGACCCATCATTGCCAACAACACGGGCGGCGTTTCGGGTGCAGGCGTGAAACCCATTGCCGTGCGCATGGTCTACGAAGCTTCGCAGGCGGTGAAAATCCCCGTGATTGGTATGGGCGGCATCACTTGCGCAGAAGATGCGATTGAATTTTTGATGGCAGGGGCGTGCGCCGTACAAGTGGGAACGGCAAACTTCACCGATCCCTTTGCAATGCCGAAGATCATCAAGGGTTTGAACGATTGGTGCGATAAGCACGGCGTTGAAAACGTGAGCGACCTTACAGGCACCTTACAGTTAAACGGAAAATAATTAGGAGAAAGATTATGGAATATACGTACAAACAGGAATTTATCAGATTTATGGTATCCAACGGCGTGCTCAAATTTGGCGAGTTTACGCTCAAAAGCGGAAGAAAAGCTCCCTATTTTATCAACACGGGGAACTATAAAACGGGCAAACAGCTTGCAAAACTTGGCGAGTATTACGCGGCTTGCATCCAAGAAAACAAGCTGGAAGCGGACACGCTCGTAGGGCCTGCGTATAAAGGCATTCCCCTTTCCGTTGCAACGGCGATTGCTATGTATCATGGTTATGAAAAGGAAATCAACTATTGTTTCGATAGAAAGGAAGTGAAAGACCACGGCGAAGGTGGGCTTTTCGTAGGCAAAGAGCTTCAAGACGGTGAAAAGGTGATCATCATCGAAGACGTGATGACGTCGGGAAAGGCGCTTCGCGAAATTTTGCCCAAACTCCAAGCTGCGGCAAACGTGGAAATCGTGGGCATGATCATTTCCGTAGATCGCAGAGAAAAGGCGCTTGATAGCGAGCTTTCCGCTGTTGCCGAAGCGAAAAAACAATTCGGCGTGGACGTTTATTCGGTTGTGACGATGGACGATATCATCGCGGCGATTGAAGACGGCGTAATCGACGGCAAGGAACACCTTTCCGCGATGTATAAATATCGCAACACCTACGGCGCGAGCCTGTAAATGCGTTTTTCGCCCCAAACGGGCGCGGACGGACGGTTTTTATAAGCTTGCATATTGCGCGTTTCAAAAGCAAGGGCGGCGATTGCGCAAGCAAAACAAAACGCCACAACGGCTAAAAATATACGTTTCATAAAAACAGTATGCGTTAAAATGGAGAAATTATGAAAAACATTATTCTTACGGGCGATCGCCCTACGGGGA
Organism: Candidatus Scatosoma sp.; assembly: GCA_045652965.1. GTDB lineage: Bacteria > Bacillota > Clostridia > Christensenellales > Borkfalkiaceae > Scatosoma. The sequence continues at coordinate 32,802 of JAZOLI010000092.1, forward strand.
AATTGCATATCGGGCACTACGTGGGCTCGTTAAAGCGCCGCGTGGAGTTGCAAAACAGTGGTAAATTTGACGAAATTTACGTGATGATTGCCGATGCGCAAGCGCTCACCGACAATTTTGACAACCCCGATAAGGTGCGCGCGAATATCACGGAAGTTGCGCTTGATTATCTTGCGTGTGGGCTCGATCCGAAAAAATCAACGATTTTCGTGCAATCGCATATCGAACAACTCACGGAACTTACCTTCTATTATATGAATTTAGTCACGCTCGCGCGGCTCGAGAGAAACCCGACGGTGAAAGCGGAAATAAAGCAAAAGAATTTTGAACATTCGTTGCCCATGGGCTTTTTAACATATCCCGTGTCGCAAACGGCGGATATCACGGCGTTTAAAGCGAACGTCGTGCCTGTGGGCGAAGATCAACTTCCCATGCTTGAACAGGCGCGCGAGATCGTGCGTAGCTTTAACGGGTTATACGGCGAAACGCTCGTAGAGCCCAAAGCCGTGCTTCCCGACAACAAATCGTGTTTGCGTTTGCCTGGCACGGACGGCATGGCAAAGATGAGCAAATCGCTTGGGAATTGTATCTACCTTTCCGATAGCGCCGACGAAATCAAGCGCAAAGTGATGGGTATGTACACCGATCCTAACCATATCATGGTTTCCGATCCCGGCGACACGAAGAACAACCCCACGTTTATTTATTTGGATGCGTTTTCTTCGAAAGAGCATTTTGAAAGATATTTACCCGAATATGCGAATTTGGATGAGCTCAAAGCGCATTACCAGCGCGGCGGGTTGGGCGATATGAAAGTGAAGAAATTCCTAAACGCCGTGATGCAGGAAACGTTAGAGCCGATCAGGTTGCGTAGAGAAGAGCTTGCAAAGGATATACCTGCCGTTTGGGCGATGCTCAAAACGGGAAGCGAAAAGGCAAGAGAAGTTGCCGCGCAAACGCTTAGCGAAGTGAAACGGGCGATGAAAATCAATTATTTTGAATAAGAAAAAACGCGGACTGTTTGAAAACAGTCCGCGAAATTTTTTTTTGTTTTGGTTTTGTTACGCGATGGTAAAGCCGTCCTTTTCTGCGATAAAATCGGAAGAATAGAACGCCGTCAAGCCGCTTACAAGCTCCGCATAATCGGAAGAAGCAAAACATTCGCAAGCGGAATGCATAGCAAGTTGCGCAAGCCCGATGTCCGCGCCTGCAATCCCTAAACGCGTTAAAGCGGAAACGCCGAGCGTTGAGCCGCTGCGCACGTCCGAGCGGTTGAAAAAGTTTTGATAGGAAACGCCTGCCTTTTCAAACACCCTTTTCACCACGGCGGAAGAGATGGCGTCCGTCACGTATGCGCCGCAAGCGTGCGATTTAATCACCACGCCGCCGCCAAGCAACGTCTTGTTGGTGGGATCGCTCTTTTCGGGGTGGTTGGGATGCAACGCATGCGCGTTATCCACCGAAAGGAAGAAAGAAGTTGCGAGCGCTTTGTAAAATTCGTTGTCGTCGAAGTGGAATGCATAAGCAATGCGACGGAGCACGTTTTCAAGGAAATCGCCACCTGCGCCTTGCGTGGAATGGCTGCCGATTTCTTCGTGATGCATAAGCGCCGCCACGCAAACGCCGTTGCCATCCGCTTTGTTTTCAAGCGCTTCCAAGCTCGCGAAAACGCTCGTTAAGTTGTCGATACGGGGGGAAGAGAGAAACTCGTCGTTGACGCCGAACGTGTAAGGTTTTTCCGCGTTTACGACAAATAAATCGTGAGAGAGTACGCGCGTTTCACCTGCGATTTTTTCCAGCCATTCACCTTCGCTGCCGGCAAGCGACAAAAGGGGCAAAAGGTCGATTTGCGCGTTCACGGCAAAGCCTTCGTTTACGCCACGGTTTTGGTGCACGGCAAGCGATGGAATGCATACGTTAAAAGGCGATTCCACGATTTGCGCGAACACTTTGTCTCCGTCCTGTTTCACCACTCTACCTGCAATTTTCAAAGGGCGGTCGAAGAAAGAATACCAAACGCCGCCGCCATAGGGCTCTACGTTCAAAACGGCGCAGTTTTCCGTTTTTTTCACCGGATTTTCCTTAAGTTTGAGTGCGGGGGAATCAACGTGGGAAGCCACGATTTTATAAGAAAAACGATCAAGCCCACCAACGGTAAACGCGATCAAGCTCGCGCCGCGTTCTACAAAATATTTCCCACCTTCTAAAAGCTCGAAATCTTCCGTTTCCAAAAGGGGAACGAAGCCGTTTTTCAAAAGCTCGTCGCGCGCGTTTTCCTTTGCGTGATAAGCTGTGAGTGAATTTTCCAAAAAGCTAGTTAAACGTTGCATTTTTTCCGTCATAATTTTACACCTCGCTTCTATTCTATCATTTTTTTTATGCTTTGACAAGTGTTTTCGACAAGTTTCGTTTGGCAAAAACAAATGAAAAAATGAAAATATACTGAAAATAAAAGGAAGGCGATAATTTTCCACTTGACAAAAGCGCAAAATCGCGTATAATTATATTTGAGAAATTATAGATAAAATTAAGCGAAAAAGTATCGGGAGAAAGAACGTATGTTGCAACTTAAAAACGTTAAAAAAGATTACGTGACGGCAGGGAACGTCGTGCAAGCGCTCCGCGGCGTGTCACTTAGATTTCGCAAAAACGAGTTTGTGTCCATTCTCGGCGCATCCGGTTGCGGAAAAACCACCCTTTTGAACATTATCGGCGGCTTGGATCATTATACGTCGGGCGATCTTGTCATTTGTGGCAAATCCACCAAAGATTATAAGGATCACGATTGGGACGTTTATAGAAATCACCGCATTGGGTTCGTGTTTCAATCGTATAATTTAATTCCCCACCAAACGGTGCTTACGAACGTGGAGCTTGCGCTCACGATTGCAGGCGTTTCCAAACGAGAAAGAAGACGTAGAGCGACGGAAGCACTTATCAAAGTGGGGCTTAAAAGCGAACTCCACAAACGCCCTAACCAACTTTCGGGTGGACAAATGCAACGTGTGGCAATTGCTCGTGCGCTTGTAAACAACCCCGAAATTTTGCTTGCTGACGAGCCTACGGGCGCGCTCGACACGACGACAAGCGTGCAAATCATGGAGCTTATCCGTGAAATCGCAGGTGAGCGGCTCGTGATTATGGTCACGCACAACCCCGAACTTGCGGAAGAATATTCTTCGCGTATCGTGCGCCTTCAAGATGGTTTGCTCGTTTCTGATTCTAACCCTTATAACGGGATTGAAGAGTTGGACGGCGACGAGCGAGCTTTCAACCCTAAGGTAAATTATCAAGACGTGGAAGTGAATTGCCCCAAATGCGGTACTCGTTTATTCCTTTGCGGCGTGCACCCCATGCGCGGTTCGAAAGCGACTTGTCCCATTTGTGATGAAAATTTTAGCCTGAAACCAAAGCCTAAAATGGTAGAAAAGCCTGCACCTACGATTGAGCCTAAAAAATCGAGAAAGGAACGCAAAAAAGAAGCAAAGCGCAAGAAAAAAGAAAACGCTTCCATGTCGTATGCAACGTCGCTCGGGCTTTCCGCTCGCAATTTGGCAACCAAAAAAGGCAGAACGGCGGTCACGTCGGTGGCAGGAAGCATCGGTATCATCAGCGTATGCTTGGTGCTTGCGCTCTCCAACGGCTTTAACGGATATATCAAAAAAACGCAGGAAGATATGCTCTCTTCCTATCCCCTTGAAATCACCGAAACTACGCTCAACGTGGAAGCGATTATGTCGGGTATGACCGCCGCAACCGATTTGCCCGATTTGGACAAAATCAAAGATCGCGTCTACGTCAACTCGTTTTTGACGAATATCGCGCAGGGCATGACGGTGACGAACAATCTTTCCGATGACTATATCGAATATTTGGAAAGCATGGACGAAAGCTTATATACGGCGATCGTATACGGCACGGGCATGTCCTTATCCAACAACCTTTACACGCAAGTGCAGGTGGAAGAAAACGGAAAGACGGTGGAAAAGGTAATGTCCCTTTCCGAGCTTAAATCCTATTACACTTTCCAACTTACCCAGCAGGAAGAAAAGTATGCTAGCCTTGCTTATCTTGTCGATTATCTGGGTAGTGTTTATGGCAAAATGCCCGGCACGACGGATGTAAGCAGCGATAAATTTGGCGATTACGTGCTCTCTCAATACGACGTAATTGAAGGGGATTTCCCAAAAGAAGCAAACGAAGCGGTGCTAGTTGTGGGAAGCAACAACGACGTGACCGATTTGACGCTTGCACAGCTTGGCTTTATCGGTGAAAAGGAATTTTTAGCACTCTTCCCGCAGGAAGGCGAAGACGTTGGCGATAGCAAAGATTATGAAACCATGATCGGCTTTAACAAGATTGTTGGCAAAAAGTTTATGCTCAATTATAACGACGCTATTTACACGCCTTCTGATGATAGCTCCGCTTATTTATACGATTATCAAAAATCGAGAACGGAGATTGGAAAGGATGGGGAAGATGGCAAGCTTATCACCATTTCGGGCATCTTGCGTTTGAAAGACGGATATAACTACGGATGCCTTACAAGCGGTTTATATTTGACGGAACAGGTATGCAATGAATATTTAGAAGTGAATATGAAATCCGAGCTTTCCACAACGATTTTAGAGCAATCGGGCAGCGCGAACAAGTTTGGCACGCTCGTGCAAGAGCTTGCTTCGCTTACCCAAGGCTCGCCAGAATATATGCAAAAGATCATGGAGCTTATGAGCTTTTTGAAAACGTGTAAGCCTGCCGCGGAAAATTTGTTGGAATATTATATCGCAGGAGATGCTATGGCAGGAGATGAAAGCGGCAACATGGCGGATGCGCTTAAAGGATACTATTTCTTATACGGCGACACGGCGATACGCGCGGTTGGCGGCAAAGATACCGTCAATTCCATTCAAATTTACACCGACGATTTCGATTCCAAAGAGCAAATCCTTTTATGGCTGGATACGTGGAACGACGAACACGAAACGGGCGATCAAGTGAAATATACCGACACGGTTGGCATGATGATGACGATGGTGGAAACGATTTTGAACGCGATCACCTACGTGCTCGTGGCGTTCACGGCAATCTCGCTCGTCGTGTCGTCGGTTATGATCGGGATCATCACTTACGTATCGGTGGTGGAGAGAACGAAAGAAATTGGTGTGCTTCGCTCGCTTGGCGCAAGAAAGAAAGATATTAAAAACCTTTTCAATGCCGAAACGTTTATCATCGGGCTTTCTTCGGGTGTGTTCGGCGTTGTGGTGACGTATGCGCTTCAATTTGCGGTCAATGCAATCTTGGGCACGCTTACGGGCATTTCTACGCTCGCCGCGCTTCCCATCACTTCGGCGCTTATTATGGTTGCCGTGAGCATTGTCTTAACGCTCATCAGCGGTTTGATCCCTGCTTCGGCAGCGGCTAAGAAAGATCCTGTGATTGCGCTTCGCACCGAATAAGCAAAATTCGTATAGCACGGCGTTTTAAGGTATAGAAGAAGAGAATAAATCTCCTCTGCATAAATCCCAAAATGCGAAACATACTGTTTTCAGGAGGGAAAATTATGCGAGTGATCAACGTTATCTCTTATATTTTGGTAATCGTCGGTGCGATCAACTGGGGTTTGTTCGGTTTGTTCGATCTCAATCTCGTTTCGCAAGTGTTTGCGGGTGCGAGAACGGTTGGCTCGATCATCACCTATTCGATTATCGCGCTTGCGGCGCTTTGGCTGATTCTTTCGCCGTTTATCACGGACGGCGTGCTTTGGCTCAAAAGCAGACGCGCAGAGTAAGTAAATGAAAGAAAAGCGGATTTTCCTGCAAAAGGAAGTCCGCTTTTTTTTGTTAAGCATATTGACATTTCACTTTCTATATAGTATAATAAGTTTAGAAAAATCTCAAAGGAGAGAAAAAATGATGTTAAACGGATTGCTTATGAGCACAGGCGGTTGGATCGCTATCGTGGCGGTTATCGTGGTGGTTTTGGCGATTGCCTTGCTCGCTTGGTGGATTGGCACGCGCAACGATTTCGTGCGCCTGAAAAACAAAGTGGAAGAAGCTTGGGCGACGATCGACGTGTTTTTGAAAAAACGTTATGATTTGATCCCCAACCTTGTGGAAACGGTGAAAGGGTACGCCAAGCACGAAAATGAAACGCTCAAAGAAGTGGTGGCGGCGAGAAACGTTGCTATGAACGCAAAGACGGCGGCGGAAAAAGTGAACGCGGAAAACGGCTTAACCAATTCCCTTCGCACCTTCTTCTCAGCAGTTTCTGAAAGCTATCCCGATTTGAAAGCAAATTCTAATTTCTTGGATTTGCAAAATCAACTCAAATCGATTGAAAGCGAACTTGAAAGCTCCCGTCGCTATTATAACGGCGTTGTTAAAACGTTCAACACTAAGCTTGAAATTTTCCCTGCGAATATCGTGGGTAGCCGCATGGGTGAAGATTATAAAAAGCGTCCCTATTTCGAGCTGGATAGCGCGGAAGAGAGAAAGAACGTGAAAGTTCAGTTTTAAATCATGAAAAATATTTACACAAAGAAAAAGCGGCTTGTTTTTAAAGCCGCTCTGTTTCTCTTAACCCTTCTTTGCACTTTCATTTTCCCCTTTGTAGGGGGCAGGTATAGAGCGAACGCGGTGCAAGCTTCCGCTGATGACTATCCCTACGACATCATAAAGGTGCACAGCTATCAAGTTGACGTGAACGTTCGCAAGGATAGAAAGGTAGAAGTCAAAGAGAAAATCAAGGTCGAATTTTTGGCTTCGGGGTTGAGTAGGTTTTATCGTTCCCTGCCCATCGAAAACACGCGCTATACGAACGTTGTGGCATCGTGTGCTGGAAATGACAAATTTTTCTACACGGTTGAAGATAACCCCGATATGAGCGGATTTATCGATATCAACTGTGTGGGCGGCGCTGAGCGTGGCAACGTTTGGACGTATGACATTTCCTACACGGTGGAGCGTGGCGGAAACGAAATAGAAAACGGCATGCTCATCGACGTGATAGGCTACGGTTGGTCGGTGCCCTTAAACGACGTTTCCGTCAACGTGCATTTCCCTGCGGCGGTGGAGGAAGAGAGTTTAGAGCTTTATTCGGGAGGTTATGGCGCTAGCGGCAACGATGCGAGCGTTGTGATGCAGCTTTCCGCCGACAAGAAATCGCTTACCCTTACGGCGGAACGGTTGGAAGTCGTTTATAACGATTATTATTCTGAAAAAATGGCGCAAGGCATCACGCTTGGGTTTGTCCTTGGAGAAGGCGTGTTAAAGGATTATACGAGCACGAGAATATTTACCGATGACATGTGGAAAATCGTGCTTGCCATGGGAATTGCAATCGGGCTTGGCTTGCTTGCGCTCTTGTTCACGCCGTCGAAAAAGGAGATTATCACAACCGTAAACATCAAAGCTCCCGATCAAATGGATCCTATGAAAATGGGTAAATTGATTGACGGTACGGTGGATGGCGAAGACGTGACGTCTATGCTCTATTATTTCGCGCATAAGGGCTATTTGGCGATTGATTTTGCAAACGAAGATGATCCGCGATTTATTCAAAAGGTGACAACGCTTCCCGAAACGGAATCGGTGCACGCGCGCACCCTTTTCAATGGTTTGTTTGCGCGCGCGGATAGGGAAGTGATTGCAGGAAAAACGCCTTTCGATGACGACACGGTGATTATCTCTACGCGCGTTTCGCGCTTAAAGCACAAATTCTACGAAACCGCGGACAAGGCGATCAAACAAACGACGAACGTGAAAATGTATGAGCCGAAATCGGTGGCGTTCTACGTGCTTGGCGGTGTAATCGGTTTGCTTTGCGGTTTGATCTTGCCCCTTGTTTTGAGCTTTGCAGTCGGTGGCGGATATACGTGTTTTGACGGGATTGCGTTCTTCGTGCCGATTGTGGCGATTTTGATTTTGGGTTTGCTTAAAGAAAACTATCGCTATAAATGGAAGAAATCCGCTTTGCTCGGCATGACGGCGGCGCAAATAGGCGTGGCAGCGTTGTTTGCGTTGATTTTCATTGCCTTTTTCGCTCCTCACGTTTTGACGGGTTATGAAAAAGCGGTGGTGTGCATGGGCGCGTTGCTTCCTACCTTTTTCACGCTCGATAAACTTGCCCGAACGGAAAAATATCGTGAAACGCTTGGGCAAATTTTAGGCTTTAAGGATTTTATCGTCGTGACGGAAGAAGAGAAAATCGAGTTTATGTTAAAGGAAAATCCCGAGCTTTATTATAAAGTGTTGCCGTATGCGCAGGTTTTGGGTGTGACGGATGCGTGGGAGAAGAAATTTGAAAACATCACGCTCGCTCCGCCCGATTGGTGCATGGGCTCGCATATGACGGTGTTTGATTATATGCTCATCAATCATTCGATGACGAGAGCGATGCACACGGCGCTTGCCCGCCCTGATAGCGCGGGCGGCTCGTTTATCGGCAGAAGCGGCGGTGGTGGCGGCTTCGGTGGCTTTGGTGGCGGCGGCTTCGGCGGTGGTGGCGGCGGAGCACGGTAAAGAAAAAACGAAATAAAAACAAAGCCCCCCGCTCATTGCGAGCGGGGGCGTTTTACGTTTAAAATTATTTCGTAAGCGAAGGATCGGTTAAGATGGGGGAGTTGGCGGCGAAGCGTTGCACCGATTCTACCGCGCTTTGGCAACGGCGCTTGGTTTTATAATGTTCGCCAAGACACAAAAGCTGTCCGTTTTTGTTCAAAAGCTTGTAGATATAATCTCCGCGCTTGGTTAAAGAGATGCGGAAATTGTTTTGTTCAATGTTCGTTTTATGCGTTTGAATGCCGTTTACCGCACCAACGTAGGTCGTATATTCTTCGCTAGATAAAAGCTTTTCGCCGTTGTTTGCAAACAACTCGAAATAGAACGCGTCGCTTCCGTCGGCGTCCTTGTGGCTAGTGATAATCCACTTTCCGTTTGCATTCTCCACAATAGGGGTGGGTTCGCCGTCCTCTTCCACGGGCACTTTCACAAGATGATCTTGCACGTTTTCATCTAAAACGGCAGTTTTTGCAAAACGCTTGGTCGATTCGATCGCGCTTTCACAACGCGTGCGAGTGGGATAGTTTTCACCCATGCAAAGGAGCATGTTTTTGCCGCTTAAAAGCTTGAAAATGTAATCGCCTTTTTTAGAAAGAGTGATTTTGAAATTGCCCTTTTCAATGTTTGCCTTGTGCGTTGCAATGCCACGAAGCGCACCGCTATACGACGTATATTCTTCGCTAGAGAGAAGCTTTTCGCCGTTAGAAGCGTGGAGCTCGAAGAAATAAGTTTCGTCTTCTGCGCTTTCCGCCTCGTCGGTGAGCACGCGGCAAATCGTCCATTTTCCGCTATATTTCGCCGCCTCTTCCGTTTCGTCTTCGTCGTCGCCGAGTGCTTTTTGCACGGCGGCTTGTTTTTTTGCTTTTGCCTTTTCCGCCGTAGCTTTATCTCTCTTTAATTTTTGCGCGTGTTCCTTTTGTGAACGCTCTTCCACCGCCTTTGCGATCGGGTCTTTTTCTTCGGCAGGGGTTTCGTTTGCTTCCGCTTTTGCTTCCGCTTTTGCTTCCGCTTTTTTCGCAGTCTTTTTAGATGCAGTTTTTTTAGCCGTCGCTTTTTCCTGCGCTTCTCTTTCGGCTTGCTCTTGCGCTTCTTTCGCGGCTTTTTCGGCAGCTACACGCTCTTCTTCTTCGCGCTCTTCACGCTCTAAGCGTTCCCAAACGGCACGGCGAGCGGCTTCTTTTGCCGCCTTTTCTTCTTCCGCGCTCATGGGCTTTGATTGCGCTTGAGCAGGGAGTGGCTGTGTGGTCGCGTTATCTTTTTGTGACTTCGCTTGTTGTTCTTGATTTGATTGATTCGCTTTCGAGCGTTTGATCGAAAGGGCAATGATCACGATAAGCAAAATCACGATCGCCGCAAGCGCTGCAATGAGCACGTATGCAAGCATAGGATTTGCTTTTAAATAATCAATACATTGATAGATAAATTCCATAACCGACTCCTTAATTTTTATTTCTATTCGTATGCTTTACGTTGCTATATATATCTTATACGTATATTTTAATATAAAATAACAAAAATGTCAATGTTCCGTCAAAAATTTTTTCGCTAATTTTTCAAAAAAATTGACATTTATCCCCAAATGCGTTAAAATGTAAATATGGAAAAGATGAAAACGGCAATTATCGGTGGTGGCGCTGCGGGGCTCGTGCTTGCTAGCGCTTTGGAAAACAAGGAAAAAACGGTTGTGTTTGAACGCGGCGAAAGGGTGGGCAAAAAACTTGCCGCCACGGGCAACGGGCAGGGCAATGTGAGCAATCTCGGCGTGACGAGAGAAGATTATTTTTCATTTTCAGGCGGTGAAACGCTTGCAAAAGAAATCGTTTCTCGCTACGATGATAGCTCTCTTTGCACCTATTTTGAAAACGCAGGCGTGCTTTTGATCACCGACGAGCGGGGCAGAATTTATCCTGCAGGTAGACAGGCTTCTGCGCTTGGGGACGCGCTTAGAAATTTGCTTTCCACGCGTGAGAGCGTGGAAGTGCGCACGAAAACGCGCGTTTGTGATCTTGAAAAAACAAACGGCGGCTTTATTTTGTGCGTTGAGAAAGAGAACGGCGAAAAAGAAAAGGTGTTTGCGGAAACGGTTGTGCTTTGCGCCGGCGGCTCGGCGGCAAAATCGTTCGGCACGGACGGCTCGGCTTACGCGCTCGCGCAAAAATTAGGGCATACGATCACTCAGCTTTACCCTTCGCTCGTGCAACTGAAAGCCGACACGAAAGATATAAAAACGCTCAAAGGTATCCGCGTGCCCGACGCAACGGTGACGGCTTATTATACCGACGTTTTAGGCGGCGCGTCCTGCCAACGCTCGGTGCAAATCACGGGGGATATTATGTTCGCCGATTACGGCGTTTCAGGGGATGCAATTTTTAGGCTCTCTCCCTTTTTAACCCACCGTTTGCAAAATGGCGTTAGCCTTTCTATCGATTTTTTACCTGCGTTCACTGAGGAGCAAATTTATCAATCGCTTTTGAAAAAGCAGGCGAAGTTCCCCCATGTTGCAACGGGCGAAATACTGTGCGGTTTTGTCAACAACCAAATTGCAAGAGTGGTGATGAAACGAGCTGGTGGCGATTTAAAGGCGGCAGCAAAGCTCGTTAAGGCGTTCACGCTTGTTATCACGGGGCATATGGGTTTTGACTTGGCGCAAGTGACCAAGGGTGGAATCCGCATGGACGAAGTGGACGAAAACTTGCAAAGTAAAAAGCAAAACGGGTTGTATTTCGCAGGGGAAATGTTAGATGTCGACGGACAGTGCGGCGGCTACAATTTGCAATGGGCGTATGCTTCCGCGCGCTGTGTGGCGGCGGCGATTGATGAAAAACAACAAAAACAAAGGGGGCAGGTATGAGTTTACGCACCCTTTCGGATATAAAACTTCCGATCGGAACAAGCGAAGCGGAGCTTATCAAGATTGCAACAAAAAAGCTTGGAACAAAGCCTGCTTATTTTGCGATCAAGAAGAAATCGCTTGATGCTCGCAATAAATCGGACATAAAATATATCTATACTATTGAATTTTCAAATCAAGCTCCGCCCAAGAAACCTGCGCTTCAGCGTTTGCCGAAAAACAAACTGCCTAAAAAACAAGTGGCAGTGATCGGTGGTGGACCTGCAGGCTTGTTTTGTGCGTTGCGGCTGATTGAGCGAGGGATCGCCCCCGTTTTGTTTGAGCGCGGCGCGTGCGTGGAAGAGCGGGAAAAGGACATTCAAACGTTTATACAAACAAAAACGCTCAACGTGCAATCGAACGTGCAATTTGGCGAAGGCGGTGCGGGTACGTTTTCCGATGGCAAACTCAACACGCAAACGCATAGCCCCTTAAACCGCGAAGTGCTGGAAACGTTCGTCCGCTTTGGCGCGCCCGAAGAAATTTTATGGCTCAACAAGCCGCATATCGGCAGCGACAACTTGAAAAAGGTTGTCAAAAACATGCGCGAATATATTTTGGCGAACGGTGGAAGCGTGTGCTTTAATGCCCGCATGACGGACATAAAAATAAAAGGCGGCGCGGTGCAAAGCATCGTTGTTGAAAGCGATAAAAGCACTTTGCAGGTGGAAGTTTCCGCGCTCGTGCTCGCGATCGGGCATAGCGCAAGGGATACTTTTGAATTGCTTGCGAGCAAAAATTTAAAAATGACGGCGAAAGATTTTGCCGTGGGCGTGCGCATCGAGCATTTGCAAAACGAAATCGGCTTTTCGCAATACGGCGCTTCTTTTGGGCGGCTTCCTGCCGCCGATTATAAGCTCGTGTCGCATGCAAGCGAGCGCGCGGCGTTCACCTTTTGCATGTGCCCCGGTGGTTTGGTTATGCCTGCCACGAGCGAAGAAGGGGGCGTTGTCACCAACGGCATGAGCAATTATGCGAGAAATGAAAAAAATGCGAACGCGGCGTTGATTGCGCAGGTGTATAAAAGGGATTTCGGGCAAGATTTTGAGAAAAATCCGCTTGCCGGCGTGGAATTTCAACGCACGATTGAGCGAAAGGCGTTTGCGCTTGGCGGCGGTGATTATCGCGCGCCCGTACAGCTCGTCGGCGATTTTCTAAAAGGGAAAACGAGCGATCGTTTTGGAAAGGTTATTCCTAGCTACGGCGCAGGCACGACGTTTGTGGAGCTGGGAGAAGTGTTGCCGAGTTTTATAAACGAAACGCTCAAAAGCGCGATCGTGGACATGGATAAACGGCTCAAAGGCTTTGCCGATCCCGAAGCGGTGCTCACGGCGGCGGAAACGCGCACGAGCTCGCCCGTTCGGATCGAGCGCGGCGAAGATTTACAATCGGTGTCGACAAAAGGTGTGTATCCTTGCGGAGAAGGGGCTGGGTATGCAGGCGGCATCACTTCGTCGGCAGCAGACGGCATACGAGCGGCGGAAGCAATTTATGAGGCGTTGCTGAATGAACGTTTAAACACTTGCATTTTGTAAAAATAAATGGTATAATTGTAAAGCTATGATGAGATTTGAAAAAATGACGAAGAAGGACTTTATCGTGTTTTGCGTGGCGTCCGTATTCGGTGGTATTATGGTTGGCATAGGCGGCGTAGGGTTATTGCTTTCGCTTGCCACAATGGAAGGGGCTATGGGCAAGCTTGTGGGCGCAATCGTGTTCTCGCTGGCAATGTTTGTCGTCACTACGTTTGGATTATATTTAATCACGGGGCTTTCTACGCGTATTTTAACAATGCGGATAAAGAACTTATGGTCGTTGCCTGTGAGTCTATTTTTTAACCTGATCGGAATTGCTTTTACGGCGCTACTCGTTGAATTTTCACATTCGCACGGCGTTGTGGCTGAGGCGGCGCGAGATCTCGTTCTCACTAAGCTTTGCGAACATGATTGGGCGTTGCATTCCCTTTGTTCGGGTGTGTTGTGCGGTATGCTTATCGGGCTTTCGGTGTTTTTATCTCATTATACGTCCAAGAAAAATCTTTCGGCGACGGTTGGGGTTGTGTTTCCCGTGTTTGTGTTCGTGTTTTGTGGGTTTGATAACTCGCTTGCGAACGTCTTTTATATCTTTGCTTGTGGCGAAATCACTTGGCAAAGCATGGGTTATTGCCTGATTTCCTTGATCGGAAACTTGATTGGCGGCGTACTTGTTTCCGTCTTGCCGCTCATCAAGAAAAAGGACGAGCCGAAAAAATATAAATGCCCCTGTTGCGGCTATTTCACCTTTGAAAAAAAGGAGCGGGCTTATGATATTTGCCCCGTGTGTTTTTGGGAAGACGATCCCGAACAGTTTAAAAATCCCACGCTTGCAGGGGGAGCAAATCACGTTTCTCTTTGTGATGCGCGTGCACATTTTAAACAGTTTGGCGCGTGCGATACGGAAATGAAAAAATATGTGCGCGGACCGAAAAAGGACGAGTTGCACGGCTACGATAGATAAAAAAACGAACAAAATAAAAAGCGCGAGTTGCTAAAAACAACTCGCGCTAAAATTTTATCAAATTTTTATTTTATCGGTCTTATCCAACCAATGCGGATATATTTAGGTTTTGAAATTTCCTTAATCGCTTCATAATAAATTTCGCTAAGTTTTTGGATATGTTCAAAGGTGATATATTCGTTGGGTTGGTGGATCACGTCTTCCGTTTCAGGAAGATAAGGTCCAAAGCCGCACCCGCATTTGAGCGCCCTTGCATACGTGCCGCCACCGATAGCAAGCGGAGCGCTTTCGCATCCCGTGATTTGGGCATACACCCCAGACAGGGTTGAGATCAACGCGCCGTTTGGATCGTTGTAAAGGGGATCTTTATAGCTTTCGATTGCATATTCTAAACCAAGCGTATCAAGTTTTTCAGTGATTGTTTTAAGCTGCATCGTGGCAGGGAAACGTACGTCGGAAGTGATCTTTAAAACGCCGTTTGAAAAGCTTGCAACGTTGGGTGAAAGGGTTAAAAATCCCGTTTCGTCGCAAAGCGTTTTTAAGCCGAGCGAATCGCCGAACAAAACGTTGTAAGCCGTTTGACAGCTTTCGTTGAACGAGCCGAGAAAGGCAAGAAGCGATTCGATTGCGTTTGCACCCTTGTCGGGGGTTGACCCATGTGCGGATTTTCCACGTACTTTTAAAATGTTTGTGGTGTTATCGTAGGAAAAGGACGTGCCTGCAATTTGGTTTTCGTATCCCACGAGTTTTGCACCTGCCTTTTTTGTGAGCGTTGCGCTCGCTAAATCGCAAACCATGTTTGCTCTCTCGCCTGCTTTAAAAGCGGTGAACGGAGCGTTTTCAATGGGGAAAGACAGGGTGAAATGGAGAATGCCTTTTTCCGCGTAGATCACGGGGAAATCGGCGTCGGGGGTAAACCCTTCTTCGGGCATTGTTGCAACTTTGTTATAATGCTCAATACACTTCCACCCGCATTCTTCGTTGCAACCAACAATCAGCTTAATCGTGCGCTTAGGTGCAAAGCCCGAATCTTTCAAAGCTTTGAGCGCGTATAAGCAAATGATTGCAGGGGTTTTATCGTCCAGCGTGCCGCGACCCCAAATTTTTTTGCCGCCCACGCCGCCATCGGATAAATCGTCGTTGATGACACCGCCAAAGGGGGGATAGTTCCAACCGTTTCCTGCGGGCACGACGTCGAGATGCGCCAAAATGGCAAAATCCTTGCCCCTGCCAAACACCACTTCGCCGATATAGTTATCATAGTTTTTCGTTTCAAAGCCAAAGCTCGAAGCAAGATCCAAGAAAAACTGCAAACAATCCGCCGTTTCTTTTCCGAACGGATATTCGCCGTTTTCCCCTGCGGCAGGCTTTAAGGAAGAATCGAATTTAAGAATATCGACCGTCGAAGATACGATCTCGTCGAAATATTTATCCATAACGTGTGCCATAAATTTACCATCCTAAGCTTTTGATACTATTATTATACACGATTTTACCGTTTAGGTAAAGAAAATGAAAGGGAAAGAACAAAAAAATTATTTTTTTTCGGGCTTGCTTTTGACTTTTATAAGAAATTATGCTACAATAAAAGGGAAATTGTTAAAGGAGAAGCAACATGGCAGGCAACGAACACAAAGGACATAGAGAGCGTTTGCGCGCTAAAGTGATCGCGGATGCGTGTTGCGAACACGAATATTTAGAAATGTTCCTTTGCTATGCCATTCCACGCAAAAACACCAACGACATTGCGCATAGGCTTCTTTCTAAATTTGGGTGTTTGCCGAGCGTGCTCTCCGCGCCCATGGAAGAATTGCAAAGCGTGGAAGGCGTTGGCGACGGCGCGGCGGCGCTTTTAAAGTGCATGGGGAAATTTTGCGAAGATTACATGGGCTTGTTCCAAGCTTCCAACGCCTTGCCTGAAACGTACGAGCGGGATAAATTTCTTGCGTTTATTAACCAAACCTACGCGAGGTTGGATAAGGAAGTGCTCGACGTTTATTTGATGGATTCTAACAGCAAAATTTTCCGCCGTGAACGCTTTTCTTCTAATCGGGAAATGAAGGTGTGGGTGGACGGAGAAGCATTTGCTTCCCTGCTTGTCAAAACGCGACCTTCAGGTGTGATTTTGGTGCACAACCATCCGTTCGGAGAGCCTGAGCCTTCCGCATTAGACGATCAAACGACAAGACAATGCTCGCAAATTTGCAGCGTGCAAAACGTCGTTTTGTGCAATCATTTTATCTATGCGAATCGTGGAATATACGATTATTATGGTAGCGGTAAGCTCTCCAAAGCAAGGTGCTAAACGAAAAGAAGTTAAGGCGATTTTAGAAAAATGGGGTAGGCAGGTATGTATCAAACGGTTATTTTTGATTTGGACGGCACGCTTTTGGATACGCTTGACGATTTGACGGCGTCGGTGAATTTTGCGCTTGCAAGTTTTTCGTTGCCTGTGCGCACGAGAGAAGAAGTGCGCGTATTTGTGGGAAACGGCATCGTGAAACTTATAGAGCGCGCGATTGGCTATAATCATCCCCAATTTCAACAAATCTTCCAAACCTTTCGCGAGCATTACGGCGCGCATTGTAAGGATAAAACGAAAGAATACGTGGGGATCACTCCCCTTTTAAAGGCGCTCAAAGCGCAAGGCGTGCAAACGGCGGTGGTGTCGAACAAGGCGGATTTTGCCGTGAAAGCGTTGGCGGCGGAATATTTCCCCGATCTTTTAGAAGAAGCGGTGGGGGAAAACGAAGCGGCTGGCATTGCCAAAAAGCCTGCGCCCGATGCCCTGCTTGCGGTGATGAAAAATTTAAACGCCGAGAAAAACACCACGGTTTACGTGGGCGATTCGGAAGTGGATATCCAAACGGCAAAGAACGCTGGGGTGGATTGTATTTCCGTGGTTTGGGGTTTTAAAGACGAAGAATTTTTGGTTGAAAACGGCGCAACGACGCTTGTCAAAGACCCGAATGACATTTTAGCACTTTGCAAGGAGAGAGCATGATGAGCGTGGAAAAATCGATAGGCAATACACCGCTTGTGGAACTTAAAAACCTGCAAAAAAAATATGCGTTAAAAGGCAAAATTTTTGCCAAGCTCGAATGGTTTAACCCCGCAGGCTCTATCAAAGATCGGGTGGCGAAAGCGATCGTGGACGACGCCGAAGCATCGGGCAGGTTGCTCCCAGGCGGCACGGTGATTGAAGCAACGAGCGGAAACACGGGCATTGGGCTTGCGTTCGTGGCGGCCGAGCGTGGATATAAAGCGGTGATCGTGATGCCCGATTCGATGAGCGTGGAACGCCAAAAACTCATCAAAGATTATGGTGGGGAGATCCTTTTAACGGACGGCGCGCTTGGCATGCAAGGCGCGGTCGAAAAGGCGGAAGAGTTAAAAAGAGAAACGCCCAATTCGATTATCGCAGGGCAATTTGAAAATCCTGTGTGTGCAAACGTGCATTATACGACGACGGGTAGGGAAATTTACGCGCAAACGAATGGGCAAACGGACGTGTTCGTGGCAGGCGTTGGCACGGGCGGCACGATCACGGGCGTGGGGAGATATTTAAAAGAGAAAAACCCTAAAACGAAAGTGGTGGCGGTAGAACCGCTTTCTTCGCCCTTGCTTTCCAAGGGATATGCAGGCAAGCACGCTATCCAAGGCATCGGTGCGAATTTTATCCCATCGGTGCTGGATCAAAACATTTACGACGAAGTGGTGGGTGTTTCCAACGAAAACGCTTTTGCTTGGGCAAAAGAAGTGAACGCCGTGGAAAA
Source organism: Candidatus Scatosoma sp. (assembly GCA_045652965.1). Taxonomy (GTDB): domain Bacteria; phylum Bacillota; class Clostridia; order Christensenellales; family Borkfalkiaceae; genus Scatosoma. The sequence goes on from JAZOLI010000092.1 coordinate 50,522, forward strand.
TTTGTTTACAGGCATCTCTTCGGGTGCGGCGCTTTGTGCTGCGATCGAGCTTGCTTGCCGCGAAGAAAACGCGGGCAAAAACATCGTGGTGATTTTTCCTGATTCGGGAGAACGATACCTTTCTGTTTTATAAAAGCGAAACAAAACAAAAAACACCCTGATCGGGTGTTTTTTTATTGCTTACATTTCGTTATAACGCGCCTAAAATGGACACGGCGAACATGCAATAGATGGTCAAGGATAACACGTCGACGAGCGTCGTGATGAAGGGGGACGCCACCACGGCAGGGTCGAGCCGCATTTTTTTAGCGAGCAAGGGCAAAATCGCACCGATAAGCTTGGCAAACAAGATGGTGACGAACATGGAAAGGGAAATAACCAAAGCTACCATTGCGCCGTTTTGGACGGCATACAGACGATCGATAAACAGTGTTTTTAAAAAACACGCCGCCGCCAAAATTGCGCCGAGCAAAACGGAAACGCGGATCTCTTTCCAAACCACTTTCCAAAGATCGGAAAATTTCACTTCGTTTAAGGCGATCCCGCGGATAATCATTGCGCTTGCTTGCGAGCCTGCGTTCCCGCCCGTGCCCATAAGCATGGGCATACACGCCGTGAGCACGATGCCATAAACGGGCATGTTCAGCGTGCTTTCGTTTGCCGAAATGATCAAGCCTGAAAAGGTGGACGATACGAGCAAAATCAAAAGCCAAGGCAAACGGTTCAAGCAAATGCGCCATACGTTGGTTTTTAAATAGGGTTTATCCGTCGGCATGACGGCTGCCATTTTCGAAATGTCTTCCGTGTTCTCCTCACGCAAAACGGTCATGGCGTCGTCTACCGTTACGATACCAACCAGCCGCGATTCTTTATCAACGATGGGGAGTGCTAAAAAGCCGTAATCGGAAATTTTGCGCGCGACCTGTTCTTTGTCGTCTTCCGTTTGTGCGAAGATCACGTTTTCGTTCATGATCTCGCCAAGCGTTGCTTGCTTTTGCGCCAGCAACAAATCTTTTGCCGTCACCAAACCTAAGAGCTTGTTCGTTTCGTCCGTCACGTAGCAAGTGTAAATGGTTTCCTTATCGATTGCCGTTTTGCGTATGCGTTCAAACGCCTGCTCTACCGTCATTGATTTTCTAAGCGCAACGAACTCGATCGTCATGATGCTGCCTGCGCTATCTTTCGGATATTGCAAAATTTGATTGATATATTCGCGCGTTTGTGCATCGCTTTGTGCGAGTACGCGTTTGACTACGCTTGCGGGCATTTCTTCGATCAAATCGACGGTGTCGTCCAAAAAGAGCTCGTCCATAACCGCTCGAAGCTCTTTATCGTTGAGCTTGCAAAGCAGGCGTTCTTTGATGTCACCATCCATTTCCACAAACGTTTCCGCCGCTAAATCTTTGGGCAGGATACGGAAAAGCACCGGGACGTCCGTTTCGTTTTCAATTTCTTCAAAAATACGTGCCAAATCGGTTGCGTTCATGGTGGCAACCATCGGCTTTAAAGCGGAAAATTTCCGCTCGGATAAAAGCTGTAAAATTTCCATTTCTACTCTACCTTCCTAAAATTTTTTTTTGTTTTAAGATGGCGTAGAACGCTTTTTCGTTAAAAGTACGCAAAAAAAGAAGGCTTTTTCGCGTAAAAACGAGTTAGCGGCACTACGCTTGTGCTACTATGACTATCACTCATAATCGTCGCCTCCTTTTTTCTTTCGTAAAAATAGATAATCGGTTAAAATGCAAATGGCGGCAAAGCCAAGCAAGAGATAGGCAAGGCGGAACACTGAATCGTCGTCGCTTGCCTTACCCACTTCGATCGTTTCGCTTGTTTGGGGGAGCCCGTTAAAATCGGTGACGAACGCTTGGGGGATATACCCCGTTTTGATCTCTCCGTTTTTGCTTTCGTAAGATACGTGGAAATAAGCGTGGTCAAGCTCTTTAATTTCGCCAAGAACTGTCACTTGTGCGCCGCGAGCAAGCTCGCCCGATTTTAAAAGTTCGGTTAAATAGGGGAATTTATAAAGGGTGATCGCGCTCGTGATATAGCCCGTTTTTTGTTCTTCCGTGCCATATTCCGTGCGGTAAGCATCCGCTTCCATTGGCTCGCAAGAAGAAATTAAGGCGAGATAGGTGCGATACGTTCCTGCGGTTTTGTCATATTCGGCGAGAAGATAATATCTCTCCGTTTCGCCAATTTTGAGCGCCGTTCTTTCCCCGTTTGCTCGCTCAAAGCGCACGTAAGGAAAATGCTCCGCGCCGCTAAGCGTTTGCAAATCAAATTCGACAAGCAAGGCGTTTTCCGTCGTTTTTACCACGGAAAATTCCGCGCTTGCGTTTTCAAAAATTCTTTCGTCTGTGCCCTGCACTTTTATCGTTTTTACCGTGGGAAGCGAAAGGGCGGTCGATTGAATAAGATAATTGCCTTCGCATAAGATATACGTTTCATTTTCTTCCACGCCGAATGCAAAGGAAGTTAAAATCGGCGTTGCGTTTGGATCGTTATAATAAACGAGCGTGTCGTCGAAATTAAAGATCGCGCCGTCTTCGCGATAGAGCGCATCGTTTGCAAGCGCGTAGATCGTGCCGTTATAATCCACGCCAAGCTTCGTCGTTGCGGTGGGCAGGTTTTCACAAACTTTTTCCCCTGCTTCGATAGAAGAAGTGAACGCCGATTCCGTGAAAACGAACACATCGCTTCCAGAAAGGATATATAAATTGCCGTAAACGTCCGCCGTTAAAGCCTTTGGATAGCGTGTGGACGTTTTTTTCGTTTCCATTGCCACCCATGCGCCCGTTTCTTCGCTTGTTTGCAAGGTGTAGGCATAGTTGTTTTCGCTGATTAGATAATAGGTGCCATATACGCTTGCCGTGCCCACAATTTTGCCGTTGAAAGTGGAAAATTGCCCGATTGGCTCGCCGTAGGTTTCCTTGTCAAGGCTATACAAAACCGCCTTTTCTTCGTTTGCAAGCAAGAGCGTTTTCTCGTTTGCGCTTACAAACAAGGGGGGCAGGGTTGCGCTGATTGCTTTTTCAAACGTTTTCGTTTTGCGGTTATACACCGACACGCGCGCGTTTCCGTTGTCCGCGATAAAAAGTTTATCGCCAAACAAGCAGGTATCCGTTGCCCCACTCAAACGGTGTGGGGAATCGGATGAAGCACTAATTTCAAAATTAGTGAAATTGTTCGTTTCCGTCGAATATTGCAAAATGGTTGCATCGCTTGATGCAATCGTGTAAAAATATTTTCCGAAAGCACTCACGGCGGAAAATTCTTCCGCTTCCGATTTGAAGAGCATAGCGCTATCGCTTATTTGCGAGAGCGGATAGGCTACAAATTCTCCTGCCGCGTTCGTGCAAGCAAGAACGCCGTCGTTAATTGCGATATGGTTGATTTGCTTGGAAAAAATTGCGAAAGTTGCTTTACTCGGATCGGGCTCGGTTTGCGATTTCGGGTCGATCTTCATTAGATAATTGTCGGCGCGGACAAAATATAATTCCCCGTTCCAAAAAGACAAAGTGGAAACGTTGTTCCATTTTAAAGCGACGGGGGAAAGAGCTTCGCTTGCAAGCGAAAGAGTGTAAAGATCTTCTTGCGCGTTCGTAAAATATAAATCGTTTCCGTGGACCGTGAACGTGCCGCAGGCAAGGTCGATTTTCTTTTCCGCGCCCGTTTCTACGTTTAAGGCATAGAAATTGGTGCTAACCGAGCTATCTAAAAAATACAACGTGCCGTATTCGTCGAATTGGAGTTTGGTGACGGTGCTCTCGGGTGCGTTCTCTTCGCCGTGTTCAAATTTTTTATATTCGCCGTCTTGACGATCGTAAACGTAAATGGCGTTTCCGTCGGCAATCGCCGTGTAGTTTTCAATAACCGCTACGTCCGTTGGAGAAGTTAAAGGCAAATATTCTTCGTAAGTTTGCGGGGCAATCAAGCGCTCCGTTTTTTCGCTCGCTTGCGCTTCAACCGATTGCGCCGCGAACGGCATCACCGTCGCGGTTGCTAAAAAAATGGAGAACATTGCAAGCATTTTTTTCTTCATACACTTTCATTATACCACTTTTAAGAAAAAAAAGCAAGAGTTCGACAATATTTTTTATTTCTATCAGCATATTTGGAAATTTTTACCAAACAGGCACTATGTTGTCATATTTAACGATATATACTATCATCAAAAGCGAACAAATGTTCGGATTTTGCTCAAAAAGTTGAAATGGGGTGGGTTGCGAGTTTGTCAATCTATGCCATAATGCGGGAGCAAACGGCAAGGAAGATTGCTTCGCTTTGCTCGCAATGAAAGAAAGAATAAAGAACGAAGTGAGGTGATGAAAGTGAAAAATTACGTCAAAGCGGTGTTGTATGGTTATCCGCTGTTGGAAACGGTGAGTGAAGATTATCAGGCGCATATTCAAAACAAGGCGGCGCTTTCCGTGAGAACGGATAAATCGGCGTTTGAGCTTGCCGTGGAGCTTGCCGGCGAAGTTTGCAAAAAAAAGAACTTTGAATGGCTGAAAGGGTGTGTCGAAACGGCTTTGGACATGCTTTCTGACGTGGAGAAAACTTTGATTGCCGCAAGATATTTTGGGAAGCGGAGAAAAATGAAAAAGGCGTTGCCTTTGGACGAGCCGTTGCCGAAAACGGAGATTGCCGCTTGGAGCGAAAGCAAATATTTTCGATTTCAAAACAGGCTTTCAAAAAAAGTGGAAGCGATTTTGCTTCGGCTTGGGTTGAGTGAAAAACTCTTTGAAGAGAAATTTGCCCAAACGGAAATTTTTGAAAAAATTTACCGCTTTGTTTGCGAAGGCAAAGATCAAAAAATTTCGCAAAGGGCAGAGCGGTGGCTCAGAGAGTGAGAGTGAAATAGATAAAAGATAATAGAGAATAGAGAATAGAAGTGGAAAGTTTTTTAAAATAAGAAAAAAAATTTATTCTTCGTTGTCGTAGGGCGAGCGTTTGGGTGGGCGTAAAATGAGCGCCGCAAGCACGGGCACGAGCAAGCAAAGCGCTATCAAAATGGCAATTTGCATGGGCGTTGATTGCTCTTCCTTGGGAGGCTCTTCCATTTTGTCTTGCTCGGCGTTTGCTTCTTGCCATTCGGCGTATTCGGAATTTACATCATAGGTTAAATCGGCGGGCTTTGGAATGTAGCCGAACGAGCCGTCGCGAAGAATATACGAATACGTTTCAGAGCCGATGCGATAATCGCCATAATAGGCGCAAGTGACGGTGATTTGATCGAGAAAACCTGAGCTTGGAACGTTCGCGCCGCCGATCGTATAATGCACGTCGATTAAACGATAGAGATAGGGGCGTTTGGGAACGTAGGGCACGGGGGTGAGATCACTCGTTTTTGCATAGCCGATCAATTTTTGAACGTATGTGTCGTCGTAGAGATATTCCACTTTGCAAAATTCGCTGTCGGCTTCGAGAATTTTAACGTAGTAGGTTTTAGGCAACAGGAAAACGCCGCGCTTTTCATCGCGAGAAGAATAGAAAAACGCTTCGTCGGTTAGCACGCAGGCATACGATTCCGCCACGAGCACATCCGCTGAAACGGCAAGGGCGGTTGGTGTGAAAAAAGGGGATAAGAAAAATAAAAGCGGCATAAACGCCGATAAAATAAACTTTTTCATAGCTTTGATTATATCTGGTTTTTGGCGGTTGATTTTGCCGTTTGCAAGGGGATTATGAGAGATATTGTAGAAAAAATTTTTCAAATTGAAAAGGAGATGGAACGGCGAAAGCAAAACGATTTTCTCGCCGCTTATAATACGGGGGATAAAATACATAAAAAGCAGGTTGCCTTTCATCAATGCAAAAAACGCAACCGCTGGGTGTTCGGGGGAAACCGCTCGGGAAAAACGGAATGTGGGGCGGCGGAATGCGCGTATATCGCAAGGGGGATTCATCCTTATAGGGAAAATCGAAAGGATGCTTGCGGGTGGGTGGTTTCCCTTTCTACCCAAGTGCAACGGGACGTGGCGCAAAAGAAAATTTTACATTATCTTCGGCGCGATTGGATCGATGGCATCGTGATGCTATCGGGTAGAAAAGACAGCCCAGAAGACGGTGTGATTGATTTTATTCGCGTGAAAAACGTGTTTGGCGGCATTTCCGTGATCGGCTTTAAAAGTTGTGATCAGGGCAGAGAGAAATTTCAGGGCACGTCCCTTGATTTCGTTTGGTTCGATGAAGAGCCGCCCAAAGATATCTATGAAGAATGTCGCATGCGCGTGATTGATAAAAAGGGCGACGTGTTCGGAACAATGACGCCCCTCAAAGGCTTGACTTTCGTCTATCACGAAATTTATCTTAACCGCAAAAATGACCCTGAAGTGTGGTATGAGTTCATGGAATGGGCGGACAACCCCTATCTGGACGAAGGGGAAATTGCGCTCATTGAAGCGTGTTTGGATGAAACTACTTTGCAAACTCGGCGATTTGGACGGTTTGCGAGCGGAGAAGGGCTCGTTTATCCTGAATTTGACGAGCGCGTGCACGTGATCGAGCCTTTTTCCGTGCCTAAGGAATGGCAGGACGTCGTGTCCATCGACCCCGGGCTTAACAATCCCTTGTCGGCGCATTGGTACGCCGTCGATTTCGACGACAACGTGTACGTGATTGCTGAGCATTTTGAAGCAGGAAAGGACGTCGATTATCACGCGCAAAAAATTAAGGAAATTTCCGCGCGGCTGGGTTGGAAAACGGATGGCTATGGCAGGGTGCGCGCTTTGATTGATAGCGCGGCAAAGCAAAGAACGCTTGCGAGTGTGAAAAGCGTTGCCGAACTTTTTTACGAGCGTGGTATTTTGGTTAATCCCGACGTGGATAAGGATATGTTTTCGGGGATTGCTAGGGTGAAAAGCTATTTAAACACCAAAAACGGGCTTCCCAATTTATATATTTTTAAAAATTGCACCGAGCTTATCAAGGAGCTCAAAGGGTACTATTGGGGAAGTGGCGATTTGCCCAAAAAGATGGACGATCACGCTTTGGACGAGATGCGATATTATTTGATGACACGACCGAAAAAATCGCCTTGCAGGGTGGAAAAGACGGTGATTCAAAAGGATAAGGAACGCATGATTAAACGATTAAAACGATAAAAAAGGGGGTGTGTTATGAAAGACAAAATTTCGGATGCGCTTTTAAAGGTCGCGCTCGGTTTTCAGGTGTCGGAAGTGACGGAAGAATATGCCGAAGTGGACGGGGCGCTGAAACTTACGAAGCGGAAACGAACGAAAAAGGACGTGCCGCCTGATCTTAAAGCCGTGCAAATGTTGCTTGGCGAGAGTGGGCAAGCGCTTGAAAACATGAGCGACGAAGAATTGGAAGAAGAGAAAAAACGGTTGCTTGCCGCACTTGAAAAAGCGGAAAAATCAAAAAAAGATGCAGGGCAGGTAAGAGAAGAAACGGTAAAAACGGTGAAAGCGGTGAGAAAACCACGCGCAAAACCGAGAAAAAGAGTGATTAGAAAAAAGGAGGATTAGTAAATGAACGAAACGGAAATTTCCCAAAAGGAAAAACAAGAGCGGAAGCTCGCGGAAGAAATCACCGCGGACTTTGAAAGGCGGCGCGAAGAACGCCGAAGTGTGGAGAGCGGGTGGCTTTTGAACTTGCACTTTTATAGCGGCGATCAATATTGCGACGTGTCGCCCTTTGGTGGACTCGCCGAAGAGGACAAGCGCTTTTATTGGCAATCAAGGCGTGTGTTTAACCATATCGCGCCTATGGTGGAAGCAAGACTTGCCAAGCTTGAACGTTTAAAACCCAAGCTTCGCGTGCGCGCTTTCTCCGACGAGGACGGCGATTTGAAAGCGGCAAAACTCGCAACCGGCGTGCTTCGCTACGCCCAAGAACGCGCTGATTTTGACGAAGTTGTTTCACGTGTGACGGCGTGGGCGGAAATTTGCGGGAGTGGGTTTTATAAAATCGTTTGGGATGAGAACGACGGTAGACAGGTGGCGGAAACGGAAAGCGGCGAGCCTATTTATGAAGGGGATGCGAAAATTAGCGCGGTGTCGGCGTTTGAAATTTATCCCGATAGGCTGAACGCGGAAGATATCTCCGATTTGCAAAGCCTTATTCACGCGAAAATTGTTTCCGCGGACGATATTTACGAGCGATTTGGCGTGGAAGTGCAAGCCTCGGCGCTTTCTGAATTGACAGTGAACGCCTACGCTACTCCTTCGGCAGGGAAATTGCCTTTGGACGTCACGGGGTATACGTCTTTGCCTTGTGAAAACGGCGTCATCTTGATTGAACGCTATACAAAACCGAACTCCGTTTATCCCAACGGTAGGGTGGAGATCGTGGCAGGCGGGAAATTGCTGTTCGTGGGGGATTTGCCCTATGAAAACGGGGAACGAAAGGAACGCATCTTTCCCTTTGTTAAACAAGATTGTATGCGTTTGCCTGCTTCCTTCTTCGGGTCGAGCATCGTCGATCGCTTGATCCCCGTGCAAAGGGCGTATAACGCCGTGAGAAACCGTAAACACGAGTTTTTAAACAGGCTTTCCATGGGCGTTTTGACGGTGGAGGACGGCTCGGTGGATACGGACGAGCTTGCGGAAGAAGGGCTGTTGCCTGGGAAAGTGCTTGTCTATCGTCAAGGCGGAAAAGCGCCTGAAATGCTCGATTGCGGAAGCGTGCCTGCGGAATTTGCCGCGGAAGAACAATGGCTTGAAAAGGAATTTTCGTTGATTAGCGGCGTTTCAGATCTTTTACAAAGTTCTACGCCTGCTCGCGTGACGAGTGCAACTGGTTTGCAACTTTTGCTCGCGCAGGACGAATCTCGATTATCGGCTACCGTTTCCGCAATGGAGCGCGCAGTAAAGGACGTAGGACGGCAAATTTTACGATTATATCGCCAGTTTGCAGGGAGCGCTAGGCTTATCACCTTTACGGGGGAAAATAAGAGAACGCAAATCCATTATTTTAACGCGAGCGAGCTCGCCGTGAGCGACGTGCAATTTGAAGCGCAGGATTCGACGAGCCCCGAAGAGAAGAGAGAAACTATTTTGAAGCTTTACGAAGCAGGAATTTTGACGGATGGCGATGGGAAACTTTCGGTGGAAAATAAAAACCGAGTTTTGGACGCGTTTGGCTTTGGTAGCTTTGAAAATGCGAGGGATATTTCCGCGCTTCATATCGCAAAAGCAGGAGAAGAGAATTTGGATTTGAAAGGGGAAAAGGTGGAAGTGGACGTTTACGATGAGCACGATTTACATATCACCGAACATACGAGATTTTTATTATCGGCAGAGTTTAAGCGGTGCAAGAACAAGGAAGAAGTGAAAGAGCACTTTATCGCGCATATCGATGCGCATAAAGCGGCAATGAAAAAGGAGGTTTAATGTTTATGAAAGAAAAGGAGAACGTTTACGAAGAAACGATGCAAACGGAGATGGGCGTTATCACGCAAGCGGGGCAGGAAAAGCAAACGATTGAAAACGCTGCGCCCGAAAAGGTCTCGACGGATTTGGGGAAGTTTCGTAGCGTAGACGCCCTTTTAAGGGCGTACGAGGCGTTGGAATCGGAATTTACGAGAAGAAGCCAACGACTCAAAGAGCTGGAACGGGAGGCGGATAATTCGCTTTCCTTGGCGGAAGGTGTGTGCGGCGAGACAAACGGGGCGGAAAAGCTTCGCAAAAACGCCGCGCAAAAAAGAGCGGAAGTGAAAGATTTTGATCGTTTTGTTTCCGAACTGGAATCGGTGCGCGCGCAAACCGAAAAAACACCAGAAAGCCAAGCGGAGCAACCCGAACCTCCTATCTTTGGCGGGCTCGGACAAGACGCTTTGGAAAGCGAAATTGGCATAGAGCAAACAATCGCAAAACCGTCCGTCGCGGGTGGGCGCGGGGAAGAATCTCTTTCCGACGACGCGCTTTACGAGCTTGTCAAAAAGGATGAAAAGGTGCGCTTGAAAATTATCGGGGAATATCTAAATTCGATAGGAAAATCGGGCGCACCTCTTATGAAAGGCGGCACGGGAACGCTTGTCGCGCCGCCCTTAAAGCCCAAAACGATTGACGAGGCGGGCAATATGGCGCTCCGTTTCTTTAAGAAAGAGAGCGCGCAGGCGTAAAAATCAAAGTTAAAAAAAGGAGAATTTAAAAATTATGATTAGTGTTGAAACAGCGGATAACGCATTGAAATCTTTTTATTTGGACGCGGTGACGGAGGCGCTTGATCTCAAAGCAAATCCCTTGCTTGCGCAAATTGCAAAATCTTCTATCGACGTTGTGGGGAAAGACGTGAAAAAGCTCGTGAAATACGGCGTCAACGGTGGTGTTTCCGCAGGAAGTGAAACGGGTGCGTTGCCTGCTTCTTCTAATAGTGACAAGGTGGTGTTTACATCGACTTTGAAAAACCTTTACGGTACGATTGAAATTTCCGACAAGGCACTTCGCGCTGCAACAGGCAGCGAAGGCGCGTTCGTTAACCTTTTGAACGACGAAATGCAATCGCTTGTAAAAAGTGCATCCTTTAATTTTGGTCGTATGCTTTACGGCGACGGTACGGGACTTCTCGCTACGGTGGAAGATATTGGCGACAATAACCAGCTTACCCTTTCGAGCGTGAAAGGAACTTTTGAAGGTATGATCGTCGATTTTGCAGACGCTTCGGGCAACGTTGTCGCTTCTGCTGAAGGAAGAAAGATCGTTTACGTGGATAGAAGAAATAAGACGATCGTTGTAGATGGTACAACTTTGGAAGGCAAAATTTCTGTTGGCGCAGGCATGTATCTTAGGGGTTCTAAAGATTATGAAATTACTGGCCTTGCCGCGATTTTCAACGAAGATAGCGATCTTTACGGCGTGGCGCGTTCGACGGCTTCCGTTATGAAACCTTATATTAAAAGAGACGTTGAATATATCAGCGAAAGTAGCATTCAAGAAGCGATTGATACAATCGAGGAGAATTCGGGAAGCAAAATCAACTTGATCGTTTGTTCTGGCGGCGTTAAGCGTGCTCTTTTACAATATTATCGTGATTACTCTATCAATATGCCCACGATCGAATGCGCTGGTGGGTATAAGGCGTTGAACTTTAACGGCATTCCCGTTGTGGTGGATAGATTCTGCCCCGAGGGAACGATGTATTTGCTCAACACCGACGATTTCAAAATTCATCAGCTTTGCGATTGGAAGTGGCTTGAAGGGGAAGACGGTAAAATCTTAAAGCAAGTGCCTGGTAAACCCGTCTATACCGCAACGCTCGTTAAATATGCCGAGCTTATGTGTGAAAGACCGAATGGGCAAGGTATGCTCACGGGCATTTTAGAAGACTAAAGCGTGCGATATCGCGTTGTGTTTAGACGATAACGCATGAACGTAGCCGCCCGTTTTTTGGGCGGCTACTTTTCTCAAATTAAGGAGGTTGGTTTATATGACTGTTAAAGAAATTATATTGGCTGCGGCGTGTGAGCTTGGGATTGGGGAAGGCGTGGAAAGCTATTTGGCAGGTGGTTCTAAAGACGCGCAAGCGGAAGCAAACACGAAGGCGCTTTTGCGTTGTTTTAATCTCGTGGAGAATGAAGTGGCGCTTGATTATTTGCCTCTGCTCGCCGAAGAAGAAATGGCTTCGGATACGGGTGCGATTGAATATGCTGCGCTATCCCGTGAAGCGGTGCGCGTGCTTAGCGTTCGCGATGAGTGGGGAAATGAAGTTCCCTTTACGCTCTTTCCCGATTATCTCAAAACGCAACCGAATAAAGTGTGCGTGCGCTATACCTATCTTCCCAAACCCAAAACGCTTGAAGATAAAAGCGATTTTACCTTGAACGCTTCCGTGCGATTGTTCGCTTGCGGCGTTGCCGCGGAATATGCCCTTGCAAGCGGTCTTTTTGAAGAAGCTGCCGTTTGGGATAAAAAATATAAGAATGCTATTAAGGCGGCATATTCTTCCAAGCCGGCGCGACGTATTCGTTCGCGGGGGTGGGCGTGATGAAAAAGGCTTATAAAAAACCACTGGCTTTTAAAACGGAAAAGGTTGTTCGAAGATACGATACTTTTGAAATGGCTGATCGTTTGACGAAAACAAAAACCTTTCCTATTGAGCTTGCGGATAACGCCGATATTGGCGATGGGAACGCGCGCATGGGCGTGGGTGTCATCGTTCACGAACTTTTCGATGGGAAGGGCGTTTACTACGATTGGGATTTGGGCGCGCCGAAAAGCTTTTTCTATTGCGGTCAAGAATTGGGTTTGTTGACTTATCAAAACAAATTTTATTTCTTCAACCGAAGCGATAAGACGTATCGCTTAGAGCACACTTTTAACGGAGAGATGAAGTTTTTGGAAGCGCAGGATAAAGAGGGCGTTTTTCATCCTTATTTTATCGGCGCGGACGGTGTGTTTTCTTACGATCAAACAAGCGGCATGAAGAAAATTTTTGAGCTTGCTTGCTTGCCCGTTGCTACCGTTTTTCAGGGTAGAATTTTTGCCGCTACCGACCATTCCATCGTTTACTGCGAACCCTTTTCTAAGGCGGTTTTTACCGAAAGTATCGACGGCGGCGGAAAAGTCGTTTTGCCGTCGGATACCGGTGAAGTGGTGGATATGGTGGCAACGTCTAACGCCGTTTACGTGTTTTGCGCGTACGGCATTTGGAAGTTGTCGGCGGCTGGTAGCGCGCGCGATTTTTGTTTGGAAAGAGTGGGCTTTACCGGCAGGAGAATTTTAAAAGGTTCGGCTTGCGCCGTTGGCTTTTCGGGCGGAGAGAAGGTGCTCTTCTTTGATGAATATGGGCCTTGGAAGCTTGAACACTCGGGGACGATGGAGATTTGTCGAAATTTGACGTATCCCATCCGAACTGATAAGAAAGGGTGCGAGCACGCCTGTTTGAACGGGAAAGTTATTTACAATTATGGGGCGTTAGATGGTTCGGTGAGGAACGTGGTGATTGACGTGGAAACCGATCAAGCGTATCACTCGTTTACTTGCGAAGGATTGTCCGATCTAAAAGGACAAGGCGTGGGGGTTGTGGATAGCTTTTTATACGCGCTTGTGGACGGGGAAACTTTGCCCATACACAAGCTTAGTGAAATCGCTTCTCCGCCCTGCGATTTTTATCTTTCGGGCGTGAAAACGCTTCGGCAATTGAAAATTTTTGGCGAAGGGCAAGTGACGGTGAGCGTTTCGAGCGAATATGGCACGAGAACGTTTGCGTTGCAAACGCAAAACGGTGTGGCGAGCGTGGACGTGCGGCTCAAAGGAGAGCTCTTTTGCTTGCGTTTCGTCATTGGCGATCATGCCGTTTTGCGTGGTTTGGACGTGGAACTTTGCACGCTTAAAGGCTTGCGATAAGGGGGTGAACAACTTGTGAAAATTGACATTATTTCTTATACCGATACGCAATATGCGGCGCTCACGGAAGAGCAAATTCAAGAAGTGAAAGCGGCGCAACTGGAAAAGAATCGCTTGGAGAGAGCCCTAGCAGAAGCAAAGCTGAAAGAAAAACACCGCTTGATCGAACGCGGGATTTTCCTTTCGGGTATTTGGGAAGCTTATAAAGAAAAATTGCAAGCGGAATACGATCAAAAAATTGAAAGCTTGCGCGATTCGCTTCTCTTTTATTTGCGCTTTTCAACCAAGCCCGATTCCTATGGGACGGGCTACAGCGTTGATTATAATTTGTCTGTGGAAGAGCGGTTTGCCATTGTAAAACAATATTATGAAATTACCTACACGAACGCGAAGGATCGTTTAAACGCCTTTAAAGAAGATAAGGTCGCCGTTGTATATCTCGAAGATCTTTATTCGGCACTGTACGATCATTTCTTAAATCAAGCTTCGTGATAAGGCAAAAAAATCCCGACGATTTTTCGTTCGGGGTTTTTATTTTGCTGGGTAAATTTAGTTGTTTACGGGGAAGCCAAGGCTGATTAAGATGGCGCGATTGACTCGGCTCATCGTGGCTGGCGGCAATTCTCCAATACGCTCCTTTAAACGCCGCTTATCTAACGTGCGGATTTGTTCTAGCAAGATTACGCTATCTTTGACAAGACCATAAGCGGACGGAAGCTCGATGTGCGTGGGCAATTTTGCTTTGTTGATTTTGCTCGTCACAGCCGCCGCGATAATCGTGGGGGAATATTTGTTGCCTATGTCGTTTTGTACGACGAGAACGGGGCGGATTCCCCCTTGCTCGCTTCCCACCACGGGGGAAAGATCAGCATAATATAATTCACCGCGTTTTACTTGCATATCCACATACCTCTTTTGAAAACCGAACGAAGCCCTCACTTTATTATATGTAAAAAGGCACGTTCGGCGTTCGCTTTATACATTATAGCCCGATGGATAAAACTTTATACAAAAGGGAAGAGAAAAAACCTGCCCGTTTCCAAAAGAAAGGGGCAGGTGCGTGTTGAATTGTTTTTTAGCTGAAATTTAGATGATGTAAGCAGGGTCGCTTGCGCCTTTTGAATCGAGTTCTTGTTTCTTTGCTTCATAGCCTGCTTTGCCAAGCAATGCGAACGTTGCTTTTTTGCCTTCTTCTACGCCCGGTTGATTGAACGTGTCTACGTTTAACATTGCGCCTGCGTATGCCGTTTGCAATTCGAATAAGAACAAAAGTTGACCCAAGGTGAATGCGTTGAGTTCGGGAATCCAAAGGGTGTAGTTCATTCTGCCAGCTTTGGTGAGCGCGAACGCCGTTGCTGCGTTTTCCGCTTGGATAAGCTCTTCCATCGTGTGTCCGCCAAGGAACGCTACGTCGGGAATGTTTTCGCAACCGTGAGGGATGGTCACGCTTTGTCCATATTTTTTGAGTGAAAGGAATGTCACCACTTTATCGAAAGGTCCTTCCGTGTAAAGTTGCACTTGCGAGTGTTGATCGGTGACACCAAGCGCTTTCACGGGGGTTTGTCCTACGTTGCAGGGCGTGCCGTCAAGCGTGACGTTTTTGCCGAGCGATTCCGCCCAAAGCTGACAATACCAATCGGAAAGATATCTTAAATTGTCGGAATAGGGCATCATTACGTGAATGTTTTTGCCTTCTTCCATCGCAATCACTTGCAACGC
Organism: Candidatus Scatosoma sp.; assembly: GCA_045652965.1. Classification (GTDB taxonomy): domain Bacteria; phylum Bacillota; class Clostridia; order Christensenellales; family Borkfalkiaceae; genus Scatosoma. The sequence goes on from JAZOLI010000092.1 coordinate 65,551, forward strand.
CGCGCACATAAGCGCAGGGTTTTTATACATCGAACGATTGGTTTTGCAAAGGCGATCCATATATTCCGCGCCTGCGAGAAGCGCTTTGATGTTGATGCCGCATACCGCCGCAGGCAAAAGACCTACGGGGCAAAGTTCGGAGAACCTTCCGCCTACGCCGTCGGGGAGCACGTAGCTTTTAATGCCGCCGCATTCGTCGGAAATCTTTTTAAGGTTGCCTTTGTTTGCATCGGTGGTGAAAATTACGTTGTTCTTCACGTCTACGCCCGCTTTTTTGAGCTGGTCGAGAATGATCAAATATTGCGCCATCGTTTCGCTCGTTGCGCCCGATTTGGAAATGACGTTGAAGCACGTTTTCGTGGGATCGATTACGTCTAAAAGATCGTGCATTCTCACGGGGTCGACGTTATCTTCCACGAAGAACTTAGGGCCGCGACGAACGCTCTTGGGTAAATCGTTATAATGCAAATGGCAAAGCGCGTTGAACGCCATCGTAGGACCGAGCGCGCTGCCGCCGATACCCAAAACTACGAAATTTTGGAATTTCGAGCGAATGGTTTTCGCCGTTGCCATGATGTCGGCGACGATTTCGTTTTGGTTATACGGAAGCTCCGTCCAACCCATATACAATTCGTCTTTGCCACGATTTTCTTGCACGTATTTCCAAGCTTTTGCCGCTCTTAAACGATAGGAAGCGAGCTTCTTGGGGGAAATGCCCTTCTCGCCGAGTGCGGCGGAGGTCATGTTGTTATAGTCTACGGTTACGCGCATGGATTTGCGCCATGCTATGGTTTTATATGCCATAATAAAATCTCCTTGCCTGATTTATTTTCGCTTGGCTTCTATTGTACTCTCATTTTTCAATAAAGTCAAGGATAGAAAGGAGAAAATGCTTATTTTTTTTGTGTTTTTTTATTTTTTAGGGATTGAAAAGAAAATAGCTTGAAAAACCACCAAAAAAGCAGGGTGCAAAGCAAAAGACAAAACGCCGTAGCGAGCATTGCAAGCGTTTCTCCCAGCACGAGTTTAAAGCACGACGAAAGCAATTTTCCTAAAAGAGAAAGGGGAAATAGAGCGAGCGTGGCTCTTGCAAGCGTGGAGATTAGGCGAGCTCTATGCGTCTTGAATAAACCATTGAATTTTTTAAAAAGCAACCAAAGATTGAGCGCGGTAGTGATAGAAAAGCTCGCGCCCATACCGATTATATACGCGTATGCGCCGCAAAGGGGTGGCAAGAAAAGAATACAAACGAGCGTTCCTGCCGCGCCGATAAAATAGAAGAGAAAGGTTTTTTTCTCGAAGCCAAGTGCGTTGAGCATGCTTGTCGTGATCATGGAAACGCTCATAGGCAACAGAAGCGGGCAGCTTTTTGCAATCATCTCGCCTGCGAGTGCGTTGGAAAAGGCAAACCGCCCTAAATCGCCCCCTAACGCGTAGAAAAAGGGCAACAGGAAAAAGGCAACGAGCAAGGAAACGCGCAAACCGCGTTCTACGTTTTTATAAAGTCGCGCGGTGTTTTTGCGGAAAAAATCTTCGGAAAGCTCGGGGATAAGCACGAGTGAAAGAGAACCGATCACCGTGGCAGGTATCATTAAAATGGGGACGACCATTCCCGTCACTACACCCAAAAGCGTTAAGGATTGCTCGCTGGTTGCCCCCGCGCGAATAAGCATGATGGGGAACAACACCGACACCGCCGAGCTGACGAGCGTCGCACTTAAACGCACACTTGTTAGGGGCAGGGTTGCGTTGAACGTCGGTTTCAAATGCTTTTTTGGGGAAGAAATTTTGCCGCCGCTGGCAAAGAAACAAACGCACGACGTCGTGAAAGAAAAGAGATAGGAAAGGACGGCAGCCCACGCCGCGCTCGTTGCGCCCAAAAGGGGCTCGGTTGCGTTTTGCAACAAAATTACCCCTGCAAGCACCATCACTGATTCTTCCGCAAGCTCTAAAATGGAAGGGGTGAGAAAGTTTTTTTTGCCCCAAAACGCGCCCCGAACGACGGCGTAGAGCGATGAGAAAACCAAGCCTATGAGCAACACGTTAAACACGGGCAAACAGCGTGCATCGGAGAATAAAAAGGATAAATGCTCGCCGAACAAGGCGAAGAGTAGGCACACGGGCAAGGTGAGGGAAAGGGAAAGAACGATGCCTGCCGTAAACGCGCCGCTTTGTCCTTTTTGATCGTTTTCCGCTTTGCTTTTCGTGATGAATCTAGATACGGTGAGCGGTATTCCGCCTGTGCCAAGCGTTAAAAATACCGCAAAAAGCGAAAGCGCCACTTGATATAAACCCAAGCCTTCTGCACCGATTAAGCGGGATAACACGATTCGGTATAAAAAACCCAACCCACGCTCGGCAATCGAAAGCCCCGTGACGAGCGTGGCGGCGGTCAGAATGCGAGATCCCGTTTCTCGGCGCTCTCTCTTTTTATATAGATGAGGTTGTATGCTGCGCATTACGATCGGTTTCATAGTTTTATTGTACGAGCCTTAACAGAGAAATTATGACATTTTTTGTTTGTCGCTTAGAAAAACTTGACAATGGACAGCTAAAGATGATAAAATAGACAAGATAATGAAGAAAAATATGGAGATTCTTTTGTGAAGAGAATGAGAAAATTGTTGATTGGCGTGTTGTCGGTTTTTGCCGCAATCGCGGGTACGCTTGGCTTGACGGCGTGCGGTGAAGAAGAAAGCTCTATGCAGTCAAGCAGCTCTATGCAGTCAAGCAGCTCTATGGAGTCAAGTGAAGATATAGAAGAAAGCCCCATTGACGAAGGCGCAACGGAAAATTTGCGCTATCAAATGGTTGACGGAAAGGAAGAATATGCGGTTGTGGGCTTGGGCTCGGCAGACGATGAACATATCGTGGTTTCTTCCACCTATGAAGGCTTGCCCGTGACAACCATTGCCGATTCTGCATTTTACGATTGCTCTAAGATAACGCGCGTGACCATTCCTGATAGCATAACGTATATCGGCTATAAATCCTTTCAAGCTTGCCGCAATTTGACGAGTGTGAATATTCCTGATAGCGTCACGAAGATTGCAAGCTCTGCTTTTGAAGGTTGTGAAAGCTTGCAAAGCGTGACGATTCCCGGCGGTGTGACCATAGGGAGCACGGCCTTCTTCCGTTGTTCGGGTTTACAAAGCGTGACGATTTTGGAAGGCGTGAAATCAATTGCCGCTAACGTTTTTAACGGTTGTAGCAGTTTGACAAGCTTGACGCTTCCTACCACCTTAACTTCTATCGGGGACACTGCGTTTGCTTATTGTGGCTTGACGAGCTTATCCCTTCCCGATAGCTTGAAAACAATTGGTGTAAAAACCTTTTATTGTTGCAAGAATTTAACGAGTGTGACACTTAGCGAAAGCACGACGACAATTGGTGTTTCCGCGTTTGACGAATGTGGCAACTTGCAATTTAAACAATATGCGGGTCAAAACTATTTATCGAGCAAAACGAATGAATATTTTGCGTTGATGGGCGCGGCAAACAAGGATTTGAGCGCATATACCATTCATGATGGTGCGAAAATCATTGCAAACGCGGCGTTTAGCGGCTGTGCTAACTTGACGAGCCTGGTCGTTCCTGAGAGCGTGGCTTTCATCGGAGCGAATGCTTTTGAATATTGCGAAAACTTGGCGAGCGTGACCCTTCCTAGCCGGCTTACGACGATTAGCGCGCATTTGTTCTATTGTTGTCAAAATTTAAAAACTGTTGCAATTCCCGACGGCGTGAAATCGATTGGAACGTTTGCGTTTAGTGGTTGTTCGAGTTTGGAGAATATTTTAATTCCTAATAGAGTGACGTCGATTGCTGATCAGGCGTTCTCCAATTGTGAAAGTTTGATAGATATTGTCATTCCCGACAGCGTGACAAAGATGACCTACAACGTGTTCGATGCTTGCACGAAGCTTGAAAGCGTGGTGATCGGCAAGGGCGTGACCACCATTTATAGGTTGGCGTTTTCCAATTGTTCAAGCTTGAAGAACGTGACGATGTTGGGCAAGGTAACGTCGATTGCTTCTTCTGCTTTCCAAGGTTGCGTTAGTTTGACGAGTATAACCATCCCTAGCACCGTTACTAAAATCAACACGGATGCGTTTAGCGGTTGTAGCGCTTTGACGGACATTACGTTTGTGGGCACGGTGGCACAGTGGAATGCCATCACGCTCGTTTCGCCTTGGAAGACGGACGTTCCTGCAACTTTCGTCGTTTGCTCCGACGGCGAAGTTTCCTTATAAAAAGAAAAAAGTGGAGAAGATTTTGCCTTTAAAAAGTTGACAAGTGGGGCAAAAGATGATAAAATAAACGAGATAAAATAAATACATATAGGGAGATTTATTATGAAGAAAACGAAATTTTTAGCAGGTTTATTGGCGGGCCTTAGCGTTGTGCTTGGATCTTGGTGCTTGGCGGCGTGCGATTTTACGGCTAGTTCGCCTGACCAAAGCTCCGTCGAAAGTTCTAGTGACAGTTCTATCGAAAGTTCTAGTGAAAGTTCTAGTGAAAGCTCTAGCGAAGAAGCGCAACCCGAAGGCGTTATCTATGAAGTGATCGATGGCGAAGCTGTGGTGACGGGCTATAACGGCGACGAAACGAGCATCGTGATTGAAGCGACCTACGAAGGCGTGGCGGTTACGAAAATTGCCAACAACGCGTTCAACAGCAACGAGACCTTGACGGAAATTGTCATCCCCGATAGCGTGACGGAAATTGGTAGATCGGCGTTTGAAATGTGCCTTGGTTTGACGACCGTGATGCTTGGCAGTGGCGTGGAAACGATTGCAGAATCGGCGTTTGCTTATTGCAGCTGCTTATCCACAATCAACTTTGGCGGCACGATCAAACAATGGAAAGCAGTGAACAAAACGAGCGAATGGACGTTTGTTCCCGCAACGAAAGTTGTTTGCTCAAACGGCGAAGCGGATTTGCTTGCGAAATAAAGGATAGATAAAACGACAAAGAGAGCTCTCGATACGAAAGCTCTCTTTTTTGTTTGTTTGAGCGATTGACTTTTTCGTGCGTTCGTGGTAAAATAGAGCCATAATTAAGGGCACAAGGAGAAAGGGCTTTGAACGAGATCACGGCAATCACACCGCAAATCAAGGATAAAAGACGCTGCAACGTTTATATAGACGGGCGGTTTTGTTGTGGTTTGACGCTTGAAGCTGCTGTGAAATATCGCTTGAAAGCAGGGCAAATTATATCCCCTGAACGGTTGGAAGAAATCCAGCTGGAAAGCGAGAAAAACACCGCGCTCGACAAGGCGCTCACCCACATCTCCGCTTCCAAAAAAACGGAAAAGCAGGTGCGCGATTTCTTGAAAGGGAAAGGATATTTGCCCGCCGTTTGCGATTACGTTTTGGAGAAAATGCGCGGTTATGGATTTATCGACGATAAGGACTACGCGCGCGATTACGTGGGCTTTGCCGCTAGCAAAAAAGGGGGGCGGCTTATCAAAATGGAGCTTAGGGCAAAAGGGCTTTTGGAAGAAGATATCGACGAAGCGTTAACTTCAATTGACCAAGGCGAACAAGAGAGCGCGGGAGGGCGGATTTTGGAAGAATATAGGCGGGGGAAAAGGCCCGAGCGGGAAACG
>JAZOLI010000093.1:0-4738 GCA_045652965.1 Candidatus Scatosoma sp.
CTTAGGTATGGAAGGGGCGGCGGTTGGCGGTGTGGCTAAGGACGAGACTGTGCGCGCAAAGAGCATTTAAAAGGCGCTTGAAAAGAACGATCTTTTGGGCAATAAAAAGAAGATTACCGATATGGATATTTCGGTGGAAGAAGAAAAGCGCACCCTTTCCGAAGTGGAAAAAATACTCTTAGAAACGGACATTAACACGCTTTCGCCTTTGCAAGCGTTTATGTTGCTTGGCGATTTGAAAGATAAATTAGACGCGGAGAATAACTGATATGTCGAAAATTAATATCTTGCCTGCCAAGGTGTATAACCGAATTGCGGCAGGTGAAGTGGTTGAAAGACCTTATTCGGTTGTCAAAGAGCTCGTCGAGAATGCGATCGATGCAGGGGCAACGGAAATTGAAATCTACGTGGAACAGGGCGGAAAGCAGCTCGTTCGCGTGGTGGATAATGGCTCGGGTATTGAGCGCGACGATTTGCACGCCGCGTTTTTGCCGCACGCAACGAGCAAGATTGCGACGGCGGATGATTTAAACAACGTTATGACGCTCGGTTTCCGCGGCGAAGCGGTTGCTTCCATTGCTTCCGTTTCTAAGATGACGATCACTTCCAAAACGGAAAACGGCAAATGCTATCGCCTTACGTCCGACGGCGGCGTTTTGGGTGAAATCACCGAAGCGGCAGGCGAGAAGGGCACGGAAGTGCGCGTGGAGATGTTGTTCTTTAACACCCCCGTTCGCCTTGGCTTTTTGAAATCGGATAAAGCGGAAGAAGCGGATATCACAACTTTTGTTTCCCGTTTCATTTTAAGCCGCTCGGATATCGCGTTTACCTACTATGTAAACGACAAGAAAGTGCTCCAATCATTCGGTGGTGGCGATGAAGAAGCGTTCGTGAGTGTGTACGGCGCGGAAATCCTTTCCAAATGCTATAAAATTGATGCGGAACGAAACGGCATGCGCGTGCGTGGCTATATCGGGAATCAAAACTTTTATAAGCCCAATAAAAGCTATCAAAGCGTGTTTTTAAATGGTAGATATATCTCCAACAACACCATTTCTTCGGCGGTTTCGGGTGCGTATATGAACTATTTGATGAAGCGGCAATATCCCTTCTACGTGTTATATATCAAACTTGCGCCGGGAACGGTCGACGTGAACGTGCATCCCAACAAGAGCGACGTTCGCTTTATCGACAATCATTATATTTACGGCAATTTGATCAAAATTCTCTCTTCCGTGCTTGATGGAAACGCCGCAGCGCTCGATTACGTGGTGCAAGATCAAGTTGCTGAGCCCATGCCTGACGAAAAGCCTACGCAAGCGAAAACGCTTTCGGAAAGTATTTTAAACGGCGAAAAGGCAGGCGCGGAACTCGGTTATGCGACCATGACCTACGAGCAGGCGCAAAAGGAAATTATGGAAAGCCGCCCTGTAATCCCGCCTAAAAAGGAAGAAGTGGACTATTCTAAGATGAAAGGCGTAACCCTTCGCGAAGATATCGGTCCGTATACGGGGAAATTGCGGTATATGCGTCCGTATATGGATAAGCAAATTCCCATTCCTAAGGTGAAAGATCCTGAAAAGCTCGCCAAAAAATTCCCCGATTTACATTTTGAGAGAAGCTATCTCGTGTTTGGGGATTCGCAAGCCGATTCGTCTACCGTTGACGGTGCGCCGAGCGTGGAAAACGGCGTAGAAAACGGCGCGGAAACCGATTATTTTATGGAAAACAAGCGCTATTTAGAAGAACTTGAAAACAAATCCAAGCAAAACAAAATCGACGTGTTAAATTGCACGTATGCAGGAAAGCTTTTCAACACCTATCTTGTGTATGAGCGTGCGGACGAACTGTATATTATCGATCAACACGCGGCGCACGAACGGCTTATTTTCAACCGCTTAACCGAGCAAATGAAAAACAAGCAAACGCTCGAACAACAAACGATGCTCGTGCCTTACGAAATCAAGCTCAACGCCTTTGAAAGCGCGTTTATGCGCGAGCGGCTTGAAGATATTCGCCAAATGGGCTTTGATATAACGGAGTATAGCGAAAATCTTTTCAAGGTTTACGCCGTGCCTATGGAACTCCAAACGATTGATCTTGGAAAGTTCTTTAACGACGTACTCGCCGAAATCAACGGCTATCGTGCGATTAAACTGGAAGAAATTTTAAAGGATAAGTTGGCTTCGGCGGCGTGTAAAGCGGCTGTAAAAGGCGGCATGGATTTAACACGCGGCGAAATTGACGAATTGTTTAAGCTTATGGATGGCGATATGGGCTTGAAATGTCCGCACGGCAGACCCGTCGTTGTAAAAATGACGAAAAAACAGCTGGAAAAGATGTTCAAAAGGATTGTATGATGCCAAAAGTACTCGTAATTTGCGGCGCGACGGCTTCTGGCAAAACGTCTTTATCCGTTGCGTGCGCGGAACAATTAAATACGGAGATCATTTCTGCCGATTCTATGCTCGTTTATCGCGATTTGAATATCGGCACGGCAAAACCTACGAAAGAAGAGCAAAAGGGCGTAAAACACCATTTAATCGACGTTGTTTCGCCGTTTGATAGCTTTTCCGTGAGTGATTATGAAAAGACGGCGTTGCCGATCGTGGAAGATTTGCTCTCGCAGGGCAAAACGCCGATTATTTGCGGCGGAACAGGCTTTTACGTAAATTCGCTTCTATATAAAAGTCAATTTGGGAACACGGGTGCAAGCGAAGAAGTGCGGCAAAAATATGAAACGCTTTATAAAGAAGAAGGAAAGGAATATTTGCACGCGTTGCTTGCTAAGGTTGATGCTGAAAGCGCGGAAAAATTGCACGAAAACGACGTAAAACGCGTCATTCGCGCGCTGGAAATATATGAAGTGACGGGCAAGCCGAAATCCATGCAAAACGACGCGTTAGTGCCGCGTTTTGAGTTTGTGGCGGTGTCCATTGATTATCCGCGAGAACAGTTATATGAGCGCATCAATTTACGCGTGGAGCAAATGTTTGAATGCGGCTTGATGGAAGAAGTGCAATCGCTTTTAAACCGGGGCGTTTCAAAATCGGCGCAATGCATGCAGGGGATTGGGTATAAAGAGATTGTCGAAGGCATCGAAATGGGCGTTTCTCTTGACGAAATTAAAGAATTGATCAAGAAAAACACCAGAAACTATGCAAAACGGCAAATCACTTTCTTCAAACGTATGGAAAACCATTTGCGCTTGTCGCCTGATGATATAAAAGTGGAGAAAATTAAAGAACTATGTCTAACATAATACCTATGTGTGACATAGCAATAAACGGAGAAACGTATGACGATAGAAGAATTGATTAAAAAAAGTGAAGAAAAGCTTATGAAAAGCTTTCAAAAAGCGGATGAAATCAGCGAATATAACCAAGAAAAGGTGCTCAAAGCCTTTAACAAGCGTTCGATTGCCTTGCGACATTTTAACGGTACGACGGGCTATGGCTATGGCGACGACGGGCGTTTCGTGCTTGGCGACGTGTATGCCGACGCGTTTGGGGCGGAAGCAGGCATTGTTTCGCCCGCGCTTCTTTCGGGTACGCACGCCTTGACCGTGGCGCTTTTTGGGGTGCTTAGAACGGGCGATAGCGTGCTTTGTGTTTCAGGTATGCCTTACGACACGCTTCGCGGCGTGATTTACGGCGATGGAAACGGCTCGCTTAAAGATTTTGGCATTTCCTTTGATTGCGTAGAGTTAGACGACAACGGCAAATTTAATAAGCAAGCCATAAAAACGCAAATTCAAGCAATCGGCAAAAGCTTAAAGATGATTTACATTCAACGCTCGCGCGGCTACGAGCTTAGAGATGCGTTCACGGTTGCAGAAATTAGGGACGTGTGCTCATTTGTGCGTTCATGCGGCTTTAACGGTTGTATTTTCGTGGATAATTGCTACGGCGAATTCGTTGAAAAACAAGAACCGTGCGACGTTGGCGCGGACGTGGCGGTGGGCTCGCTCATCAAAAACCCCGGCGGTGGACTCGCGCCCACGGGCGGATATATCGTTGGAAAAGCGGAGTATATTGAAAACATCGGTAAACGCCTTACCGCGCCGTCGATTGGGAACGAAGTAGGCTCGTATGCTTATGGATATCGCCTTTTTTATCAAGGCTTATTCCTTGCGCCGCACGTTGTAAATCAAGCGGTTAAGGGTAGTTTGCTCATCGGACAATGTATGGACGAGCTTGGCTATGAAAATTTCCCTAAGCTTGAAAAAACGCCTGCGGATATCACACGCGCCATTCGTTTTGACACAGCAAAACAACTTTGCGATTTTATTCAATCGGTGCAAGAAGCTTCGCCAATCGACAGTTTCGTCACGTTAGAGCCTTGGGATATGCCGGGGTATGATAGCAAAGTAATTATGGCGGCAGGATGCTTTGTAGACGGGGCTTCTATCGAGCTTTCCGCCGACGCGCCCGTTCGCGAGCCTTATACTGCGTATTTCCAAGGCGGTTTAACGTACGAGCATTGCAAATACGCCTTGAAAAAAATTCTTGCAAGGTTGTTGTAAGCTATGGGAAAGAAGCTTTCCGAAATGTCGCTTGAAGAGCTTTGGACGCTTTTTCCGATCAAGCTCGTTGAGCACGATGAGCGTTGGGAAGAATGGTTTTTGGAAGAAAAAAACGCGTTGCAATTACTTTTTGCGCCTTGCGATCCGCGCGTAAGCCATATCGGCAGTACGGCGATTCCGTCTATTTACGCAAAACCGACGGTGGATATTTTG
>JAZOLI010000094.1:0-4632 GCA_045652965.1 Candidatus Scatosoma sp.
GTCTTGCGCGGTAATAATCCAACCGTTTCAAAATCGTATCTTCGCTCGCTTGTTGCAAACACAACCTCGCGCCGACAATCACGTCCCCTGAACGCATAAAAACACTGGATTTATACGCGTAATCACACTCGGCTTTCTCTAAAACCACGAGCTTTCCTGCTCGCAAAACGGTGACGCTTTCCGTAATCTCCGCAATATACGTTCCACTAACGCCTGCGTTCATATATAGCGCACCGCCAAGCGTGCAAGGTATGCCTTCTAAAAACTCCGCGCCGCCTAAACCGTGCCGTTTGCATTCTTTTAAAAGCAAACCGCTCGTCACGCCAGCAAGCGCAAATACGCCACTATCCGTTCGTTCGATTTTTGCAAGTTTTTTTGTGGATATCACCCACGCTTTACTTTCTCCATCAGGTGGCAAAACGTTGGTCAAATTACCAAGCACCGTAAAAGGAACACCCTTTTGTTGAAGCTCGTTTACAAGCAAAACCAGCTCTTCCACTGTTTTGGGATAAAACGCCGCGGGCGCGATCCCCCCGCATCCGATACTGCTGCCTTTGGCATAATCGAAAGGCCTTTCTTTCAGACATCTATTTTCGATCAAATCCGTCTAACTCCTATTATAACATATTTTTTGGGTTTTTGAAAGTATTTAAACAAACTTTCCGCAATTTTTTTGCATTTGGTTTTGTTTATAAATATGTTTTTTGCCTTTTCTTTATGTTAAAAAGAGCTCGATCGATTAAAAACCGATCGAGCTCTTACATGTAAAATATTCGATTAAAATTTACGCTTTATAAATCACTTCGCCATCAAGAACAGTCATGATCACGTCGTAATGTTCGTTAAGCACCGTGAAATCGGCATGCTTGCCAACTTTAATGCTACCAAATTCTTTATCGATACCCAAATTTTTTGCAGGGTTAATGGTCGCATAATCCACCGCTTGCGTTAAGGGCACACCTACCTTTTCAACCATATTTTGAATGGCTTTATTCATCTTCAAAACGCTACCTGCAAGCGTGCCGTCTGCAAGGCGCGCTTCGCCGTCTTTTACAAACACCTTTTGACCGCCAAGCTCACTCTCTCCATCGGGAAGCCCTTTCGCACGCATTGCATCGGTGATGAGTGTCAACTTATCGAGCGGCTTGTTTTTTACAAGCAAACGCATAGCAGGAACGGACACGTGAATGGTGTCCGCGATAAGTTCGCAATTAAGCTCATCGAAAAGCATTGCGCTGCCCACCGCGCCAATTTCACGATGATGAAGCGCCGTTTGCGCGTTATACGTATGCGTCACGTTCTTCGCGCCCGCTTTAATCGCGTTTTCTACGTCGGTAAATTTAGCGCCCGTATGTCCGATAGAAGGTACGATTCCCTTTTTGGACAAATGACGAACAAACGCTTCCGCGCCGTCCACTTCAGGGGCAAGCGTCACCACTTTAATTGCTCCGCCGCTCACTTCGTTATAAGCATCAAAGGCTTCTATATCAGGAGTTTTCACGTATTCAAGCGGTTGCGCGCCTTTATGCGCCGCCGCGATAAACGGACCTTCCAAATGCACACCAGCAACGCGAGCGCCGTTGTTTTCGTTTGCTTTGCGATATTCATACACGGCGGACAACGCTTTGGTGATGTTTTCAGGGCTTTGCGTCATCGTCGTCACGAGAAAAGACGTCGTTCCTTCCTCCGCGAGTGTTGTCGCGATCCTTTTAATATCTTCCACCGTGCCGTCCATGCCGTCCGATCCGCCCGCACCATGTACGTGTTGATCGATAAAACCAGGCAACACGATAGCGTTTTTGGGCACTTCGTACGTTTCCGCATATTTGCTTATCTTGCCGATTTTTTCAATTTTTTCGCTAAATCCTATCGAGCATTTTTTAATTCCCTTTCCTTCCACGTAGACATGTACGTTTCTAAAAGCTTTCATTTGTAATTTCTCCTTTTAATCTACGTTTGCAGGCAAAGAAGCCGCTGCAATACTTTGCCCAACGCGGCGATTCTTTTCATCGGGAAGACCGATGTCAAGGGAAGCAAATTCAGGATATTCTTCCGCAAGCACCTTTTTGCAAGTGGAAAGAATGGTGTCGCCGCCTTTGCCACCCATCACGCGACCAAGCAAAAGCATGTGCTTGATATCGTAGAATTTCGCATAGAACGGGATCGTGTGCGCGAGATATACGCCGATATCTTCGTAAATTTGTTTTGCGAGCGAATCTCCTTGATCCATAAGCGCTTGCACAACTTTGAGTTTTTGCGCAGGCGTTAAGCCTTCTTCAAATTTAAATCCACCGTATTCGGCAAGTTTGATCACGGCGTCTTGCGAGAAATATTTACAGCCTACGCCAAAATCACCGCTCCATTCGTCTTGCATAGCGTTTTCGTTAAAATCAACAGGTGCAAACGCAAGCTCGGAAAGCCAACCGTTGATACCGCCGTTTGTGTTGATATAACCAACCGCTCCACTCGTACCCATAGCGATGCCTAAAATACCGTTGTCGTTCAAATCAATTGCGCCTGCAAGCGCCGTCACGTCGCCGTCGTTTGCCACTTCCAAGGGAATTTCTTTGCCATATTCCTTGCTCATTTCTTTGGCGATATTGATATACATATTCTTAACGTAGTCGCCGTGTTGTTGCTTGTCTACCTTGATAAACAAGGAAGCAACCATAATTTTGTTATCCACGTAAACACCCGCCGAAGACACGCCGATGGTGTCAACCGTGGGCATTTTGGAAGCCGCCGTTTTCATAGCCGTTAAAATTTCGTTATAGTGATAGGTGGGATCTTCCGTCACTTTCGGGTTCCAAACCACTTCTTCGCTATAAACCACTTCACCGTCGATCACCGCACTCACCTTTCTATCCGACCCGCCTGCATCAAAACCGATGCGGCAACCTTTCAAATAGCCACCCACGCGCACGGAACAATTTTTTTGCTCGGGAATTTCGTTTTCTTCAAGCCATACCACTTCAAAAGGCTTTTCATATACGCCGCTCATAAAGTCTACGTCGAACGCGCGAAGCCCTTCTTTGGTGTACGCGTTCTTTAAATATTCGTAAACGGACTTGCTACCCGCAACGTAAATTTTATAACCGCCAACAACCCAAAGGATCGTTTTTGCTAAACGTTCCGCAACACGAAAATTAAGCGCGTCGTTTACGCCGTCTTGGAACGCGTCGTACTCATACACGTAGTTATAACCTCCACTACGCTCCGCAACGAGCGTCACTTTCACCGCTTTTCCGCTTTCTTTCACTTGCTTATCAAAATCGTTCAAAGCTTTGATCATGGGATAAAAATTCTTGTCTAATACGGGTTGTTTCATAATGTTTTTCCTCACATAGAATTACTGTAATTCTATTATACTACCTTTTTTTAAAATTGCAATAGAAAATATTTCTCGTTTTTTATAAAATATTTCACAATTTTTATAGCGAAAGATTTTACAAATTAAAAAAAAGATGGTATACTAACGATACAATGGAAAATACATCAAAAAAGAAAAAATTTTATAGGCACAAAATTTCCAATTTTTTAAACGTGCAAAAAATCGTCACCGTTCATTATCAAGAGCCGGAAAAAAACTACGTTTCAAAAGAAGAAGCGCACGATTTTTGGGAAATTTTATATGCCGACAAAAAGGATTTTTTTATCGTAAAAGACGGCAATAAAACGCTTTTAAAGCAAGGCGAGATGGCGTTTATTCAGCCCAACCAAAAGCACCGCGTGGAATGTCACGGCGAAGAAGCGAATATATTTATCATTTCCTTTGAATGCCGATCCGAATGTATGTCTTTTTTTAACGACAAACAATATCGCGTGCCTGACAAATATCGTTATTTGTTGCAAAACGTGAAAGCGGAAGCGATGGAAACGTTTAAAATCCCTGATTTCGACCCCGATTTGAGCAAACTTGAACTGCAACAAAATCCCAATCTTGGCGGCGAGCAGGTGTTAAAAAATCAATTAGAACTTTTGCTCATTTATATGCTTCGTCATGCAAACAATCAAAACGCCACGCAAGAGTTTTTCGTCCCACAAATTTCTTCTTCAAGTGATTTGCAAGACGAGATCGTTTGTTTCTTATCTTCCCGCTTATACGATTCCTTATCTTTGGACGATTTATGCGCAAAGCTTCATTATGGAAAAACTAGGCTTTGCTCCTTTTTTAAGCAAAAAACCGGCAAGAGCATTTATCAAACTTACTTGAAATTGAAAATTGACGAATCCAAAAAACTCATTCGCCGCGGCAATTCATTTGCCGATATCGCAAACAAATTATGTTTTGATTCCGTTTCTCATTTTAGCCTTGCATTCAAGCGCTATACGGGCATGACTCCAAGAGAATATAAAGCAAGTATAAAATAAAAAAATCGCGCAAAAAGGCTCTTCGCTTAGGGATTTTTTATCCATAACAAAAGTGTAGCACACTATACTTCACTAAAAGTGAAATGTAGTGTGCTTTTCTTGTCCACAAAAAATTGAAACATATTAGTTATATTTTTAGCGTTGTGGCTAAAAGTGATATGCAAAACAAGTTTTGCGTGATATTTTGGTTTTCGCCAAAGTGATATTAAATAAATCCTTACCTTGCGATAGGCAAATATAACTGCCGTAGGCAATATCACT
>JAZOLI010000095.1:0-5639 GCA_045652965.1 Candidatus Scatosoma sp.
ATTTTTTGTGGACAAGAAAAGCCCACCATATTTCGCTTTTTGCGAAGTATAGTGGGCTATACTTTTGTTATGGACTAAAATCCCTAATAGAAGAGACCTTATAGGAGCTTTTTTTCAGTTGTCATAGTCATATCAATCTTCGTCGGCGGTGTTCATTAAATCGAACACTTTGATTAAGAAGTTGGATACGGGGAAGCTCATTTGCACGACGATCACGAGCAACAAGATTTGCGGAAGCTGGAATTGAAGCGTCGACCAACCACCGAAGAGCAACATCTCCGCGATCATGGGCACGCATGCCACGAACACGCAAAGGAATGCCGAAAGGATAAACAGGCACGCGCGGAAAAGATTGAACGGTTGACAAATGCGATATAACACCACAAGCCCACAGAACGTAAGCGCGAGCGTGAGCATCGCTTTATATTCTTCCGTTTCCACGCCCCCTGCAACAAAGCCGAGCGTTTCGCCGAGTGGCAAACAACGAATGACGTAGAAAGCCAAAATGCCGATCGCCATTGTAAGCGCGCCGGGGATTGCACGGCTTAACACGTAAGGGATAAATTTGCCGTGCACACGTTTGGTGTTGGGTTGGAAGAGAGCGAGCGCCGTAGACGGGATTGCGCTGATCATAAATTCATAGACGAGCATGTTGCTCGTTTTGAAGAAATATGCCGTGCCGCATGCAAGACAAACGATTGCAAGCGTTAAAATGAGAAACGTTTTGGTGATATACAGCGCCGCCGAATCCTTTACGTTGTTGATAACCTGCCGCCCTTCGTTTACAATACGGGGCATGGAAGCAAAGTTGTTGTCCTGCAAAACCAAGTTGGAAACGTTTCTCGCCGCATCACTACCCGAAGCCACGGAAACGGCGCAATCGGCGTCTTTCATGGCGAGAATATCGTTCACGCCGTCGCCCGTCATGGCAACGGTATGCCCTGCTTTTTTCAAGGCGCGGATCAAAATAGCTTTTTGTTCGGGAGTCACGCGACCAAACACCGTATATTCATTTGCCGCGTTTTCCACTTCAATTTCAGATAAGCCTTCCAAGGAAATGAACTGCGTCGCATGCTTAATGCCTGCTCTTCTTGCCACTTCGGAAACGGTCACGGGGTTGTCGCCCGAAATCACTTTCACGGCGACGTCGTTTTCTCTGAACCATTTGATCGTGTCGATAGCGTCGGGGCGAATGTTATCCGAAAGGGTGATGATAGACACTGCTTTTAAGCCCACGGGCAATTTGTCGCCTTGGATTTGTCCTGTCGAATGTGCCACCACGAGCACGCGCAAGCCCATTTGCGCATATTGCTTCACGATTTTGTCAATACGTATAGGCATGGGTTTGAGCACGAATTCGGGCGCACCGAGCACATATGTACCAGCGCCGTCGAACGTGACCGCCGAGAGCTTTCTTGCCGAAGAGAACGGAAGCGTTGCAATGGGCGAGAGCGCCACCGAATGCCCAAAGCGTTCGTAGAGCGCGATCGACGTTTGGTTGTTGTCGTCGAGTGCGGCGAGCATAGAGCCGATCACGTCGTCGATGCCAAGATCAGAGTTTGTGCTCAGCACGATGCAATCGCTCACTTTCATTCTACCATCGGTGATCGTACCCGTTTTATCCAAACAAAGCACGTCCACGCGCGCAAGCATTTCAAGCGAATACATGTCTTGCACGAGCGTGTTATACCTAGCAAGACGGATAATGCCCATGGAGAGTGCAACGGTGGTTAAGAGCAAGAGCCCCGAGGGGATCATACCGATTACGACCGCCGCCGTTTTTTGTATCGTTTCGCTCAACACTTTGTTGCCGCCGAGCATAGAAACGAGAATTCCGCCCTCCGCTTCAAAATCGGCAAACGTGCCGCCTACCACTTTCAGCTCCGCAAGCAAGTTGTTGGGGAACATGAACGCCGCCACAATCACGATCGCCACCGCAATCACCTTGATAAACAACGTGATAGAATTCATGATTTCAGAATTGGGGCGCTTATATTTCTTCGCTCTTGAAGTGAGTTTGTTTACGTAAGTATCGTCGCCGATTTTATCCACGCGCGCCGCAAGCTTACCGCTTGCCACGAACGAGCCTGCGTAAACGAAATCGCCTTCGTCCTTTTTCACGGGCACCGATTCACCCGTCAAAAGCGATTCGTTAAATTCCGCCACCCCTTCGATTGCAATACAATCGGCAGGCACTTGTTGACCTGCGGAAAGGATCAATATATCGTCGATAACGATTTCTTCCACAGGCACGTCGATTTTTTGACCGCTCCGCACCACGTTTGCCGTGGGAGAAGATAAAATGGTGAGCCTATCGATTTTGCGCTTGGCGCGAATTTCGAGAACGATCCCAATGAGAATATTTGCCGAGAAGATAGCCACGAACAAAAATTGCGAAAGGGAAGCACGCGCGATAACGAGCGCAACGGCGCACAGGGCGCAAAGAAAGTTGAACACCGTGAAGACGTTGCCTGCGACAATGCTCAGATAGCTTTTAGAATATTTTTTCGTGGTTTTGTTGACAAGACCTTGCGCAACGCGTTCTTCCACTTGCGATTTGGAAAGTCCTTCGCCCGCAAGCGCGTTAAAGCGTTTCACTTCTTGATGGGGTAAATGTTTGTTTTTTGCGTCTTTCATAATTTATAAGCAACGCTCCGTGAAATAATATATACGCTTTTATTATAGCATAACCGCACGGAAAATACAAGTTTTTTGCGGAAAATTTATCGGAAAATCGTTTGAATTGGCGACAATTAATTGCATTTAGGGGAAAAAAGGTGTATAATAGGAAAAGACGAAAGCAAAAAGAGGTGTTTTACATGATTGACATTAACCTTATTCGGACAAATCCCGAACTTGTAAAAGAGAATATTAAAAAGAAATTCCAAGATCACAAGCTTCCGCTTGTAGACGAAGCGATTGCACTTGATACGAAACGCCGCGCGCTCATTGCTGAAGGCGACGCGCTTCGCGCCGCACGCAACACCCTTTCCAAAAAGGTGGGCGAGCTCATGAAAGCTGGAAACAGAGAGGAAGCGGAACAAGTGAAAGCGCAAGTGAAAGCGGATGCCGATCGCCTTGTTGCCATTGAAAAGGAAGCGGAAGAAATTGAAGCCGCACTCAAAAAGGCAATGATGACGATCCCTAACATTATAGCTGACGACGTTCCCCTTGGCAAAGACGATGCCGAGAACGTGGAACTTAAACGTTTTGGCGAACCCAAAACGCCCGATTTTGAAGTGCCCTATCATTTGGATATTTTAGAAAAACTCGACGGCGTGGACGTTGATTCGGCAAGAAGAACGTCGGGACAAGGCTTCTATTATCTCACGGGCGACATCGCTCGTCTTCATTCCGCAGTGCTCACCTACGCGCGCGATTTCATGATCGACAAGGGCTTTACTTACGTAATTCCCCCGTTCATGATCCACGGCGACGTTGTTTCGGGCGTTATGAGCTTTGCCGAAATGGAAAACATGATGTATAAAATTGAAGGGGAAGATCTCTATTTGATCGGCACGTCGGAACACTCTATGATCGGTAGATATTTAGGGCAAATTATCGACGGTGCGAAGCTCCCCTTAACGCTCACGAGCTATTCCCCTTGCTTCCGCAAGGAAAAGGGCGCGCACGGCATTGAAGAGCGTGGCATTTACCGCATTCACCAATTCGAAAAACAAGAAATGGTGGTTATCTGCCGTCCCGAAGAGAGCGAAGAATGGTATGAAAAGCTTTGGAGCTACACCGTTGAGCTTTTCCGTTCGCTCGAAATCCCTGTTCGCCAACTCGGTTGTTGCTCGGGCGATCTCGCCGATCTCAAATATAAGAGCTGCGACGTGGAAGCGTGGAGTCCCCGTCAACAAAAATATTTCGAAGTGGGCTCTTGCTCCAACTTAACGGACGCGCAGGCTCGCCGCTTGTCCATTCGTTATAAAGATAGCGACGGAAAGGTAAAGCTCGCGCACACGGTTAACAACACCGTAGTAGGTCCCCCCCGTATGGTGGTCGCGTTCGTGGAGAACCATCTCCAAGCCGACGGAAGCGTGTATATCCCTGAAGTGTTGCGCCCCTACATGGGCGGTAAAGCCGTTATTTCTCCGAAAAACTAAACGCGTATAAGGGCGCATCTTATCCGCAAAAGCCCAACCTGCCCTTGCTCGTTTACGACAAAGTAAACTCCCGTCGGGCAGAACGCTCTTTTGCGGCAATATGCAACCCTTCTCCGCGTTTGAACGAAATCGAATAATAAAAAAACGTAACGTATGCGTTGCGTTTTTTTATGGGATATGATATAATAACCCTTGAACGGAAAACACGTATGAAGTATTTATTTTTTGACATCGAATGTTCGTCGGTTTCCAAAAACGCCGCAAAGATTTGCGCGTTTGGATATTGCTTGACGGACGAACAATTTAATATAATCGAAAAGGAAGATATTTTGATCAATCCCCAAGGCGGCTTCCATTTAACGGATAGAAAGGGCGAACAGGGGCTCGTTTTGCCCTATCAATATGGCGAATTTAAAAAATATCCCACCTTTCCGCAAAAGGCGGAGAAAATTTACGCTTTGCTTCAAGATAACGACACGCTCGTCGTTGGGCACGCCGCTATGAACGACGTGAAATATCTTAATTTAGAGAGCAAGCGGTTTTCTTTGCCGTCCTTTTCGTTCGGGTTTGCGGACACGCAGTTTATCTACATGAACGTGGTGGGGGAATATTCCCGTCAGTTTGGGCTTGGGGTGATTGCGCAAGAGCTTGGTGTTTCGTTCACGGCGCATCGCGCCGTCGACGATGCTTACGCGACGATGAAAGTGGCGCAAGCGCTTTGTGAAAAACACGCCCTGTCCTTGCCTGATTTGATTAAAAAATATCAAATTACGCTGGGCAAAATTGAAAACTTTGAAATCACGCAAAGCGATTCGACGGCGTTTTCCAATTTCAGAGCCGCACGCGAAAAGGCGAAAGAAGAGAGAGAAAAAGCTCGCGCGCAGTTTCATATCTTTGCCGATCGCGCTAAACGCCGCAGAGCCAAAGAGGGCGTGCTAAAAGGCAAAACGATTTGTTTTTCGCACGCGGTGGAATTGGAAACGGAAAGAGCTAAAGCTCTACTTGTGGCCGCGTTCGCGCAAGGAGCGCGCCTTACCTATCGCGCGGAAGAATGCGATTTATATATTTGCTTTGCAGGCGAGAGCGGCGGAAGATTGAAATCGGCGCAGGAGCGCGGCGCGCGTGTGCTCACACCCGAAGAATTTGCGGAAATTTTAGAAAAGAATGATTAACTTACCCAAAAAATTTATAGAAAATATGAAAAAACAGCTTCCCCAAAACGAATGGGAAGCGTTTTTTGCCGTCTATGAAAACAAGCCGTATAAGGGCGTGCGCGTGAACCCGCTCAAGGGGGGCAGGTACGCATTGAGCGGTATTTTGGGCGAGCAAAGCCCTTGGGAAGAAAACGGGTTTTACACCCACCTTGAAAAGACGGGTGTAAGCCCCTTTCATTTTGCAGGGCTTTTCTATTCGCAAGAGCCGTCGGCTATGTCCGCCGCGCCACTTATAGGGGTACAACCGGGAGAAAGAGTGCTTGATCTTAGCTCCGCGCCTGGGGGAAAAGGCACGCAACTTGCGTGCGCAATGGAC
>JAZOLI010000096.1:0-41949 GCA_045652965.1 Candidatus Scatosoma sp.
ACTTTAAAAGCGCCCCGTCGGGATTGGCAAGTGGCACAAGCCAAAAACTTCCCTTAAAAACGCCACGCTCAAAATGTTTTAAGGCAAGATACGAAGTGACGTATTCTCTGCCGTGTATCGCATATTGCGCGATTCCTACGGGCGATCCTTCGCCTATTTTGAACGCATAGAGTTTTCTACCCAACACGCTTTTCCCGATCACCATCTTCTCCGTGTCTACGCTCTCGTAAAAATTTGAAACGATTTGATAAATATCCACGAAAACAATATACGCGTTTTTAGAGAAAAAGTTTCTTATTTATGATAGGTTGCGCCTGTGTTAATCATAAACGCGCGATATACCTGCTCCGCTAAAATCACGCGCATGAGTTGGTGCGGGAAGGTCATATCTGAAAAGGAAAGCTTATAATCCGCCGCATTTTTCACTTGGTTAGAAAGTCCGCAAGAAGAGCCGATGACAAACGTGATATCCTTGCCTTGATCGGAAAGCGTTTTTATCTTCTTGGCAAGCGCTTCGCTCGACAATTTCTCCCCTTCAACCGCAAGCGCAATCGTATAACCCTTGCACGCGCGCAAAATTTCCGCGGCTTCCGCATCGGGATTTGCCCCTTCGGGAAGTTCTTTGATTTCCACCTTTGCAAACCTTGAAAGGCGCTTTATGTATTCGGAAACGGCGTCCCTATAAAAGCTTTCTTTGATTTTTCCAACCACTACGAAATAAATCTTTTGCATATCCTTACAACCCCGAAATGAGCACTGCCATCCACGTGAGCGCGCAAATTGCAAGCCCAATGGAAGCGTAGATAAAGAAACGTTCGCGTTCCGTTTTATCGCGCATAGGCGTTTGTTCGTTTTCGTTATCTTTCTTCTTATCAAACACAAAAAGCCAAACGAGCGAAGCGATCAAACAGATAGGCGAAAGAAGCAAAACCACCGAGTATATACTCCCTACAAGGCTTTCCACGCCGAATTTTGTGAGCAGTAAAATGAGTGCGTTGTTGACAAAATGCGCTAACACCGTTGGCAAAACGCTACCCGAACGCACGACGATGAGCGCAAACGCAACACCGCAACAAAATTGATAAAGCGTTTGGGCAGGGTTTTGATGATAGAGCGCAAACAATGCGCCGCAAAGCAAAATAGAGCCCACTTTCCCAAAATTTTTTAAGCCGCCAAGCAATATGCCGCGAAAGATAGTTTCTTCTAAAATTGCAGGCAACACGGCGACCACGGTGAGTACGCCGAAAAAACCAAACCCATCCATTGACGGCAAGCTTATCCCTGGATCTTCATAGCCAAAATTTTCTAAAAAACTTAAAAACAAAGCGTTCAGCTGAGCAAGAAAAAAAAGCCCTACCTGCAACAAAAGCGCAATCAAAAAATAGCGCGGCGCGCATTTTTGATTTTTAACCATACTTTTTATAGGCGTTTTTGTATAATATAAAAACCAAATTGCCGTCGCTAAAAATCCTATTTGCGGCAAGAGAAAGGTTGCGTATAAATACCAATCGGCTTGCTCATATTCCCCCACCCCCACAACAATCAAAAAGACGATGGATAAAAGGTTGGGCAAAACCGCCGCAAGCGAAAATGCGATCCCCGAAGCCGAAGCTTGCGTGGGCTCGCTAAACAATTTCATATTTTTTCTCTCTCGATTTTGCATACTTTCATTATAGCAAATTTTTTTGCTTTTGCAAACTAAAAACGAGCTATCCGATAAGTTTTTCCTTAAATTCCTTAATGATGCGGTTTTCTATGCGGGACACCTGCACTTGGCTCACCCCGATCTTTTCCGCCACTTCGCTTTGCGTCATGTCCCGAAAATAGCGCAAAACGATGATCTTTCGTTCCCGTTCGGGAAGCTCGTTGATTGCGCCGCGAAGCAACATTTTATCAAGCCAATCTTCCTGATGATCTTCAGCAGGAAGCGTTTCCACCAGCTCGCGCGATTTACCGTCCTTGAAATCCCCGCCGCTATATAACGACACAGGCATCTTCGACGAACCCATCACGAACACCGTTTCCGCTTCTTCCAACCCAAACTTTTCCGCTATCAATGAAATTTGCGGTTGTTTGCCGTGCGCGATCGTATATTCTTCCACAAACAAATTCATCTCCTTTGCCGTTTGTTTCATTGCCCGAGAAACTTTTACGCTTCCATCGTCACGCATAAAACGCTTGATTTCGCCTGCGATCATCGGCACGGCGTAAGTCGAAAATTTTACACCAAAACTCTCGTCGAAACCTGCAATCGCTTTCAAAAAACCAATGCAGGCAATTTGAAACAAGTCGTCGTAATCAACCCCCTTTCCAAGATAGCGCTTCACGATACATTTCACTAGTGAAACGTTATGCTCTATCAGCATTTCCTTTGCCTTGTTATCGCCTGCTTTCGCGCTTCTAACGTATTCGATTGTAAGCTTTTCGTCAAGCATTTACCCGTTTCCTTATTTCTTCGTTTTCCATCACCCCGATCTTTTTAGACATGACGATTTGCGTGCCTTTCCCCCTTTCGCTTTGCACGCAAAAACTCGACATAAACGTTTGCATAATCGTAAAGCCCATACCCGAACGCTCTTCGCCCGCTAGCGTTGTATAAAAGGGTGTTAAGGCACGGTCTACGTCCTCGATACCACAACCGTGATCGGTGATTTGGATATGTAATTCTCCCCCATATAAGCCTTTGATTGCCCTGCATTCGATATATACTCTTTTAGCCACGTCGCCGCCAGAATATGCGTGAACAATACAATTTGTCACCGCTTCGCTCACCGCCGTCTTTATATCGGAAAGTTCGCCGAGCGTGGGATTGAGCGCAAGCGCAAACGCCGCTACAGCGCTGCGCGCAAAGCTTTCGTTTTCACTGATCGCCGCAATTTCCAATTTCATATAATTCTCCATTTCTTCTCTCCTTCTTACAATTTTTGAATGAGCGAATATACCCCGCTCATCGCCAAGATTTTGTCCGTTGTTTGCGAGGGGTTGGTTATGTACGATTTAACGCCGTAGCGATTAAATTTTTTATAACGCCCAATCAAAAAACCGATCCCCGTTGAATCCATAAACGACACGTCAGAAAGGTCGAATATTACGCGTGTGCAATCGGCATGGTTATCGGCAAGGCGATCGGCTTCCCGCCGTGCGTTGGAAGCGGAATGTTCGTCAAGCTCGCCGCTTAATTTGATATACAATGTGTCCTTTTGACGGTTAAAAAGAATTTTCATAGCCTATCTCCTGTATATGGCACTATTTTAAAATAAACACACGCAAAAATCCTGCAAAAAAAACAAGAATTATTTTTTCTTTTGTCGAAAAAAAATTTTTGCGATTTTAACAAAAATCACTTGACTTTTCTATAAAAATCGTTTATTATAATCAAGCATTGTGCACTGACTTGTTTTGAAATGCAAATGGGCCTTTAGCTCAGTGGTCAGAGCTGTCGGCTCATAACCGATTGGTCCGCGGTTCGAATCCGTGAAGGCCCACCAAATTTAAAAATAATTTTGTTTTATATAAATGGCCCAGTAGCTCAGTTGGTTAGACCGCCAGCCTGTCACGCTGGAGGTCGACGGTTCGAGCCCGTTCTGGGTCGCCATTTTTTTGCCCTTAGGCAACAAAAAGCGCCACCGATTTTTATCGGTGCCGCTTTTTATACGCTTTTTCTATTTATTTTTGCTGTTAAATATATTGCACTTCTTCAATCACTAGATCTTTAACGTTTTCAATTTCCATCTTGGGCTCTTCGCCGTTTTCTAACTTGTGCAAGCGCACATTCTTGATTTGAACGCCGCGAATCGGGTGTTCTTCGCTGAGTCCACTGACGGTGATAGGCGGCATAATATGCGGTACGCCCTGCCGAATGGAAACGCCAAGGCTTTCCACGTTCTCCATGGAAACGTTCTCAATTTCAGGAAGCGTAGGTGCGCTTTCCCCATCGTTGTTGTAAGGAACGTTTGTGAGCACGTAAATTGCCGCAAACGCGCTATCGTAAATGTGAACGTTGCGGATATAACCGCCGCGTTGGGGGGTTGTTTTGAGCTTGATTCCGTTATAAGAATTAGTGAAATTGCAATCCCAAATATACACGCCGTCCACGCCGCCCGACATTTCGCTTCCCACCGCTATACCGTTTCGGCCATGACAATCGAAAATGTAAACGTTTTTCGTCGGTCGATTGATCACGTTGCCTTCGGGATTTTTTCCCGATTTAATGGCTATGGCATCGTCGTGGGTTTGCATCTCGGTGTTAAAGAGTGCGCAATTTTCGGAAGAATCGGGATCCCAACCGTCGCCGTTCCAAACACCTTTGGATACAATTTTACAACCGCAGGTCGTGATATCCTTGGAATAAATCATATGCACGTTCCAAGCGGGACCATATTGCATCGTTATCCCCGACATCACTACGTTTTGACAGTTGCTCATATTAATCAGCCGTCCGCGCACGCGCCCAGGGACTGTGTTCTCATTTTCGCAAGTTTTCACGTAATCGGCGTTGCTGTCTAAATATTTTTTCAAACGTTCGCGTTCCGCTTCAATCGTTCCCCAGCACAAGCGCTCGCCACCGCCCGACACCGTTCCGCCACCGCGAATGACAACGTTTTGGCAATTATAGCCGCCGTCTTTATCAAGCTCACCAAGGTTTAAAAGGGAGCTATAACACTCTCTCTCCACCCCTTCAAAACGGCTTTTACGCTTGGGCAAATAATCTTCGACGTTCCCCGTGCCCTGCAAAACCGCATCTTTATCTAAATAGATTTCCGTATCCGAATGCACGTTGAGCGCACCCGTCATATAAATTCCCTTTGGGAAATATACACACTCATCCGCCTTACAATCGTTAAGTGCTTTTTGCAAAGCAGCGGTGTTCAAAGTTTCGCCGTTTCCAACTGCGTTGTAGGGCGCTTTCGTCACGTCTAAACGCTTTTTCGTTGAAAGCGTTTTTATTTTGATTTTCCCTATCTCTTCAATCGTGTTTTCTGTTTCGTCTACAAGCGCAACAGACAACGCATATTCCGTTTCAGGTTGTAAGTTTGTCAATTCAAAGTGCGTTTTTGTCGTTTTTCCTTGCACTTTTTCGTTCAAAGACACCACGTACGCCCAACCTTTTGAAAGCGCGCGGCGCCCCCACCAAAGCGTAATTTCGTTGTCGAACACGATTTTTCTAATTTGACTGTTTTCCATAGATCTTAACTTTCTCCACGTCTAAGGATTTTCATTTTTTCTTTTAAAAAGGCAACTCAAGGAAAATCTTTTATCTCTAAACGAATGGTTTGTCCAGCTGGAACAACGTATTTATTCTCATAATATTCCAAATAAACGTCGAGCGCACTCGGATTGAACACAAGCGTGCCATCAGCCGAGAATTCTAATCTGTCATAAGCTTGCGCGTATCTATACATTTCGCCAACCGTTGCATACCAAACGTCGTCGCGATTGCCTAAATACTCACAAAGCTTCGTGAAGTTTTCCACCTTGTTATATTCATAGGTAAATCTTGCGTGCCCGTACATAAAGAACCATTGCGGCGTTTTAGACCAAACGTAAGCAGGCTCGGGCGTTTCTATAAACTTTTCAGCGAGCTCCATTGCATTTGGAGACAAATCGCAACACGTGGGCTGCATTTGCATCCAATCGGTAGGAAGATTAAACGTCCCCGTCGTGCCACTGATTCTTGCATAGGAAATTCCGCAATTTTTCAAAATAGGCGCGAGTTTTTCGCTTTCATACGATCTATTGGGATACGCCATGCCTTTGATCACTTGCCCCGTGAGCTGTTCTAAATTTTTTCTATCCGAAAAAATCTCATTGACGACAAGCGGCGTTTCAAATTCACACAACATGGCATGTTTTAACCCGTGTACGTTCACTTCATTTCCTGAGGGCAGGTATAAGGCAGCCGCTTCTTCCGCAGTGAGATGTTTCCCTTCACTAGCAAACAAGCCAGAGTTTAAGTTAAACGTTCCCTTTAACCCATTCGCCTTCATCACTTCGAGCATTTTCTTATCCGCTTCTACGCAATCATCATAGCTAAGCGATACGGCTTTTCTCTTAAAACCTGGAAATCTTAAAAATAAATAGCTCATATGTTTCACCCACTTTTTTATTTGTTAGTAGCTTCCAAATAGGAGATAACAAACGCGTCAATCGTGTCTTTTTGCGCCCACGACATAGTGGCATACACGTCCATATTCTCCGTCTTGAACTGATATGCGACTTCGGCAATCGAACGAGAATTGTTTGCGTCGCTATAATCGGTGTAAATCGTGCGCGTTTTACCATCCGCATATTCTACAATGAGATAGCCCCTTGCCGAATATTTCATCGTGAAATGATCGGGATCTACGTAAATTGCCATGGAATACGCCGCGAGCTCTTCACCGCTATCGTCAAGATAGGCAAACGTTCCCTTGGTGTTTTCCACTTTTGCAAAAGCGGATTCCATTTGATAATTTTCAATGGTGAAATCGCCTTTCGTCAACGTTTCCGTCCACGCAACCGCCGTACCGAACGATTTAAGGAAGCCTGTTTCTTTGATCGCTTCAAATTCTTCTTTGTTGAATGCCGTCAAAAAACGAATGCCTGATTTTCCGTTTTCAGAAGTGTCAATTCTCACTTGCGCGCCGTCAATGCTTGAAAAGCCCAAGGAAACTTGCTCGAACGCTTCAGTCTTTCTCACTACCGAATAAGCAGGATAGAGTTTATTCGTTGCGGTATTCTTCCAACCAAGGAACACCGTGTCTGCCGTCGTTTTTCTCGTGGTCAAAAACTTAAACGCGCTGTCAAACGCTTCCATTTTGCTATCAACCAAAAGCGAGTCTTGCTTGAAATTGTACGTTGTTCCATCGTTTGTAATCGACGCGAACAACACGTCGGAGCCTTTATCCGACGATCTTTTATCTTCAATGTTAGAAGAAATACTAATCGTGTAGCCGTTCTCAAATGCTATCTTCGGCAAGCCCCAGCCAACTTTATTTTCAAAGCCGTTGTTAGGTTTTTCAGGATCGTAGGTGCCGTCAAATGAAGCAATAGGGACGGTTGTTGCCTCGTTTTGAAGCGCCGTAGTGTTTGTTTTTACAGTTAGAACATCCTCTGTCCAGATAAGTGATAAAACGCCGTAACGCTTATCTTTGTTTTCATCATAAGCTTTGCTAAGAAAACAGGGTGCAAATTTATGATTTTGCTGCCCAGTCACTTTGGTGTTATACCAAGTTTGACTCCTCTCAACCCTATCGCTAGTCATACGCGTTTCGCCATTATGTTGCACGCAAACAGCCGTGGCGAAATACGCTTCATTTTCAACGTAGTAGTTAATGTCAAAATAATTGCTATCGTCCGTTGCATCCGTGATACGGAAGGTAAAATCGCCATACAGCGCATCTACGTACGTTTCAGGAAATCTAAATTTGAACGTCGTATTTCCGCTAAAAATCCCCTTGAACGTTGCGCTATACGCATCACTCGACGAAATGTGTAAACCGCTTAAATCTTGCGTGACCTCCGCTCCCGTATACACGAAATCCGTTGCTTGAATAGTGTCAAGATCATCAGCGGTCGCAACGTTGCTCCTAAGCAATGGACTTCCACATGCACAAAGGAGCACGCCAAAACAAAGCGAGGCGATTTTGAATGTTTTTGGCGTCTTGTTCTTTTTCATAATTTCCATCCTGTTTGCGTTGTTTTTATCTCGCAATCATATGATATGCTTTCGTCTTTTGCTTCTCACGTTTGGTTTACGCAACAACGTAAGCCGCAGCGTAATTGTCGATGATTGCTTTTTGCGTGCCCGACATAGCGTTATATTCTTCCACGCCAATGGTCTGTAAACGATATGCCACTTCCGCAATCGAACGGGAATTATCCGTAGCGTTATAATCGGTGTAAAGCGTCTTCGTTTCACCCGTTGAATATTTCACTACGAGATAGCCCCTTGCCGAATATGCTTTCGTGTAGTCGGCGATTTCAACCAACGCCATCGAATACGCCTTATACGTTTTATTATTCCTATCGGTATAATCAAACGTTCCCTTAGTGTTTTCTACTTTCGCAAACGTTTCTTGGTCTTGATAGTTTTCAATCGTAAACTCTTTACCGACCGTCGTTAAGGTGTCAGTGTAGGCAATGATCATGCCAAACGATTGAATATAATCTCCTTTGATAATCGCCTCATATTGTTCCGCATCAAACAACGTTTGGAAACGAATGCCTGATCTTTCTCCAATTCTCACACTTGCACCGTTTATGGTGTCAAAATCAATTACGACAGCTTCACATTGATTCTTTTGCATCATCGAGCGAACGGGATAGAGCTTGTTTGTTTTGGTATTTTTCCACCCAAGAAATACTTGACCAACAGCCAACTGCGGAATGTCGGCTTCTGTCAACGCAACGAAATAATCCTCAAATGCTTGCATGTTGTCGTTCTTTGCTATAGTTTCGTTGCCAAAAGTGTACGTCGTGCCGTTGTTTGTAATTTTCCAAAAAGACACGTCCGTTCCTTTGTCTTCCGTTGCCGTGCTGTCAACCGAAGACGAAACGGTAACGGTATAGCCGTTTGCAAAATTCATTTTCGGCAAGCCCCAGCTGCTCTTGCTTACAAAGCCTTTTTTAGCGGCATCAGCATTATACGTGCCATCGAAAGAAGTAATTTTCGTCGTAATACTATCGGATCCGTCTTGTCTGTTAACGCCGTTCGCAAATATGGACAATATGTCACCAGACCATTTAAGCTGCAATTTACCTTCGCGAGTGTAATAATCCGCAGTGGCAGTGCTCACAAAATTGGGCGCAAATCGGAAAGCACTTGAAGTGGAAGAAGTCTGTCTTGAATTGTACCAAGCCGCAGCCGCCCCACCGGCAGCCGTGGAGTTCGTACCGTCCGTCATACGCGTTTGACCGTTCCATTCGATACAAATCGCCGTACCTTTAGCCGAATATGCATAGTAAACGATGTCAAAATAATTGTTTTGATCGGTCACGTCCGCAATACGGAATCTAAAATCACCAGTTACGTCCATATCAGGGAATGCAAATCTAAACTCCGTGTTTCCCGTAAAGACGTTTTTAAACATTGCAGAATACGGTTCGTCGGAAGAAATATTCAAGCACGATTGATCTTTTACGATATCCGATGCCGTTTTAGGTGCTTTTTTAATGTGTACATCCCTCGTTTCTTGCGTTACGCTCGCCGTCGTATACACAAAATCCGTTGTTTGAATGTTTCCTTCCGCAAGCGCAACGTTGTTATCTACCGATGCAATTCCGCTAAATGCCGAAACCGCCGTTGCCAAGCAAAGCGAAGCGATCCCTAAGTGTTTTGCCAAATGGATTTTTTTCATAATTTTTCTCCTTCTTTATTGTTTTGATAACCAAGCGTAAGTTTGTTTAACAACTCCCCGCCCCTTTTCCTGTTTTGTTACATTCCCCAATCGTCTATAAGATCGTCCTTGTCGTTGGGATCTTCAAGCCCATTGTCGCCGCCAACATTGCTGTCACCGCCACCACCAATAGTGCCGCCGGCGCTGCTACTGCTACTGTTGCTTGTACCACCGCCACTGCTGCTGTTTCCGCTATCGGAAGGGTTACACGCAAATGCGATACAACTCAATAAACATGTAAGAACGAAAGCCGCAATTCTTTTAACTTTGTTCATGTGTTTCATAATATATTCTCCTTTCCTCCTAATTTTTTCTTATTTTGCATAAGCATTCGCATAAGCATCAATGATCGCTTGTTGCGCATCTGTCATAATCGCATACAAATCCGGATTATTCTCCTTGATTTCGTAAGCCATATCAGCAACGCAAGCCGTGTTATCCGCAACGTTAAAATCTGTGTAAACGTTTTGTGTCGTCCCGTCAGCATATTCAACCACAAGGTATCCCCTTGCCGAGAACTCACTTGCGTAGTCGACAAGATTTACCACTGCCATAGAATACGCCGTGTATTTTTCGCCGTCGCCTGCGATATATTCAAACGTGCCCTTGGTGTTTTGCACTTTCGCCACCAGCAATTCGCCTTGATCATTTTCAATGGTGAAATCGCTTTCCGTGAGATCATCCGTGTGAGCGACCAACGTGCCGAACGATTGGATATAGCCTTTCAGCGCTTCGTATTCGTCAACGTTAAAATATGTTTGGAATCGAATGCCAGATTTGCCGTTTTCCGACGTGTCTAATCGTATGCTTGCGCCATTGACGGTGTCAAAAATCATAACGATTGGTTCATAGCTTTGCCCTGCAACCTTTTTCACAATCGAATATGCAGGATAAAGCTCGTTCGTCGTGGTGTTTTTCCAACCAAGGAAAACTTTACCTTTAATCGTTTGCACTGTATCCAAGGTTTTAAAAGCATTGTTGAACGCTTCAACGTTGCTATCTTTCGTTAATTCCGTTTGGCTAAAATCATACGTCGCGTTATCCGTTTCAATCGCGGAGAACAACACGTCCGTTGCCTCCGAAGCGAAAGAAGAAACGCTGATTGTGTAGCCGTTTGCAAAATTCAATTTCGGCAAGCCGAAGCTCGTTCCATTGTTTGCAAATTTGCTCGTTCCATCAAATTTTGCAATCACCCTCATAATCGCTTTATCGCTATCCAAGCTAGTGTTTGCAAGCACGATCAAAACGTCGTCCTCCCAAACGAGCGAGAGCGTTCCCATGCGACCGCCTTCATATTCTCCCGTCCCACCGCAATAAGAAAGGAAAGAAGGCGCATAGGCAATGGTTTCCGTGTTTTCTTGTATCACGTCATACCAAGCCAAACCATTTTTATGGGCAAGACGCACTTTGTCGCCATATTGCACGTAAATGCCTGTATAATTCTTACGGCTGTTCGATACGTAATATTTAATATCAAAATAGTTGCTAGCATTCTTTGCATCCGTTATGCGGAAAGTGAAATCGCCATAATAATCGTCCGCATACGTTTCAGGGAACTTAAAATCAAATTTAGCGTTTCCTGTCAAGATGCTTTTTAACGTTGCCGTGTAGGCTTTGTCGGAAGAAATGCGCAAACCGTTTTGACTTTGCTTTACGCTCGCAGCAGTATGTACGAAATCAGTCGTTTCGATCGTTGTCCAATTCTGTGCTGTGAAGGAAAAGCCTGCCAAACTTTCGTTGGTTGCGTCTTCCTGAACGCAATAGATAACGTGATGGACACCTTCCATTTTAACCTCATAGTTTTGACCAGGTGTGACGTTATCTCTCTTGCCGTTAGGGCAAACAACCTGAACGTCAATCACTTCTTGGTTGTCACCATAAACTGCCACGGGGATAATCAACTCGTCGCCAACATCCACTCTCTTATAAGCGTTGCTGCGATCAAGAATGTTTATCGTTACCGTGTTTCTATTTGTAAATTTCGTCGTTGTTCCGTTTGTCGTGATTTCTTTGATGCATACGTCCGTTGCGTGGTCGTCTACACCGGGAATTGAGAAATCGGACAAGAACGAAATTTTGTATCCGTTTTTAAAGGAGAGTTTGGGTAAACCATACGTACCCGTTTTTGCTTTTTTATCCCAATTGATACCATTGTTTTCTGCCGTTTCATCATACGATCCGTCAAACGAAGCCACTACGTGTTGCGTAGCGCCAGTTCCCGTGCCAAGGTTCGTAAGAACAGACAGCACGTCATCATTCCACTCAAAGGCAAGTTTGCCGGGTATCATGCTTTGTCCGGGTGGTTGGGTATAGCTTTTTTGGAAATGAGTGAGAAACGAAGGAGCAGCAATGGTTGCATCGATAGAATAAGTGGTGTCAATTTTATCCCTGTTTGCAGCAAGCGCACGGATCATACCTTTATAGTTAATCGCCAAATTTGTAAGAGCGGTGGAATAACCCGAAGGATATTTTGACGTATTAGTTTGTTCTTTCACTTGGGGATAATAAACGACGTCAAAATAGTTGCTTTCGTCGTCTACGTCGGTTACACGAATTTTAAAATCGCCACCATACCATTTGTTTTCCCAATCGAACAATTCAGGGAATGAAAATTTAATTGTCGTATCCCCTTTGAAGGTGTTTACAAGTTGTTCTTCATAGGGTTGATCTGATGAAATACGAACACCGCCTATCGGTTCGCATAACTCATAAGTAACAGGATTGTTTCTTATGTCTTTCCAATAGATTTCTTCATCGTAGCTTAACGTCGTGCCTAAGGTGTTAGCCGTAACAATCGAAAAGGGATCGCCGTTCTTATTCCCCATGGCATACGCAACTTCGTTTTCCAAAAGCGCCGTTCCACTAAACGCAGAAAAAGCCGCCGCCAAACAAAGCGAAGCGATAGAAAAGCGTTTTGCCATTTTGTTCTTTCTCATTTTTTTCTCCTGACATGTGTTGGGTGATCCCCACGAAGCGTTGTCAATTCAGGCAACGCTTCGCGGTTTAACCCATTGTGTTTTAATTAGAAATCAGTGATAACGTCGTCGTATTGGCTGAGTGGATCGTCCAACGGAGTTTGATCGCTCGTGCGAACGATGTCTTCTTCAAGTTCTAAAACTTCAATTTCAAATTTTTTATATGCTTTCATTTTTCCTATCCTCCTAATTATGCTTGAGGCGCAACGTAAGCAGCAACGTAAGCATCTACGATTGCTTTTTGCGCATCGTTCATTGCTTCATAAGTTTCTGCATTTTCCGTTATCAAAAGATTTGCAACTTCCGCAATCGAACGAGAGTTGTCCGCCACGTTATAATCGGTGTAAACGGTAGCCGTCGCACCGTCAACGTATTTAACAACGAGATAGCCTCTTGCGGAATATGCTTTCGTGAAATCCTTGATGTTTACAAGCGCCATCGAATATGCAACGTAATCTTTATATTCAAACATGCCTTTCGTGTTTTTCACTTGCGCGAACGCAGCTTCACCTGCATAGTTTGCAATGGTGAAATCGCCTTTGGTAAGCGTTTCCGTGTAAGCGATGATCGTACCGAAAGATTGGATATAATCTTTCACCGCTGCATATTCAGTGGGGTCAAACACCGTCATGAAACGGATACCCGATTGAGCGGTTTCTTCGTCCACTCTCACGCTTGCGCCGTTGATCGTATCGTAGGAGATCACGAGGGGTTGATACGATCCGCCTTTTTGCACCAACGAATCAACGCCGTAGAGATTGCCGTTTGCGCCCTTGTAGCCAAGGAACACCTTACCTGCATCCGTTGCAGGAGCAGCGGGCAAGAATTCGAAACCATTGTCGAAAGCTTCCATTTGTTCGTTCTTCGTGGTTTCCGCTTGGCTGAAATCGTAGGTTTTGTCAGCTACGATGGAAGAGAAGAATACGTCAGAGCCGTTGTCCGTCGTTCTTGCATCTTCAAAGGAAGAAGAAACGGCGAGCGTGTAGCCGTTTTCGAAGTTAAGCGTGGGCAAGCCGCCTGCTCTATCTTCCAAAATGATTTTACGATCGTTGGGATCTGTGGTTTGCTTACCAATAAAGCCGTTGTTCACTTTGGTCGTGTCATACGTACCGTCGAACGCTGCAATGGGAATCATAGAAGGCGTGTTGTTATCTTGAAGCCCGATGGTGTTTGCGCTGATGGTCAACACGCCGCCAACCCAAACGAGCGACAAAATACCCATACGATCGGCACGATCCACATAGTTCGTTGCCGCCGTCGTCAAGAAAGAAGGAGCAAACTGATAAGTGTCTTTATTTTTCTCAATCTTGTTCGACCACTCATGACCATTGTTTGCGCTATGCGTAGACATACGAACTTCGTCGCCCCACGTCACGTAAGGAGCGGTTGCATACACAGAGCGGTTATCGTCTTCCTTTTCTGCATAGTAAGTAACGTCGAAATAGTTGCTTTCGTCCGTTGCGTCGGTGAAACGGAAGTTAAAGTTGCCGTATAACGCGTCGGTGTACGTTTCGGGGAAGCGGAATTTAATTTCCATGTTTCCGTCGAAAACGGTTTTGAACGTTGCTTTGTAAGCATCGTCAGAAGAAAGACGCAAGCCCGTAAAGGACGTTGCTTTCGTCTTGTCGCCAGGAAGCTTCGCTGCCACTTCTTCAATCGTTGCCGCTGCGTTCGTGCGAACAAGACTGGTCGTTTGAACAGTGTTTTGCGCAGGCTCGTTGTTTTCTTCAGCAGATGCTACGTTGCTAACCAATCCACCAAAAGCGGAGAAAGCGGTTGCCAAACAAAGTGAAGCAATGCCGAAGCGTTTTGCTACATTGTTTCTCATTTTTTTATCCTCCTTAGATAAAAATTAATTTTTATTTTTTGGTATCCCCGCGAAGTGCGCCCCCCGATAATTGAGCACTTCGCGGTTTTACCATTTGTTTAGATTAAAAATCAGCGATCACGTCGTCGTATTTGCTGATGGGATCTTCATATTCAGCAGGCTCGTTGCCACTCGTGCGAACGATATCATCTTCAAGAACTAAAACTTCCATTTCAAATTTTTGATATGTTCTCATTTTCTGTTCTGCTAAGGATTATTCCGTCACTTCAGGCACAACGTAAGCGGTAGCGTAAGCATCCACGATCGCCTTTCTTTCAGGCGTATAGCCGTTATATTCAGCTTCGCCAATCGTCTTTAAGTTGTAAGCCACTTGCGCGATCGAGCGAGAGTTATTCGTGATGTCAAAATCGGTGTAGAAGATTTTCGTCGTGCCGTCAGCGTAAGCCACTTCGATATAGCCACGTGCCGAATAGGATTTCGTGTAGCTTGCTTCCGCTAAATCAACGATTGCGAGCGAATAAGCGATATATTGCGTGCCCGTGCTCTTATCTTTATAGCTATAAACGCCGTTGGTGTTTGCAATCTTTTTCACGGTTGCTTCTTCAGCATAGTTTTCAATCGTGAAATCCTTGCCAAGCGTATTGATCGTTGCGGTGTGACCAACCAACGTACCGAAAGACGTCACAAAGCTCGATTCGCTGATTGCGAGATAATCGTTTTTATTAAACAGCGTCATGAAACGAATACCCGATCTACCAGCCGATTCGATACGAACGCTTGCGCCGTTGATTTTGTCAAAACCCAAGAATCTAGGGGTGTAAGCAGCGATATCAGCGGATTTAATCGCCGTAGCCGTGGTATTGAGTGCGCCATTCGCATCTTCCCAACCAAGGAACAACTTGCCTGCGTTTTCTTGCGCCGTGAGCGCGGTGTAAGCTTTTGTGTTGTTGTTTTTAGCAACTTCCGTTGCCGTGTTGAAATCGTAGGTTGTGCCGTTGTTTACGATGGACGAGAAACATACGTCAGAACCATGATCTTCTACACCAGACTTGGTGAAATCGGAAGAAACGGTGATTTTATAACCGTTGGGGAAGCTGATCTTGGGCAATCCCCACGTTTTAGTGGAAGGGCTGAAAGTTTCCGTGCCGTCGAACTTCGCAACCGTTTGCAAATTATCCGAAGGGTCTGGAGATTTAGCACCGTAGGTTTGAATGGTTAAAACGCCAGAGGAATTCCAGTTAAAATACAATTTTGCACGGCGCGTGCTTTTATTGCCTCTACTCAAGAAGTGAGGCAAGAAATCGTTTACGGGAGACTCTCCACTCGTCACAATCTTGTTTGCCGGAACGGAATCCGTGCTGTTTGCAGACGTGCTCGTCGTGCGTTTTTGATCTTTATATTGCACGTATAGCCCCGTCCAGTTGCTTTCTGCCGCGGCGCTTGTTTTTCTAACGTAGTAGATCAAATCAAAACAGTTGGTGGGATCGGTCACGTCTTCCACGTGGAACTTGAAATCGCCGTAAAGGGTAGTGCCCGTTTCCGCGAAACGGAAGGTGAATTCCGAATTGCCCGTGAACACCATTTTGAACGTTGCATCATACGACGTGTCAGAACGGATAGTTAAAGCGTTGTGCGTGGTCGTGGTTGTGTTAGCCGTGATCATCGAAGTGAATTCTTCTTGCGTTACGGTCGCCGTCGTCGTTTCCACGAAATCTTTCACGTTAATGGCGGTCGTTTGCTCTTCTTGAAAAACAGGCGTTGTCACATCGTTTAAGCCTTCGGAAATGCCAACGTTGTTGTTGAATGCCGAAATCCCACCGAAAGCGGAAATTGCCGTCGCCAAACAAATCGCACCGAGCACAAAACGCTTTGCTACGTTTTTCATTTTCATTTCCCCTCCTAAAAATTCTCTTCTTGTTTGAATTTTTTAGCCCCACAAAGTCCTGCCCGTTTTTTAGGGCAAGACTTTGCAAGATTTTTTCCTTTTTAATTAGGCGCCGAAATTAAAGATAAGGTCATCCCAAGGATTATATTTTTCCGCCGTGTTTTCCACGCTAGTGCGGACAATATCTTCTTCAATAAGCAAAATTTCAATTTCCACTTTTTGATAAGTTTTCATTTTACTATCCCCCTTCCCTTATTCTTCAATCAGCGGCAAGCCAGCGTAGCCTAAAACAACATTTTTTTGCTCTGTTGTATACGTGTCAAATTCCACTTTCGCTTCTTCGCTCGTCGCTATGATTTCCGCTATCTGTTTGATGGAACGAATGTCGTTCTCTGCGGTATACTGCGTGTAGAACGTCGCCGTCGTTCCGTCGGTATACGCCACAACGATATACCCTCTTGCCGCAAACGATTGCGCGTATTCAATGTTGGGATTTACAAGCGCTACCGAATACGCCTTGTAATCTTTCGTGATTACATTTCCGTTGTCATCAGTAAGAATTTTTCCTTCGTTGTCTTTAACAGGCGCTGTATAATCAAATATCTTCTTCGTGCTTTCCGCTTGCAAAACATTTGTTCCCGCTTCAAGTTGCGTTGCATAGTTTACAACGTCGAAAATGCCTTCCGTTAACGATTCTTTGTAAGCAAGCAACGTACCGAACGTGATGCAACCCGTTTCATTTTCTGGCGTTTTGATATAACGTGCATCGCTTAACGCCTTGTAATCGTCGGGGTTAAAGCCGTTGATGAAACGAAGACCAGAATTTCCGTACACCGTGTCGATACGCAAGCTCGCGCCTTGGATCTTTTCAAAGCCCAAGAACACGGGGGTGTAAGCTCCGATATCAGCAGATGTCAGCGCGGTTTTGGTGGAATGGAGCGCGCCGTCCGTGTCTTTCCAACCAAGCAACGCTTTGTCTGCATTCTCTTTGATTGTATCGTACGCTTTCATATAATTGTCTTTCGGTAGCGTTGCATTGGCAAAATCAATTGTTTCACCGCTGGTAAGCGTGTTCATAGTGCTTCCGATTGTACCGTTTAAAACCTTCGAGAAAGATACGTCCGTTGCTTTGCCCGTACCGGTAGCGTTAGTGGACGAAAAGCTGATCGTGTAGCCGTTGGGGAAGCTCATTTTAGGCAAGCCCCAAGTCGATTTGGACTTAAATCCATTTCCGGAAGCTGTGGTATACGAACCGTCAAACGCGCCAATGCAGGTCGTAATCATATCAGAAGCGTCTCCGTATTTATAGTGATTTGCATAAACCTGTAATGTCCCGCTCGACCATTGAAGCGTCAAACCACCTTCTCTCTTCAAGTATTTATTACTGCTTTGGCCTTTCCCCAAGAATGACGGCGCATAAGCATATCCGGCGCTAGCACTGCTTGTTTGTTTTGATTTCTGCCATGTGCCACCTTTATTATACGCATTCGAGCCAACTTGAGCGGTAGAAGTACGATACAAACCTTTCCATTTTACGGCAACACCCGTAGAGTCAACGCTTCCGCCGTAGATAACGTAATATTCGATTTCAAAATAATTGCTGGCGTCCGTTGCGTCCGCGACACGGATAACGAAGTTGCCGTAAGGATCCGACGCGCTTGCATCGGTTTCGGGGAAGTTGAATCTCAAAGTTGCTTCATCGGTAAAAATTGTTTTAAATTTTGCTTCGTACGCGCCCTCGGAAGTAACGTTTAAGCACTTCGTCTGCGTAGCCTTGGTACAGCTTCCCGTGTAAACGTTTCTCGTTACCACTTCCGCCTTCGTTTCCTCCGACTTTGTCACGAATTCAACGATATCCGTCGTTTGAATCGTATCCCCTTCGGCAAACACGACGTTGTTAGCCAGCGACGAAATGCCGCTGAATGCGGAAATTGCCGTTGCCAAACAAAGCGAAGCGATGCCGAAACGTTTTGCTACATTGTTTCTTTTCATTTTCTTACTAAACCCTCCTTAAATATATATAATTTTTTTTATTTTTTTATCTGACCCCATCTTCCATGTAGATCACGATTTGACCGGGTGCATACCAACGCGCCATTCTGTTATATTTAGAAAGCGGACCTTCAAATCGTGCACGGATTTTGGTAGGTTCAGTCGAACTCATGTTTGTGATGGCATAAGCAACTTTGCCTTCGTCGTTCACAAAGCGCGTGACGGCTGCCGGCGTTGGATTGATGATATACGTGATGAATTTGAGTTCATCCATACCTTCAAACTGTTCAACGCCACCGCCTGCGTCTACGCTTAAATTGTGATGCCAAACCTTATCGAATTTGTAGCCTTCCAAATAAGGCAAGATGCATTCCTTGAAAATACGGGTTTCACGAGCAAGACGCGCATACGTTTCCGTTTTGTTGCCAAATTCATCGAACGGAGAGCCGCGCCACGTGCCTTCGTA
This sequence comes from Candidatus Scatosoma sp., assembly GCA_045652965.1. Classification (GTDB taxonomy): domain Bacteria; phylum Bacillota; class Clostridia; order Christensenellales; family Borkfalkiaceae; genus Scatosoma. Next base: position 18,524 of record JAZOLI010000096.1, read on the forward strand.
GCCACGTTTATACACCGCGAACCATTGAACGCCCGTTGCGCCGTGCGCAAATGCAGTGGAAAGTTGCCAACGCATATCGTCCGCCGTGGGAACACGCAAGGAGAAATGCCCTATGCAAAGCAAACTCGTCCAAAGCTCGATGCCGTTTTCTCTCGCCACTTCGCCGAAAATGCGCAAGTTGCGCAAATAGGAACTGCGGTATTTGTCTTTTTGGAAATAGGTGCATTGACCGTAGCAATCGTAAGCAAGGATTTTTACACCCGAACGTTTAACGAAATCGTCTAAGTTCGCTTTATATTCTCTCGTCGTAACTGCGCCGAGAGCGTTTTCTTGAGAGAACGTGTCGTCTTCCCAATAAGGGAACAAATTGATAAAGTTGGTTAAATGCGAAGCATATTCGTTCACGATTTGACACGCTTCTATCGCACTTTCAATTTCCTTATGCCCTGGTTCGTCGCCGATATAGAAGCCGAAATTTGCAGGATGCGAACCGAAATCTTTTACCGCCGCTTTTACACCTTCAATAAATGCTTCTCTACCAACTTTTTGATAGGTTCGAAGGCGTGTACGTATATCGCATACAATCGCTTGCATCCCTTCTCTTTGACATCCGTCCAAAAGCGAAAGCATTTGGTCGGGTGTGTTGGTTTCAGGATTGTAGTGGAAAGTCATGGGCATATTAAAGCCCATTTCTTTCCAATCCTTTAAAGCTTCTTCATTGTCTAAATGACCAAATGGAAAATAGTTCCAAAAACCGGTCTTATATTGCATCACTTAATTCTCCTTGATCATTTATCTTTACGCAGCTTTCGCGCGTGCCGTTTGAAGCCATGCCGTCACGCTTCTTGCTTCGGCGTAGTATGCCGCGCCAACTGCTTTGGCATCTCTCTCCCACTCGTCAAGCTTTTGCGTATATGCTTTTGCTTTTACGTCATAATAGAATTCATAGTTCGTCAAGATCATCCAACGAAGACATACGTTTTCTACAAGCGTTCTCGACGTGAGCTTTTCATATAAGAGTGGATCAGTCGCCTTCAACGGTTCATACGTTTCGTTCGCCTTGTCAATGAGTTCAAGCGCTCTTTCCAAAACGCGGATCGGCCAATCGCTTCCTTCGATTACGTAGTAACACTTGAAGTGGAAGCCTTCGTCACGTTGTGCGTCAAGCATGTTGCAATGCGAACGCAACAATTCGAAACATTCACGCATGTATTTCGCGCCGCTCTTATAATAGTTTTCAAAGAAGTTGTCCATAAGCTCGCCCATGTCTTCGTTTACGTCCCACATGAGCTTCGCCGTTAAGTAGCCGGTTAAAGGTCCCCATGCGCGCACTTCCGAACCCGTCGTGCTTTGTCTTTGAATGTTTACAACACCAATTTTTTTATAGATTTGCAAGTTTTCTTGCAATGCATCGTAGATGTTGTGGAAGCAGAAATAGTTTCTATAACTGCAATCGTAATCCCAAACGAAGAAGCGATCGGTGATCGATTGCCAGCCTTGAATGTTTTTACCGATTTTGTACGTTTCCGAACATTCGGGATCCATGAAATCGTGGGCATAACATACAGGGTGCAACGGCGTTAAACGCATGTATAACTTTTCGTGGGGAATACAGCTGTTGTCAAGCACCGTGAACGTGCCGTCTAAGTTCGCCTTTACGGGCGGAACGATCGTACCCGTTGTGTAAGCATACGTCGTATAATAGAAGTCTCTTTCGATGCCTTCCGCTTCTCTCCATTTATCAATCTCGTTGATAACTTTGTTGATGAAGCGGATCAAATAACCACTCATACCATACCACTTCTTCAACGTTTTACACGTGTTGCAGCAGTTGCCAAGCGCGCTGTTATCCATTTCCGAAATGTTGATTACTTTCGCATACGGGTTTTCTAAAATCATCTTTTTCAGCTGTTTTATAAATTCCGTATACATCTCTTCGTTCGACAAGCAAAGCTGGGAGCTGAAATACCATTCCGGATGATCAGGATAGTTCGCAGGAGGCAGAATCTTCGTGAACGTGTGACCCGTGCCAGGAATCCAATCACGCGAAGAACCATAACCATAGTTCTCCGTCATGATCTTCGAGCGAAGCTTCATCGATGAGCAAAGCTGTTGGTTTTGCGAGAAATAACCGTCCGTCGTTCTTCCCCAGAAATCGGGAATTTCGACCATGTCGATTTCTTTTAAATATGCCTTGTTCGTCTTTTCAATGTAAACTTCGTCCGCTGCATACACTTCGTAAGCAAATTGCTCGTGCAAGAAATCGCCAATCGAATAGATCGTGCCGCTATCTTCTGCACCGCAAAGCAACATCGTGTTGCCCTTTTGCTTTAATTTATAACCATCATAGGAAACTTCTTCAACGTCAACCGACAAGCCAGATCCTGCCAAAATCGACGTTCTACCAACCGAAATCACTTTGTCTTTTGCGTTGAAGGTACGTCCTGCGTCACTTACCACAGGAAGCGTCGCATTCGTCGCAACTTTGAATTGCTCTACCAACAAATTGACTGCCGTTTGTTCCGCTTTCGTAGGATTTGCAGGGATCACTGCTACGTAATCCGTTTTGCCGTTTTGCGCAAGGACTGTTCCCGTGTCAGCCGTTTGCGAAGAAGATTCCGAGCTGCTATCACCACCAGCACCGCCACTACTGCTAGAACTGCTGCTATCGCTGGAAGATCCACAACCTATAGAAAACACTAGCATCGCGCTGAACGCGAAAGCAATTGTTCTTTGTATCCATTTCTTCATATTCGTTTTCTCCTTTTATCAAGAAATTACCACGGGAATATCCAAATATGCTCCGTTATACGTGCTATCGTATGCGTAATAACGGATGTAATACGTTCCTTTTGCCAAAAAGATGCAGGAATCAATCGGGTTTTCTTCCGTACGTTCACCAAGCGTCGTAATCGTCGCCTGCGGCGTGATAATCATTATATATAAACGAGGATTTTGATCTACGTCGTCAAGCAACACTGCCTTGGGAATCGTAACTGCCTTGCCTACTTTGCCCGTTAATTTCGTCGCCGAAACTGCTATCGTGGGCGGCGTTACGTCTTTCGCTTTGATCGTATACACTTTACGCGTATCGTTATCAGCATCTGCCGCTTCGTAGATGATTGAATATTTACCTTGCGATTCCAACAAGAAGTATAAGTCTTCGTTTGCAAGAACTCTATTGTAAATGATTCTTCCGCTCGGCGATTTTACCGTTACGTATACGTCTACGTTCGGCGTAACTAAGTCGAAGCCCATAGCAGCAGGCACTTCTACCATTTGATTGAGCAAATAGTCGTTGCGAACGTCTTTCGATAAAACGATCATCGGTTCAGAAGTATCTTCAAAAGGAATTCTCGTTCCATCGTCTTCATATTCAACGTACAACACTTGCGTGCAAAGTTGCGACATCAAAAGCGAAGATGCTCCCGTAACATCGTTAAACGTATACGTCAAATATACCTTGCCACTAGGGAAGCCGCTAAACGCTTTGTCGTCGAAATTAACTTTCGGTCTAAGCACAACGTGCCCTGTGTAATCGATAATTTTTCCGTCCTTATATTCTAACGACAACGGCGTTTGGCTTTGAACTTCTTCTTTCTTCGCTTCGCCCGTTTCTTCATCTATCGTCGTTGCAAACGTGTTGCCCGTACCGTTCATTGCGTAGTTTACACCACCCGAACGTACATACGTCATCTTGCTAGCATCGACCGTGTCCGTCATGTCGATTAATTCTAAATCAAAACCAATTTGACTGTTGATGCTATCGCGGAGCGAAATCGTGAACGATCTATAATTTTGTTCGCCTGCAGGGAACACAAACGACATATAGAAACCATCCGCAAGCAAGGGGTTCGCAAACGATATGGTTTGCGCCGTTCCCACTTGATCGGTGTAGAATTTCAAATATTCCGAATCGTTATCAGGGTTATACGACGTCGTGAACACGTTTTTATCGAATACGAAATAGTCTTCAATTTGACCCACCGTTCTATCATCGATTTCTCTCGAATATAAAGGCACGTCGTAGGTATACTTAATCGCGTTCGCTTTCGTCGTGTCGTTGTTTGCGTAAATCACGTATTCAACTTTGACGGTATCGCCGTATTCTTCCATATCGGGCGTGAATACGCCGTCAGATAACACGGTTTTCGAATTTTGTTTGTTATATACCGCAATTTCATATTGCGCATTTAATTTGTTGCCAAGAAGCGTTATATAATCGTATGCTATAGGCTGAGGGAAACAAACTTGAACACCGTCGAAAAGACGTTTGAGCTCCGTGACGGATTCCACCGTCACCGTATTCGTTTGCGCTACTTCATACGAAATCGTTTTCGTTGCCGAATTGCCTAAATAGTCCGTTGCCGTGTAAAGCACGCAATACGTACCACCAAGCATCGGCTTGAACTCGCCTTCCTTAATCGTAACGCGCTCGCCTCCGCCAACACGCACAACTTCCGTTGCTATATTTAAGCTTCCGCTACCGCCTTGCGCCGTCGCTTCGTACACGGGTATATTGTCACCAAAGCTGAAGCTTCCCGATGCGGTCTCCGCTTCGATGGTAATAGGCTTCAAAGCGTTTGTAGATAATATCTTGAACGTTTCATTTGCCGTATTTCCAGCTAAATCTGTAGCCGTGTATGTAAGCGTGTAGATTCCGTTTTCCGTCGGAACGAAAGCACCATCAACGATTTGCACGTTCTTTCCCGAGGGAGAAACAACCGTAGTCGTATAAGGTCTAACGCCAGATACAACGTCTAAACATTGTGTATCAAAAAGCGGATATGCCTTTCCAACTTGCGCCGTAGGCACATTTTTCTTATCTTGCGAGAAAGAGAATTTAGGAGCAGTGCTATCTGTCAACGCTGCACCGTTCATGGATTGCCCACAAACATTCAAGAACATCACCGTTGCTTCTTGCGCAACGAAGCCACGCATCGTTACCGTCAATTTTACGCGGTTGTTTTTGAAGCCTTTCCATGCATTACCATAGCCAACGGAATGTTCATTGTCTAAATCAACAACGTTGTACATTCCACCTGCTTCACCGACAACGGACACAAGCTTTTTCTGCACGTCGTAACGCAATTTGATAGGACGATGGCGCACGTCGGAAATTTGATCGGAAGCATTCAAACCTGTAGCATCCCACGTAAGCCCTTGGAATGCACCGATTCTAACGGTGGGACCTATCAAACCCGTGTTCGGGGTTTCCGCCTGTACTTTCGTACCTGCCGCCCACAAAATGTAATGCGATAAGGTAATTTTTAAATAGTTGTTTTCGTCGTCTGCGTCTTGAAGCAACAACTCCATTTCGGTATAATCTTGCGCACTACGTACCATAGGAATGGGCGCGAACGTCAAGAACTCGTCAGCGGTCGTAAAACCGTTTAAGTCTAACGTGTGTTTATACGAAATGCTCTTGTTGTCCATATCGGAGGTTATCGTCATGCCGTTTAATTCCCACGGCTCCAAATTTTGCTCCTCTTCTTTAAGCACGTATATTAAATTGTCGGGATCGTTATACGAAGTTGCATATTTACCATACTTCATATAATCGGGTACGTCTACGTTATCTTCCAACGTCATGCCGTCCACGGTTTCCCAAAGCGACGAAGCTTTTTGCACTTCGGGCGCACTCTCAGCGACGACGTTCCACGAACCCGTGAAGACGCCGCCTAAAGCCGATGCGAGTGCAAGAGCCGAAGCTATGCAAATTTTTAATTTGTTCATCTTTTTCATAAAAGTCTCCTATTAGCCTTTTAAACCACCTATAGTCATAGATGTATTCATCATTCTCTTTCTAAAGAACATGAAGAGAATAAACATCGGTATACTCAGGATAAGCAAGCCTGCCATTTGCACAGGAGCAATTGCAATGAGTGGATCAGAGGTGTTAAACTGGAATGACCACGCACCATAAGAAAGTGTCGGATAGCTGGGCAAGTAGATCATAGGACCCATATAGTCGTTCCAACGACCGATAAAGCCTTGTATAAAGAGAATCAAGAGAATAGGAATGACCATAGGCACCATAACGGTGATCAATGCTCTAAAATGTCCTGCTCCATCGATAAACGCGGCGTCTCTATAATCGGTTGAAACGTTTTTCCAAGTTGCGTATAAGAGAAGGAACTGTCCTTCAAAACCGTTGAGTGTCCAAAGGTAGACACCAAACATGGAGTCGAATAAGCCTAATCGCTTCAAATAGGTGATACAAGCTGCCATCGAAGCCGAAATGGGAATATAACGAATGACGAGAACGAATCCCCATACAGCAGCTACGTAAGGAATATAGTGGTATTTAGCGAGCAAATAACTTACAAGACAGGGAGGAATGATCGCGCAAAGCGCCATACCGCACGCATAGAACAAACTGTTCCCGATCATGTGATGCGCTTCGTATTTTACACCCCATCTAATGATATAAATCGATTCATATGCGGTTTTATAGTTTTTAAAATTCCAACCATAAAAACTTGATTTACCACCTTTAATGGGATCAGGCCAACCAAAGGGATTGAATTTGAAATCATAAATCGATTTTACACTCGTTATTCCTAACCAGAATAAGAAATATAAAAATACGATAACCCACAACGTTGCTAACGTCCAAGCAACGATAGGAAAAATCTTTCCTTTTGTAACATTTTTCTTCATGACTTTAATATTCTACCTCCGGATCAAATAAATCGAACAATTTCTTTGTACCCCAAACAATTGGCACGGTCACAATACCTATCGTCAAGCTAACCGCAGTGGAATAACCATAAACATATTCAGGAAGGTTGCCCGTGAGTTTACTTCCCAAAACGGACGCTTGCATGTAATATCCAAAGGTAACCGCTGATTTAGGAACGTCTTGACCTGTACCATAAACGGCGAACAAAGGTCCGGATTCCGTCAAGAAGCCTGCGAACATACCCAAACAAGAAATTTGAATAAGCGAGAACATCATGGGAAGAACAATGTAACGGAATTCTTCAAAATAGGATATACCTTCAAGTTTACCATATTCAACCAACTCTTCTGGTATTTTTCTCATCGTACCCACGTTTACGAGCAACGCACCAGGCATTGCGTAATAGAACTTATACAACGACAAAATCCAAAATGCGTTATCGCCAAGCAAAGGCGCTTCGAATTCATCTCTAGGGCGTTTCAACATAAATTCCCAAGCGTTTCTAAGACCATCGTTGACAAGCGATTTAAAGCCCAATGCCGTGATCATACCCGAGAAGATACCGGGCAAGAACATGACAACCATGTAGAAAGCCGCTGCAGGAAATTTTTTATAGATCGTGTACGCGATCATCAACGCGCAAGGGATCGCAACAATGTCCACCAATTGGAAGATCATGCCGTTTAAGAAATACCTGCTCGTTTCAGGATCGACAAATAGTTCGTTGAAGAATCTCACAAAGTTTGTAAAGATCTTATCGATCTCATAAAACTGTTGCTGGTAGCCATCGTAATATTGAAATGCCAACAAAAGAGACTCGAAATTCATTAGCAAATTGAACACGATGAAGTGTAAAAATGCAGGAATTAATATCGAAAGACAAAACAACTCCGCTTTTCTACGACCTACCGGTTTCTTCTTTTTTACTTTAAACTGATTCATAGAAATAATGCCTCAATAAATTTTAGTTTGAAGGAAATGCATACTTAATAAATGTTACTTTGCAGGGAATGCATCCTTAATGGTTTGATCTTGATAGGTATGCATACCTTCAATATACTCAGCAACGGTCCATTTTGTGCCAGCTTTGCTCAATTTTAATGCGATTTCGAACAACGTGCCGGTGTAGTTGGTGCCCTTCAATTTCGTAGCGTAGCTCAATTGCGCTTTAGCACGACGAACATTTTCTTCTTGAAGGGATACACCATTGTAAACAGTTTGAACGCGAGGATCTCTTCTCAATTTAAACAAGTTGCGTGCGAACGGCGTAAGATCTTTCAATTCTTCATCGTTCATGTCATATTCCATAGGCAACGTTGCACCCGAATGTCTCGAGAAGCACTTTAAGCCTTCGGTGGAATATTGATATTGAAGCCAAAGTTCTGCAACCTTTTGTTTTGCGGCGTTGTCGTTAACGGTCTTTTTGTTTACAATCGTAACTGCACCACCCGTCCACGCACCAAGCGTATATTTTTGCTCTGTGTTCGTAGAATCGAAAGAAGGAATAGGCATCATTCTGAATTCGCGCTCGCCGTAGCCGTACTCCGGAGTTACGTCGCCCATAGCATTGAACGTTGCACGTGCTTCGTTTTCCCACCATTCGCCTTCAAGAAGCATCGCGATAGGTTGACCCGTTTCTACAGTCATAACGAAGTCTTGTTGTGCAGCACCGTAGGAAAGACCGGACGTTGCAGCAGCGTCATAGTAGGTTTTACCTGCAGAAGTTTTTTCAAACATCGTCGACGCCATTTCAATTGCAGCTTTATAACCTCTGGTGTCAAAAAGTTTGTAAGCCGTGTTGGGCGTGATGATTTCGCCTGCGTCATCCGTGTCACCATCGCCATTGAAATCGTATTTGCCAGTGTAATCGCTGAACAAATCATAATAGGTTTCCAATCCATCCACTTGTGCTTGCACAGCCGCTTGGATTACACGCGTATATTGTACGCCCGTGGAGAACGTGAATGCGGAATAGCCTTTCTTACGGATCTTACCCAACAAATCTTTGAGTTCATTCCACGTTGCAGGCATACCGTCGATACCGTTATAGTTGGTCCAACCTTCTTTTTTGAACAAATCCCAGTCAACGATGATACCAGCCGTGGAATCGTCGAACGGTAAAGCGAAATATTGAGGTTCAAGATCCGAACCAACGTTCAATCTCTTAGCCGTGTGTTCAACAGTGATTCTATCCGCGATAGACTTAGATTGCGTTACCCAACCGTCGCCAGTATCGTTCAACTCAACTTCACCATCTTCGTTATACACGTCAGCCGTCATGATATCCGTCACGTCGTATGCTACGTCTACGTCCATGAAGTCAAAGAAGTTACAATCGGACGTATAATAGATATCTTCAGCGTCTGCACCTACAGCCATGTTAGAAGCCAAGTTGGTGAATTCTTTATTAGGCGTCAATGCGATATGTACACCCTTTTTGCCTTCTTCAAAGCTTACGTCTTTAAACTTACCCATGAAGTTGTTTGCAAGTTCTTGAATCCATTGATATCCCAAACCGCCGTTGAAAACTTTAATGTTCAAAACGGTTTTATCTTTGGCGTCGCCACCGCCACCGCCACCGATTGCGCCACCGCCGCTGCTGCTGCTGTTGTTTCCACCAGCGGGAGGCGTACACGCAAACGCGCCACAACTCAATAAACCTGCAAGACCTAAAGCCGCAATTCTTTTAACTTTGTTCATGTGTTTCATAATATATTCTCCTTTCCTTTTAATTTTCTCATCATTATGTTTTTACCGAAAATAAACATGGCTGACATCATCAATAAGCCTATAGGCATATCAAGCCCAGTACCTGCGCTAGATCCAGAACAACCACATCCAGGAGCAGGAGCAGGATCAGGATCAGGATTAGGATCAGGCTTTTCGTCATTGCCTTGTTCTTGTTCGGCTACCACCATTACATATACAGTTTTTTCCGTCTTATTGCCGGCTTCGTCTTCCGCCACCAGCACTACACGATACGTACCAATTTGATCCGCTTTAAACGAATTGTTCGTAAGCGTGATATTTTGCGTACCGTAGTATACAGATACTTCTACGTCTACGTTTTTAGAAACGTTATCCGTTGCCGTAATTTTTGGAATGGTCACCGTCGTGTTCGGTTTTACCGTTATATCGGTAAACTCATCTCCAATTACAGGTGCAACGTCGTCAGCTACAACAACAATCGTATAGGAATATACACTCTTCAAGTTTCCATAAGGCGCTTTATCCGCCGTGGTGTAGGTGACCGTATATTCACCCATTTCCGTAGGTATAAAGCTCGTTACGTTGCTTGCAATCAACACGCCGTCTTTTACGATGTTTACGCTAACGTTAAGCGATTGACCATCCGCATTCTTCGCCGTAACCGTTGCGAGCTCTAACTTCATCCCCGGATTCGTTTGGGTTTTTACCCCTTCGCTTACCGTCAAAACAGGGGCGTTGCGTTCAAAAACTTCCAACGTTCTTTCACACGTAGCCGAATATCCTGCCGGATCTGTTACCGTATACCGTATTACGTACGAACCAATCATATCCAACTTTAACGCGTGCGCGTCATTAATTATATTAAACGTCGTTTCGTTGGGTTTTTTCAAGGCTATGGTCACGACGATTGCATCGTTTTGCGCATCGTCGCCAGCCACGACGTCAGCCTTGCCAATCGTCACCGTTGCGCCCTTCGTTGCATACGTTTTATCATTCACGCCGTTCAGCCAAATGGTAGGAGCTTCTACGTCTATCCAATGCGCCGTAAGCGTTACGTCTTTTCCAACCAAATCGGATATCAACCCCGACCATTTTTCGTCGTCGATATACCAACCATCAAACACCCAGAACAATCTTTCCGCATTAGACACAACTACACGATCCGTCGTGTTTTCTGAATAAACGATTCTCTCGATTGGTGTGCCACCCTTTGTTTCAAACGTAAGCGTGTACGCTTGTTCTACGTGCAACGTATATGTTTTGGAGATTGCGCCAAGCGGCGTTTCTTTCCACGTATCGTCCGTTATTGTGACCGGTCTTTCGCCTATCGTCGATAAATCAACATTCGGCTCAACGTCAACAACTTCTCTCGTTTGCCAGCCGCCACGCCCGTAGGAAAGAGCATATACAAGCTGCATTTTACCCAAATCTTCGTTTTGTGGAATATAAATACTGGTGCCCGAAACTTTAGCTTTTTCAAACTTCAAATTACATTTATAAGCCGTACTAACTTTTTCTTCGGATAAGTTTACGCCTGCAATTTCTTTAAAACATACATCCGTTCCCTTGTCCGTTGTAGCGCTCGATTCAATCGAAGAGAAAACGCTAATCTTATAACCGTTTTCAAAGCTCAATTTAGGCAAGCCGAAGCCATCCGCTTTTCCCGTGAAGCCGTTGTCCACTTTTTCAGGGTCGTACGTGCCGTCGAACTTGGCAACCGTCATCATCTTTTGCGCATCCGGAGTTCTGGCGCTATTTGTCTGTACTTCCAAACCACCATCCGCCCAAACGAGCGACAGGATACCCATACGATTTCCATCAAACCCCTTGTCTGTCGGGCCAGAAGTAGATAGGAATCCCGGCGCAGTATGATATTCCGTCTTATCAACTTGCTTTTCATTATACCAAGATAAACCATTTTGGTAGGTCATACGTATTTCATTTTGATATTGCAAATAAACAGCCGTATAGTTACTTTTTGTGCTTACCACGTAATATTTTATATCAAAATAGTTGTTTTCGTCCGTTGCATCCGTGATACGGAAGGTGAAGTCGCCATAATACGCATTCTCATACTTTTCGGGGAAAGTGAATCTCAACGTCGTATCCCCGACAAAGACACCTTTAAAAGCACCCGTGTACGCTTCGTTGGACGAAATCGTTAAACCATTTTCGTTTTGCGTTACTTTAGCAGACGTGTCCAAAAGTGTGGTAACGTTTACTTTGCCCGTAGGATTATTCTTCTGCCACTCTAAATAGTTGGTATAAAAACTCGGAGCCGTTAACGTTTCCGCCGTTAAATCGTAGGTTTCGCCGTCTGTGATAATTTCTTTAATGGTTACGTCCGATCCACCGTCGGCTACGCCTCCCGCAGCAATATTAGAAGAGAACGAAATCCTATAGCCTTCTTGAAGGTTCAATTTCGGTAACCCCCAGCTGGTTCGATTTTTAAAGCCGTTATTTTCCTTTTGCGCGTCATACGTACCGTCAAACTCGGCAATCGTTACCATTTTCGCTTCGTTCGTTTTATCAAACGCACTATTTACTTGCACCGCCAATTTATCGTCCATCCAAACAAGCGATAAAATCCCCACACGGTTACCATCATATTGTTTCCCTTCAGTAACACCGCAATGAGACAGGAATGACGGCGCAAAAATGAAAGTCGTTTTATTAGGGGTTTGTTTCGAGTTGTACCACGTATTCGCGTTATAGTTATTCATACGGACTTCTTTTTGATATTGCACGCAAGGAGTCGTATAATGCTCTACCGTGTTAACAACGTAGTATTTTACCTCAAAATAATTATCATCATTTGTCACATCCGTTACGCGGAAGGTAAATTCACCGTAATACGCATCCGTGTACGTTTCGGGGAAATTGAATTTCAACATCGTATCCCCCACAAAGGTACCTTTGATCTCACCTTCATATTGCGCAGCGGACGAAACCCGAACACCGTCGTTTTCCAACGTAACGTTTGCGTTAGACGTCAACAAACTCGTGGTGGCGATTTCCTCCGTTCCTGCAGCAGTTGCCTTTACGTCGTTATGTAAGAACAAACCGCCGAGCGAAAGCACTCCCAGCAACAAAATCGATAAAACTTTGATACTTAATCGTTTTGTAAAGACTTTCACTTTTTTTCTCCTTTCTCAATAAATTTTTATCTCAATCAAAAGCTTGCGCCTTTGAATAATCTATCAAACCAATCGTTTGATTTAAGTTTCGCATAAACGCAACAAAAGTTGAAGAAAAACAACATTTCGCCGAATTCTCCTTCGACGTTATTATTTTTCTTCAATTTTTCATGGAAAAAGCGATGCTCACGCGCTATAAAACCCTTCCCCACATCATATTATATCACATCTTTCTATAATTTGCAAGGATTTTTTGTGTATTTTCACTTTTTAATTGGTAATTGGGGGGATTTTTTTCACTTCGCCAATTTTTCAAGCTGTGAAATGGATTTTCTCGACAAAAACCTGCATTTTTCGATTTTTCTTAGTTGAAATCTTTCAAATCTAAGCCGCGGACGCCCTTATGCGCGCATTTAAATCCTGCAACCGCGCTCGCAAAATGGCAACATTCTTCCAAATTTTTACCTCTGCAATAACCCGCCACAAACGCGCCATGGAACGTGTCGCCTGCACCGTTTGTATCGATGGCTTTTACCTTTACGCTATCATAGTGAACCGCTTCGCCGTTTTGATAATAATAACCGCCTTTGCTGCCGTCCGTCACCACCAAAATCTCCGGCTTATATCGTTCCCAAAGCTCTTGCATTGCTTCGGGAATCGTCCCTTTACCCGTTAAGCCTTGTGCAAATTCTGCCGACGGAATTAAAATGTCGACAAGCGGCAAAAGTGTTTCAATGTTTGGATATAATCCGCCTGCATCCAAGCTCACTTTAACACCCTTTTCTTTCGCGTATTTTGCAGCCGCAATCGCGCACTCTAAATAGTTTCCATCCAAATGCAAAACGTCCGCATCGTCAATCGCCGCGCGGCATACGTTTTCGGGATCATCAGGCACAGTGCCCCTGTCAAAAACACACGTTCTCGTTGCTTTATCTTCCGCGAGCACGATATACGACGTAAACGAAGTTTTGTCCACCAAGACCGTTGCGTTTTCTACGCCCACGTTATATTTTTTAAAATCTTCCAAAAGATACGCGCCGGCATTGTCGCCGCCGAAACCACCGATAACGTTCGTTTCAACGCCGAGTTTGCTCATCACGACAAGCGCGTTCCCGACGGGTCCACCGCCGGAAACAAACACGCTTTCCGCTTTTTGTTTCGTATCTTCCGTAGGATATCTATCACAAACAATGAGCGTATCTAAAACACACGCTCCAAGCCCTACAACCTTTTTCATACTCTATTTTCCGCCCCAAGCACTTTGATTTTCATTTCCGCAAAATCTTGCACTCTTTGAATGGGCTCGGTCATAAACAAATCGATACCCACGATGCTCTTATCGCGTTCTCGGCAAGCGTCAAGGAACGAATAGCACAAATCGGTGCTAAAATTCATCTTGCGGACACCTGCTTTGATCGCCGCTTGAATTTGTTCATCGGGCACACCGCTACCGCCGTGCAACACGAGCGAAACGTTCGTTGCCTTTTTGATTTCTTTAATTCTTTCAATGTCGAGCACGGGCGCTTTTTTATATCTACCATGCGCCGTTCCTACCATAACCGCAAGCGCGCATACGCCCGTTTCGTCAACGTATTTTTTCGCTTCGTCAGGGCGAGTGTATTCCGTCACAACGTTTTCGTCGCCATCCGCAGCCTTACCGATATGACCAAGCTCGCCTTCTACGCCTACGCCAACGTAATCGCAAATACGAACGATATTTTTTGTCTTTTCGATGTTGCCTTCAAGCTCTTCCATGGAAGCATCGATCATGATACCCGTCATACCCAAACGGAGCGAGCGCACCACTTCACATTCGCCTGCGCCGTGATCCAAATGGAAGCATACGGGAACGGTTGCCTTGTTCGCCATATCTACGATGATAGGTGCAACGTCGTTCGCTACCTTGCTCGTCACCAAACGGCTATAAAATTGCAAAATTATGGGGGAACGAAGTTTCTCCGCCGCGTTCATAACGCCCTTCGCCGTTTCAATGTTGTACACGTTAAAGGCGGGGATACAGTATCCGTCTTTTTCCGCCAAAGTTAAATTATCTTTTAATCCTACTAACATAATTCTTTCTCCTTACATTTTCGCGTTGTCAAATTCGACTTCGTCGATATATTTCGTAAATTCTTTCAAATATTCGGTGTAATCGCCGGGAACTTCCGTCATGTGATGAATATACGGGCCCTCTACGAGCTTTCTTTCGAGTGCAGGCAAGTTTTCAAATTCCGCCCACATATACGTTCCAAACGTTTTCGGACCTTCGCACGTTTTGAATTTCTCCCCGAAAAGATAATATTTGCCCTTTTCCGCTTGGAAACGCGCAATCGTATATTCTCCGTCTTCCAAACGGAAGCTGGGTTTGGTGTTGTAAAGCCAAGGTTTTTCACCTTTCGCTTTGTATTTAAGCGGGAACGGACCACAATGCCACAAGAGCTCCGCATTGTCGTTCTCGGGATGACGGCAGGTAAATTCGCCTTGAATAGGCTTTTCCTTGCCACGCGTTGCCGAAAGCAACAACACGTTGGTGATCGTCATGTGAATATCCCATTCACACGTCACGTAAATATCCTTGTCCGCAAGCAAACACATCGCAAGGCAAGGGTTTGCACCCCAACCGAGCGTAATACCCGTCCAGCATTCGCTGCTGATGATGTTGCAATCGTTTGCTTTTGCCAAGTTTTCATAGTAATGCACGATGCAAAGCATTTTTTTCAAATATTCGTCGTCGAGCTTGCCGCAATCAAAGGTGTTCTTCAATTCAACAAGTTCTTTTTCAAGCTCATCTTGCTTGGTTTCGTAAATTTCTTTGAGATCGTTCACCGCTTCCGCAAGGTTGAAAATGACGATATCCATGCCGAATTTTTCAGCAAGCTCCAGCTCGTTATACATAATCGACTTGAACGGCTTAATACGCGTGCCAACTTGCAAAATGCGCATGTTTTTAAAGTTCTTCACCATACACGCAACGCCGAAGAATTTTCTCAAACCTTCGTCGAATGCAGGCGCGGTGATGTCGCAGTTTTCTATGTAAGAAAACTTCACGTTGTTGCGCTTTAATTGCTTGCTCATTGCAAACAAACCGCATTGCGTATCCGTATAACGGATATCGTTAGAGAAGTTGCGATCGCGCGGTCCCCACAACAAGGTAGGCACGCGAAGCTGTTTTGCTACGAGCCCAGCGCAATTTTCTTGACCGAAGTTGCAGTTGATGATAAAGAGCGCGTCGATTTTTTCGTTCTTGAAATATTCAGCGACTTTATCGCAATCCGCATCGTTGCAAAGCACGCCTTCGTCGTTCAACCATTCGATATCGACGAATTCCGTTTCGCTATCTGCATAGTTTTCGCGAATGTATTTTACGCTCGCATTTTTGTTTTCCACTGCGTAATCGCTTTGGAAAATACCAATACGCTTCGGCGGTTCTTTGATGAAACGACGAATGGGTAATAAACCGATTTTTAACTTATAATTTAACATTTTTTGCCTCCGTGATTATCCCATAATCGGCATAATCAAAAATTCTTTCTTGTTTATTTGTGTTCACGGCAATCACCGTGTTAGCACCTGCAATTGCGCAAGTGTGTTGTACCGCGCCTGAAATCCCAAACGCTACGTACACCTTCGGGCAAACCGTTCTGCCCGTCAACCCCACCTGCTTTTCATACGGCAGCTTTCCGCTATCCGCAACGATACGCGAACAACAAACTTCCGCATCGTATTTTTTAGCAAATTCTTTGATTTTTTCAAGTTGGTCTACCGCGCCTTTTCCTATGGAAAAAATCACTTCCGAACCTTCGCTTTTTACCGTTCGAACAGTGGCAAACGCCGTGTCGCTATCGCAAACAATATCCGCCGTGATATTGCCACCCAAGGCAGGGCGTGTCATGATCAATCTTCCCTTTTCAACCCGAAAGGAAATGCAATCGGCGCAAAGCCCCGCACCGCATAAAACCGCTGCTTGAGAAGCCAAAATTTTTAGCGTTTCGCTATCTTCCCAAAGCACCGTTTTGCCCAGCGCTTCCTGCGCTATTTCTTGGGGCGTTTTGTCCTTGATTGCAAGCTCAATTGCTTGATTTGCTATGCCTTTTGCAATCGATTCTACGTTGCCGACAAAATAAACTTTTTCTAGTTTTTCGCCCGTTTCTTGCAATTGCTCCACACGCGGTTTTTCTAACGCTTTTTCTATCAATTCTTTCAATTTTTCAACGGAGAAAAATTGACAATCCCTGCGCCCAACCGTGCTTTCATACGACTTCACAACGCGCGTTGGCGAGCCTTTTAGACCGCATTTTTCTATCGGCAACTGCAAAACGCCGTTATCCCACGTTTCCACTTCGCCCATTTTTGAAAAAATGGACGGAAAACGAAGCGTGCGTATCTTTTCAAAAGTAAGCACCGTTTTATCCTGCGGAACTAATTTTTCACCGCTTCGCAAAGTGATAGTTTCCCCATCGAAATTCATCACTTTCGTTTGAATCGCATATCCCGTTCTTTGCGCGAGCATAGGCGGAACTTGCGCCGTGTCGCCATCTACGCTTTGCCTACCGCAAAAAACCAAATCGGGGTTTAAGCGTTTTATCACTTCGCTTAAAATATAGCTCGTGGCTTGCGTATCGCTTCCTGCGTAGGCTGGGTCGCTGATAAACAGGCATTTTACCCCCAAACGCGTTAAAGCTTGAAAGGCAGGCTTTGCCGACGGCGGAGACATGGTGACTGCCGTGATATCCTGTGCACCCGTTTCCAACGCGCACTCTAACGCCGCGCCGTCAAAGGGGTTGAGTTCCCCTTTAAAATATTTTAAACATACGACGATTTTCTTATTTTTCATCGGCAAGTTCCGTTAAAAAAGCACTAATTTTTTTATATTTTTGGAAAATCTTTGCATATTTTTCCGTGTTGGCAGGAATCGGCTTCGTTTCGCCCGTCACCTTTTGACAAACGGCAACGGCGTCGTCGTAATCTTTGAAAAATCCTGCGCTGATGCCTGCGCACATCGCCGATCCGAACGATGAATCGTTATGCTTGGTTTGGATAAGGGTTAAATTAAGAGCATCCGCAACGATCTGACGCCAAACTTCACTCTTAGCACCACCGCCAATAATGTAGGCTGTTTTGCCAATATTAACGCCCTTTTCTTCTAAATATTTTTTACAATCGAGCAAGCTCATCGCCACGCCTTCCATCACCGCTCGCGCGAAATGCGCCTTCGTGTGTCCTGCCGAAACGCCGATAAAACTACCGCGAAGCATGGGATTTGCATGCGGTGTCAATTCTCCCATCAAATAGGGATGGAAAATCAAACCGTTCGAGCCCACTTCGATATCTTTCGCCACTTCACTAAATTCTTCAAAGCTACCACCAAAGGTATCTCTAAACCAACGCAAAGAAGCCGCGCACGATTTCGTTGCACTTCCGGGATAATATAAATTCTCTTTTAAGTGCGAATAGTTGATGATGTTTTTATCGGGATAATATTCATCCGAAACCACGCAAATGCGACCTGCCGTGGCAAGCTTTAACGTCATTTCACCTTGGCGAACGCCACCCGCTGCAAACACTTCCATAACCGTGTCCGTAGCACCGCAAATGACGGGCGTGCCAACCGCTAAAGAGCTGTCTTTTGCGGCTTCATCGCATACCTGCCCCACTCGTTCAAGTGGATTTACGATTTTTGGCATATGCTCTTTCGTCAAAGAAACGAGCGACAAAAGCTCCTCATCCCATTCTTTTTTATCGAAATCAAAAAGCATGCTGCCTTGCGCTTCGATAAAATCGGTGACGAAATCGCCCGTAAATTTACCACGCACGAAATCTTTTGCAAAGGTGACTTTTTTCACCTTTTTATAAATTTCGGGATACGCATTTTTTACATATAAAATTTCAGGAAGTGTCCAAATAGTGTCCACGTTGTGCTTGCATTTTTCAAAAATTTCTCGTCCGAAATTTTCCGCAAGATACGCTTTTTCTTTTACGCTGCGCGTATCAGTCCAATAAACGGAATCACACACGGGCTCGCCGTTTTCATCCATCAAAACCGCCGTGTGGGTTGCCGCGTCAAAACAAACGCATTTCACGTCCGCCGCGTTGATACCTTGCAACACCGAACGGATGTTTTTACAAGCCGCTTGATACCAATCGAGCGGGTTTTGTTCCGCCTTACCGCCTTCGCCGTAATGCGTGGGATATTCGGCGGTAGCCGTTGCCACCACCTTGCCCGTTTTATCCATCAGCGTTGCCTTGCTTGCACCTCCGCCGAAATCTACGCCAAGAATATACATAACTTTCACCTATCGCTTATTTTACTACGATATTTTCTCCCGTAATACCAATCACCCTGCCCATATCCACGTGCTTTTTGCTTTCGGGGTGGCATACAAGCCACTTGTTGCGAGCGACGAGCTTTTTATCTTGCGTTTCCGCGGTCAAAGGAGTGTTCGTGCCGCGCGGCAAAATCACCAAATTTTTAAACGCCGTGCCCTTGGGCATGGTCGGGCAGAAATGCAACGTCGTTTGATAAATTTCAATCGATTCGCCCTTTTTCACCAAGAACGCTTTGATATTTTTCGTGTCAAACACACCTTTTTCCATTTCACGAAGATCGCCCAGCAACACGATCATATCTTCAAGCGCGCAATGCACTTCGGTCGATTTATGCCATTCCAAAGCGTTGAGCGTGTCGTTATAACCCCAGCAATAGCCGATTTGCACGTCCATATCGCCAAAATGATCGCGATAATAAGCAACCGTTTCCGCCGTTTCAAATGCGGGAACGCTTGCCAAATACGAACAGCCCATTTCGGGGAGCGCAATGCTTGCCGCTTCTTTTTCAAAAAGGCTAAAATAGGGACAAGCTACCACTTGACCATATTGTTCAAATTCTTTATCATGTATCGAATAAATTTTCATAATTTTACTCCTTAATAAGTTTAAAAGTTACCGTGGACATATAGTCAAGTGAGCGTTCAACGCATACCTGCCCATCACAAATTTCAAAAATCGCTTCACGCAAAACGCCATCTTTATCCACAGAAATGATTTTATCAAACTCCACGCCTTTCACGTAAAATTCCGTTTTGTCAAGGTTTTCAAGCGTGCCGTTGACAATCATTACAATCGATTCGTTTTCGCCAACGTAAATATACGGGTTTACCCCTTCTATGCGCGTGTTTACAACCACTTTCGTTTTCTCTTCCACGAAATTAGAAAGGAAGTGGCGACGAAGTTCACTAAATTGCGTATATAGCTTTTTATCTACGACGAAAGGATTGACAAGAACGTTTTTGTTTTGCACAAAGGCGTTCCATTTTATCGTTTGCGTTGCGTTGTAAACGTGGGATAAAACACCAATTTCCTTTTCGTCGATATAATCAATTTTAACGAAATCGCCTGCAGCCAAACGACAAGAAGCTCTAAAACCTTTTATGCCGTAAATTTCTTCTTCACTTGCAATTTGTTCATACGTTTGATAGCCCGTTTCCGCAGGGTATAACGTTGCATCTTTTGCGCCGATAAGCGACAACAAGTTTCTCTCTTTTAACAAAAGTGCCGCGCCACCATCTACAACCACATTGTTGTTTGCAAACAAATCCTTCAGCTCTTCATCCGTAAAGATATACACCGCATCGCCGAACAAAAACACCGTTTCGCCGTTAAAGCTCTTATCTTTTGAATAACGATAAGAAATCCCCATCGCTGAAACGTAAGCCGCCGTGTTAAACAAATTAGTTCTTAAATCGTAGAAATTGCCCTTGATCTTTTTCTTGTAAACAATCGTTTCATCAATGGGAATGACAACGCCTTTTAAATCAACATAGTTCGCGCCAGTGTCCATGACCGCCTGCATATACGGCGTAAGCTTTTGCACGGCTTGTGCAAAACCAAATTCTTCCACCACGCCGTTTGCAACGGGATCGTAAACGTTATACGTCATACCCGACAAACAAAGCGGAATTGCTGATTCGAGCTGAAAAGCTAAATAGCGCGCGTTCTTTCTAAACGGATTGATCGAACCGTTTTCAAGTTCGGGCAAAATTTTCGTGTCCTTAGGAGAAAAGGCACGAATCGCCATGCTTATGGCGTTAAAATCGTACATATAATCTTTTCCCGAACGCTCAAAATAACCGGGGAGATGGATACGATTGAGTTTTTCCTTGCCACCGCTAAAAATCTCAAAAAGCCTCGTCCAATCCCTTGCTTCTAAGCAATGCTCTTCGGGGAACGACGTCATGAGCGCAATGTTCGTGGCAGGGTTTGCGCTTTTTATGATTTTATAAATCAAAGAAGCGTAATCAAGCATAGTTTTGCGAGAAATAGTTAACCACGCCTCGCGTTCTTTGGTCGGTTCGCCCTTTTGAAAAGCCTTCTCGCAAAATTCCGCTCGGCTATAAGAAGTGCCAAGAAGTTGATTAAAGCGTGCAATATGCTTTTCGCAAAAGCAACCACCCCATTCAAGCGGAGCGTGGTTGTGTAAACGGAAATCGTCTTCCACCCAATAATAATCGGGTTGAATTTCTTTTATTAAGTAGGTTAAAAGGGTTGAAAAGTGTCGTTGCCAATTCTCGTCAAGCGGACAAGCAACGGAAAGCGACTGCTTACCGTTGAAATCAACCATCGTTGTGAAATCTTGCCCCGGTTTCAAACGGACACCCCTATCAAGATGACCGATCCCTATCCAATGGTGCAAGCTTACGCTAATTCCGTTTTCTCGCAGTTTTTCAGCTGCGCTTTTAACGACCTCTACCCACGGCTTAATTTCTTCTACGCTGACGTGTCCAAGGAAGAATTCTTCGCCCGTGGTTAAGAAGATTACGTTTGTAAATCCATACTTTTTACAATGCAAAACAAGCCCTTGAATACGCTGAGAAGCGTATTCATCGGGCGTGATTTGTATCCGTAAGGAATTTTCAAATGGAGAAAGGCTGTTTCTCATCAAAACTCACCGTTTATTTTAGTTATTTTCCCACTTATGTTCTTCTTCACCCGTGCAGAAAATGCCACGATTTTTACCTGCCATAATCCACAAACAATAGTTTTTATACCCGGGCGCTACCGTGAACGGATGGTAGCCTTTCGGTACTTCGACGAGATCTCCCGTCTTTACCTTATACACTTCGTTGATATCCCCTTCCTTGGAATATACCGCTTGGAACCCAAAGCCTTGGGGCTTGTCAAACTCGAAATAGTAAATTTCGTCCAAGAAGCCTTCCGTGGGCATATTGTCAACATCATGCTTGTGAGGCGGATAACTTGCCCAGTTGCCGTCCTCTACCCAAAATTCACCGATATACAAAAGATTTGCGCCAACCGTTTCGGGAAGGTTAAACGCCGCTTTTCTCGTGAACGCGCCTTTGCCCAAATCCTTCGTCTTGATGTCTTGCACAGGCACGTAAGCAGGCGCGAAATATTTATCCGCAGGTGCTTTGCATACGGCGATTTTTACGTCGCCGCCTTTGCCCGTCACCGTAAAGCTCGTGTCCTTTCCTACGTACACCGCTTCGCCCGGCCCTTCAAATACGTCTTTTCTATTTCCAACTTCCTCAAAAGCAAAGTTTTCGCCTTTGACGCTACACTTCCCGTAAAGCACGATCAAGGCAAATTCCTTGCCTTTTTCATCGATCGTGTAGCTTTGTCCGTCCGCAAGCTTTAAAAAGTCAAGCTCCGTATAGGCAAGCGGAGAATTTCTATCCGTCGTCACTCTTTCATAGCCGTATTTTTCCACGTAAGATTTCTTCAAATTCATAATTACATATTCTCCAAAATCATTTCTTCAACCGTGATTACACGATATCCGTCAGGGCACGTTGCTTTGAGCGCTACGTATTCAGCAGGGTTTTCCGTAACGAGCGTTTTGCAATCCATGTTTTTAGCATTGATCCATCTATCTTTCGCAACTTGCGTCATAACGCTAGGCATATATTCAGCCATGATAAGTTGTCCTGCAAGATTTGCTTCCTTGCCGATAAGCAACATGTCTTTCACAACGCCTACCTTTTCAATGAGCTTTCTACCCGTTTCGCTATCGCCAAGTTCTCTTGCGTATGCATAGTTGTCTTGAAGCGAATATGCGTTTTCGCTCTTCTTTACGTTAAGCTTGCCGCTTTCAATCAAGGAAAGCACGTATTCGTTAAAGCCAACGATCTTAGCGGTGATTTCAATGCCCCATTCTTTATATTCGTGAAGCATAAGTTTCAAATCAACGGGATCGTAAACCACAACCGTTTTGTATGCGTTGAGTTTTTCAGCGCATGCTTTCGCCGCGTTTTGCGTTTCTGCCGTTTTACCCGTTAAGAACCAAAGCGCTGCACCGCTATCTTGTTCTTTCGTAAGGCTTACGCTTTCGCCCGCTTTCTTTAAAAGCGCAACTGCGTTTTTCACGCTTTCAGGCGATTTGTAAAGCGCGTCTTGACCTACGAACAACAACGTTTCACTTGCCGTATTATAGAGTTCGTCAAGGCATTTACACGCTTCCGCGCCGTATACGTTGCCCGTCGCTTGATATTTTTCAAGCAAAGCCCCAATGTACGCAGGCGTTTCGCCGTTTAAAATGATTTCCGTCTTCACTTCTTGTACGAACACTTTCGGATCCCAGCCCGTCATACAGTTGTTGGTGCATGCACCGCAAAGCGTACATTCGTAAATGTTGTCCGCAATTTCTTTCAGCTCCGTCGCGCCACGCGCTACCAACGATACGCCAAGTGCACGAGCTCTTGCCGTGTTTCTTTCAAGACCCGTCGCGTTTCCGATCGGGCAAATATGTCTACACATCCAACTAAATCTGCAACTATCCGCAATTTTCTTCGATTTTTCCGTAATATTCATTTTTCTTCGCCCTCCTTATTACAAACCAAGCTTGAACGGGTTCATGATGCCGTTCGGGTCAAGCGATTTCT
>JAZOLI010000097.1:0-4583 GCA_045652965.1 Candidatus Scatosoma sp.
GTATCCGTGCGTTCGGGTGCTCGCGCTTCCATGCCCGGCATGATGGACACCATTTTGAACCTTGGCTTGAACGAAGAAGTAGTCAACACGCTCGCAACGAAATCTGGCAATCCCCGTTGGGCTTGGGATTGCTATCGTCGCCTTATTCAAATGTTCTCCGACGTCGTTATGGAAGTTGGTAAGAAATATTTTGAAAAACTCATCGACGAAATGAAAGAAGCAAAGGGCGTCACGCAAGACGTTGATCTTGACGCAGACGATTTGAAAGCGCTTGCTAACCAATTCAAAGCAGAATATAAAAAGCAACTTGGCAAAGACTTCCCTTCCGATCCGAAAGAACAGCTCTTCGAAGCGGTGAAAGCGGTGTTCCGTTCTTGGGACAACCCCCGTGCGAACATCTATCGTATGGACCACGATATCCCTTACAGCTGGGGTACGGCGGTAAACGTACAAATGATGGCGTTCGGTAACATGGGTGAAACGTCTGGTACGGGTGTTGCGTTCACGCGTGACCCTGCAACGGGTGAAAAGGGTCTTATGGGCGAATTCTTGACGAACGCGCAAGGCGAAGACGTTGTTGCAGGCGTTCGTACCCCGATGCCCATCGCACAAATGAAAGAAGTGTTCCCTGAAGTTTACGAACAATTCTTGAAAGTTTGCAATATCCTTGAAAATCACTATCGTGATATGCAAGATATGGAATTTACCATTCAAGATAGAAAACTTTACATGCTTCAAACGAGAAACGGTAAGAGAACGGCTGCTGCGGCTATCAAAATCGCTTGCGATTTGATCGACGAAGGCATGATCACCGAACAAGAAGCAGTGATGCAAACCGATGCGAAATCGCTCGACATGCTCTTGCACCCCCAATTCGACGCGAAAGCGCTCAAAGATGCGGACAAGAACAACGTAGTTGGTAAAGGTCTTGCGGCTTCCCCTGGTGCGGCAGCTGGTAAAATCGTGTTCACGGCGGAAGATGCAGTTGTAGAAGGCAAGAAGGGCGAAAACGTAATTCTCGATCGTTTGGAAACTTCCCCTGAAGACATCGAAGGTATGAAATATGCGAAAGGTATCCTTACCGTTCGTGGCGGTATGACCTCTCACGCGGCAGTTGTTGCTCGTGGTATGGGTACGTGCTGCGTTTCCGGTTGCGGCGATATCAAAATGCACGAAGAAGAAAAATACTTCGAACTTGCAGGCAAGATTTTCCGCGAAGGCGATTTCCTTTCCCTTGACGGTTCGACGGGTAATATCTACGACACGCTTATCAAAACCGTTCCCGCTGATCCCAACTCCGGCTATTTCGGACGTATCATGGAACTTGCTGACAAATATAAAGCGCTCGGCATTAGAACGAACGCAGATACGCCCGATGATGCGAAACAAGCGGTTGCATTCGGCGCGCAAGGTATCGGTCTTTGCCGTACGGAACACATGTTCTTCGATCCTGCAAGAATCGGCGCGTTCCGTGAAATGATCTGCTCGGATACGGTGGAAGAAAGAGAAGCGGCGCTCGCAAAGATCGAGCCCATGCAACAAGCAGACTTCGAAGGTTTGTTCGAAGCACTTGGCGGCTATCCCGTAACCATTCGTTTCCTTGATCCTCCCCTTCACGAATTCGTTCCCACGGCGGAAGAAGATATCGCGGCGCTTGCAAAAGGACAAAACAAAACGGTTGCGCAAATCAAAGATATCATCGCAGGCTTGCACGAATTCAACCCGATGATGGGTCACAGAGGCTGCCGTTTGACGGTCACCTATCCTGAAATCGCGGTTATGCAAACGAAAGCGGTTATCAAAGCGGCGATCAACGTGACGAAGAAGCACCCCGATTGGAAGCTTATCCCTGAAATCATGATCCCCCTTACGGGCGAAACGAAAGAGCTTAAATTCGTGAAAGATATCGTTGTGAAGACGGCGAACGAAGTAATCGCGGCAGCGAATGCTGATCTTAAATACGAAGTAGGTACGATGATCGAAATTCCCCGTGCATGCTTGACGGCGGAAGACATCGCAAAAGAAGCTGAATTCTTCTGCTTCGGTACGAACGATCTTACGCAAATGGCGTTCGGTTTCTCGCGTGACGACGCTGGTAAGTTCTTGCCTGCATACTATGCAAACAAGATCTACGAATCCGATCCGTTCGCGCGTTTGGATACGACGGGTGTTGGTAAGCTTATGGAAATGGCTGTCACGGGCGGTAAGAAAGTACGTCCCGAAATGCACTGCGGTATCTGCGGCGAACACGGCGGTGATCCTTCTTCCATCGAGTTCTGCCACGAAATCGGCTTGACCTACGTTTCCTGCTCGCCTTACCGTGTGCCCATCGCACGCCTTGCAGCAGCACAAGCGAACATCAAAAATCCTAGAAACTAATTTTCTAAAATAAAAAAAACGGCTTGTCTATACGACGAGCCGTTTTTATTTTATATTATCATAAAAGTGGTGGGGCAAGCATACAATATCTTGCTTGGAGAATAGGATATGAAAAAATTTGTTTGTATGTTTTTAGCTCTTGCTTGCGCCATGATGGCGTTTATCTTTCCCGCTTGCGACAACCCCCAAAAGGTGGGCAGCAGGTACGAAATCACTGTGGAATACGTCCCCGAAACCGCCACGCTTGCAGGCACGACAAAGCTCACGTTTGAAAACGTCACGGATAGCGAAATTTCCACGCTAAAATTCCAGCTTTACCCCAACGCCTATCGCAAAGACGCGATCTATCGCCCCGTTTCAAAAGGGCATGAAAGCGCGGCGTACTATGCAGGCGAAAGCTATGGCGAGATGGTGATATCAAGCGTAAACGGCGCAAAAAATTGGGAAGTGATGGGCGAAGACGAAAACGTGCTTTGCGCGCATTTAGAGCGCTCTTTATACCCGGGCGATGAAGTAGTGCTTGACGTGGGTTTTTTGCTCAAACTCGCTTCCGTCAATCATCGCACGGGGATCACACCCAAAACCGTCAATTTAGGCAATTTTTTCCCCACGTTATGCCCTTTTAAAAACGGCGGCTTTGTGGAAACGGCGTATTATTCGGATGGCGACCCCTTTTATAGCGAATGCGCCGATTTTTGGGTGTCGCTCAAGCTTCCCAAGGAGTATACGGTGGCGGCGACGGGCGAGATTGCGCGCGAACGCACGCTCGAAACGAAAAAAGAATACGTGTTCACAGCTTCTTCGGTGCGCGATTTTGCGCTCGTTTTAAGCGAAGATTTTAAAATTTTACAAACGGAAACAGGCGGAAACGTGATTGAATATTATTATTACGCCGACGAGAACGCAGAAGAAAGTCTTGCGGTGGCGGCGGAGAGCTTTGCTTATTATGAAAAAACGTTTGGGGAATATCCTTACGCTTCCTATAAAGTGGTGCAAACAGGCTTTTGCTTGGGGGGCATGGAATATCCCTGCCTTTCCATGATTTCCGACACGCTCGCAGGGGAGAAAAAGACGCAGGCGCAGGCAATCGCACACGAAACGGCGCACCAATGGTGGTATAGCGCGGTGGGGAGCGATCAAATTGAGAATGCGTGGCAGGACGAAGGTCTTGCAGAATATTCAGCGATCACCTTCTTTGAAAACTTTGAAAAATACGGCATCATGCGTGAAAGCGCCGTGATGGACGCGCTCAAAGAATATCGCTCCTATTACGACGTATACGGTAGCGTATTGGGGCGGACGGACACGAAAATGACGCGGCATTTAAAGGATTTTTTAAGCGATTACGAATATAAATGCTTGGCGTACGATAAATCGATCGTGATGTTCGACACGCTCCGAAAGGCGATCGGCGACGATAAATTTTTCGCCGGATTGAAAAAATATTATAAGGAAAACAAAGGCAAAATTGCCACGCCCGAAAGCTTGATTGGGGCGTTCGAGCGTACGGGCGTAGACGTGAACGGATTTTTCGATAGCTTTTTAAACGGCAAAGCAATCTTATAAAAACGCTTGCCAAAACGTACGTTTAAGAGTATAATAGGATAGAACGTGATTTACAGGAGATAAAAAATGCCGTTTTTACAATACAA
This sequence comes from Candidatus Scatosoma sp., assembly GCA_045652965.1. Taxonomy (GTDB): domain Bacteria; phylum Bacillota; class Clostridia; order Christensenellales; family Borkfalkiaceae; genus Scatosoma. The sequence continues at coordinate 4,032 of JAZOLI010000097.1, forward strand.
ATGCGAAAAGTGTGGAAAGAAATTTGACGAGCTTGTGAAAAGTTATTTAGACGAAGTGAAATGCCCCGATTGCGGAGAAATTGCCGTGAGAGATTATTCGGGCGAGATGTATTCGTCGACAGGCAAAACGAGCAAAAAATGCTCAGGAAATTGTAAAACCTGCGGCGGTTGCCGTTAAAAGTCGTTAAAAAGCATACAGCGCGCGCGAGTTTCTCGCGCGTTCTATATTATATAATAAATGGGGGTTGGGAGAATATTTACCGCATAGCAAAAAAAATAAAAAAAACGAAAAAAAATCAAAAAAGTTTTTAAAAAATGCTTGACTTTATCTTCCCGAATGTGGTAATATAGTTAGGCTGTCGATTGACGGAAGTGGTTTTTTGGCGGCAACTTATCTGTCGATAAGTGATAAAGAAGATTGACAACTGCATAGCAAGAAAGTATAAAGAAGTTTATATAGGAAATATATAGACGAGTACGAAAAGGCAAATAAAATTCATATTAGTGAAAAAGTAAAGCTAATTTGGTTAATACAAAGCAAAAGACGTTAAA
>JAZOLI010000098.1:0-3127 GCA_045652965.1 Candidatus Scatosoma sp.
CGTATCGTTTTAGAAAAACTGCGTGACGAGTATCAAGGCGACCAAGGAAAAGATGAAGCACAATCTTTACAATTCGCTTATGCTTGTCACCGCGCTCAATCCCTATATCGGCTATGAAAACGCGGCAAAAACGGCGAAAAAGGCGTATAAGGAAAACATTTCCTTGAAAGAAGCGTGCGTTGCGCTCGGTTTCCTTACGGCGGAAAAATTCGACGAAGTGTTCCGTCCCGAAGAAATGGCGTATCCCAACAAATAAGCAAGAAAAGGTAGCGAGTAAATTATGAAAATCAGTTACTATCCCGGCTGTACGCTCAAAACGAAAGCGAAAGAATTGGACAAAACTGCCCGTCTTTGCGCTGAGGCTTTGGGCGTGGAAATGGAAGAAATCGAAAATTGGCAATGTTGCGGTGCGGTGTATCCTATGGGTACGGACGAGATCGCAACCAAGCTTTCGGCGGTGCGCGCACTCGATCACGCAAAGAAAAACGGTGGCAAACTTTTAACGCTTTGCTCCGCTTGTCATAACGTGATCAAACGCACGAACGAAGATATGAGAACGAACGACGATATTCGTTTTAGAGCGAATAATTATTTAAAGCTCGACGAGCCGTATAGCGGTGAAACGGAAGTGTTGCATTATCTCGAAATGCTTAAAACAATCGTGGGCTTTGATAACATTAAAAAGGCGGTAAAAAATCCGTTAAATCGCAAAATTGGCGCTTATTACGGTTGTCTTTTGCTTCGTCCTAGCGGTGTGATGGCGTTCGATAACCCTGAAAATCCGACGATTATCGAAGATTTTATTAGAGCGATCGGCGGTACGCCCGTGGTGTATCCTTTTAGAAACGAATGTTGTGGGGCATACGCGGCGTTAAAAAATGCCGATTTGCCTAAACAAAAGAGCCGCAAGGTGCTTGCAAGCGCAAAGGAAAAGGGCGCGGAAGAAGTGATCACGGCTTGTCCGCTTTGCTTGTATAATTTGCAAGTAAACGGCGACGGAATTTTACCCGTGCGCTATTTCACCGAATTGCTCGCGGAAGCGTTGGGGGTGGAAGTATGACGAAACAAGAACGTATAGACAACATCAAACGCATCAGTGGCACGGACGTTCGTAAATGCATGAAATGCGGCAAGTGTTCGGGGCGTTGTCCTGCTTTTAAAGATATGGATATCAAACCCCATCAATTCGTCACTATGCTTGGCAAGGGCGAAATTGATAAGCTTTTGGAAAGCAAGGCAATTTGGAACTGCCTTTCCTGCATGGCTTGCGTAGAACGTTGTCCGCGTGGCGTTGCGCCTGCGGCGGTTGTAGAAGCCGTTCGCGACACGGTGGTGCGTATGCAAGGCAAAAACGGAATCAAGGCAGAAGAAATTCCGCCGATCGTGGACGAATTGATTCCACAACAGCTTCTCGTTAGCGCTTATAGAAAGTACAATAAATAACTTTAGAAAAATTATAAAAAGAGAGTAAATAAAATGCAAAGAATAGGTGTTTTTATTTGTTGGTGCGGAAGCAACATCGCGGCAACGGTAGACGTGAAAAAAGTAGCGGAAACCATCAAGAGCGAGCCGGGCGTCGTATATTCGGAAGATTATCAATATATGTGTTCCGAAAACGGACAACAGCTCATCAAACAAGCGATCAAGGAACACAATCTCACGGGTATTGTCGTGGGTTCGTGTTCGCCGAGAATGCACGAAGCCACCTTCCGTAAAACGGCGGAAGCGGCAGGCTTGAACCCGTACATGGTAGAGATTGCGAACATTCGTGAGCACTGTTCGTGGATTCATAAAGATATGGACGAAGCAACGGAAAAAGCGGTTGTTCTCGTTCGTACGGCAATTGCAAAAGTGAAGCTTAACGCTCCCTTGCAAGCAGGGGAAAGCCCCGTTAAAAAGCGCGCGCTCGTAATCGGTGGCGGTATCGCGGGGATTCAAGCCGCGCTCGATATTGCCGATGCAGGTTTTGAAGTGGATATCGTTGAAAAGAACGCAACGATCGGCGGCAGAATGGCGCAACTTGATAAAACGTTCCCCACGCTCGATTGCTCCGCGTGTATTTTAACCCCTAAAATGGTAGATTGCGCGCAACATGAAAAGATCGACATTCTTTCCTATTCCGAAGTGGAAGAAGTGAAAGGATTTGTCGGCAATTTTAGCGTGAAAATTCGTAGAAAGGCAAGATTCGTTGACGAAACGAAGTGCACGGGTTGTAAAATTTGTATGGAAAAATGCCCTTCAAAGAAAGGTTTGAACACCTTTAACATGGGCTTAAACAACCGTCCTGCAATCCATATCCCGTTCGCACAAGCAATTCCCAACGTTGCGGTGATTGATTCCGAGCAATGTATTAAATTCAAAACGGGCAAATGCGGAATTTGTCAAAAATTCTGCGGCGCAGGCGCGATTGATTATGAACAAAAAGATACGTTTATTGAACGTGAATACGGTGCAATCGTCGTAGCAACGGGCTTCAAACCGATCGCGCTTGACAACTTCAATGAATATGGTTATGCCGATAACAAGGACGTGATCACGTCGCTTGAACTTGAAAGATTGATGAACGCGGCAGGTCCTACAAACGGCGTATTGCTTCGTCCTTCCGATGGGGAACATCCGAAAGTAATCACGTTTATTCAATGCGTAGGGTCTCGTGATACGAGCGGTTGCGGCAAGCCTTATTGCTCGAAAATTTGCTGTATGTATACGGCAAAACACGCAATGCTCATCCGTGAAAAATATCCTGACACCGAAGTGCACGTGTTCTATATCGACGTGCGTACGCCTGGTAAAAACTACGACGAATTCTATCGCCGTGCGGTAGAACAATACGGCGTAGATTATATCAAAGGTATGGTCGGCAAGGTGTATAACGAAAACGGCAAGCTCATGGTACAAGGCTCGAATTTGATTGACAACGAGCAAATCACGATCGAATCGGCTCTCGTCGTGCTTGCTACGGCTATTGAACCCGGACCTACCGTAAGAAAGGTGGCATCGCTCCTTACGGCAAGCATTGAAACCAACAACTTCTTAACAGAATCGCACGCGAAACTTCGTCCCGTGGAAAGCCCTACGGCAGGCGTATACCTTGCAGGCGTTAGCCAAGGCCCGAAAGACATTCCCG
>JAZOLI010000099.1:0-46042 GCA_045652965.1 Candidatus Scatosoma sp.
AATTGCGACAACTAAATAAATCCTTACGGATTTGTGATATTCGTCTAACGACGAGTGATATTGCCTACGGCAGTTATATTTGCCTATGGCAAGTTAAGGATTTATTTAATATCACTTTGGCGAAAACCAAAATATCACGCATAACTTGTTTTGCATATCACTTTTAGCCACAAGGCTAAAAATATAACTAATATGTTTCAATTTTTTGTGGACAAGAAAAGCACACTACATTTCACTTTTAGTGAAGTATAGTGTGCTACACCTTTGTTATGGATATAAAATCCCTAAGCGAAGAGCCTTTTCAAGGGCGTTTTGTTTTAACCAAGCAAAATATCGAACACGAGCATCAAGCAAAACCCGAAAAGTAGCGAATAGGTTGCGCCACGCTCGCTACCGTGCGCATGCGTTTCGGGGATCATTTCATCGCTGATCACGTATAGCATCGTTCCGCCTGCAAACGCGAGCGCAAAGGGCAAAATCGCCGAAGCCAAACTCACGGCAAAATATCCGATCAGCGTTCCAACCACTTCCACGAGCCCCGTGAGCGCCGCAAACAAAAAGGTCTTTTTCGGTTTTATGCCTGCCGAGAGCATAGGCGCGATAATCACCATGCCTTCGGGAATATTTTGAAGCGCGATACCGCCTGCAATGAGCAAGGCTTCCGCGGTGTTTCCCGAGCCAAAGCCAACGCCTGCCGCAATCCCTTCGGGGAGATTGTGGATAGCGATCGCCATCACGAACAAAATCACTTTGTTGATACGATCGTTGCCGTGGTGCGCTTCTTCTCCTAACCCACCTGAAAGCTTATGCAAATGGGGCACGAGCTTATCCGTCAAATTCAAGCAAATTGCACCCACGAACACGCCTGCAACGGTGATGAGCAAACCATAATCCCCACCATATTCCACAGCAGGCAAAATAAGCCCCAGCACCGCCGCCGCGAGCATAACGCCCGCTGCAAAGGCAAGCACTATATCGCTAAAACGATGGGATAAATTTTTAAAAGCAAAGCCTATCGCCGCACCGATCACCGTGGCGAGCCCCACGCCGATCGCCGTCAAAAAAACTATATCCATCTTCTTTTCACTCCGCGCATATACGCATTTCAACGCATACCTGCCCCTATGTTTTCCTTGTTATTGAGCGATTTGAATTTCCTTTAAATGGGGAAATCTTTCGCACAAAAGCTCCCATAAAACGTCTGCCGTTTTTTCGCTGCCGTAAAGCTCGTGCACTTTCCACGCGTTTTCTTGAAGCGCATAAAGCTCGGTTGGATCTTCAAGCCACTCATTCAGTTTTTGCACAACCTGCTCCGCATCAAAAATCTTCAAGCAATTTTTCACGTCTTTCAGATAATATTCCGCGTTGTCGCGTTCCATCGTCGTTGCATATTTGGTGACAATCGCCGCACAACCAAAGAAAGTCGCTTCCGCAATCGACGAAGCTCCGCTCTTGCCAAGCCATACGTCCGCCGCCGCCAAATATTCAAGCGTTTTTTCGCAAAAACCTTCTACAACGAGCGTCACGTTTTTGCTTTGCGGTTTTATATCCTTTAAGTATTCGTAAAGTTGTTCGTTTTTGCCGCAAATCGCCACCACGTTAATTTTCATGTCCGTCTTTGCGATTATTTCAACAATCTCTTTCATGCGACCCATGCCGTAGCCGCCTTCAAACAGCACGATCGTAAGCTTATCTTCTGGCAAGCCAAACGCTCTCCTTGCCACCTTTTTATCTAAATCGACTTCAAACGCCTGCTTACGGATGGCAAAGGGAACCATATGTAAATTGTCTTTATTGAAACGCTTTTTATGCTTTCTCAAAGCATCGTTATAGCCACGCGAAGTGGAAACGAGCGTCATGTCGTTGGGATAACGACAAAGGGGTATAATTTGCACGTCGGGCACGTAGCTCACGTTGATAGGCGCGCTTTCAATTTGTTCCGCATAATACACGGTCGACCAATGGGTGCTCAGCACAAGATCGGGTTTAAGCTCTTCCATGTGCTTTCTCGCCGCTTTCCCTGCGCCAGGGACGTATAAATCCATAATCACCTTGGATAAAAATTTCGGCCCGAACACGTCCATCATAAACATATTAAAATAGCCGTAAAGGTGGTTTTTATTATATTTTTTCACTTCGTTGCACATGTTGCGTTCCAAGCGAACAAGCGGTTTTTCGTTCGTTTCGCTATAAAATTGTGAACGCACCACTTCGCAATAAGCGCCGTATTTTTTCTCAAACGCATCCGCGATCGAACGCTCAGGCATAATGTGCCCCATACCCGCTTCTACAAACGGGAAAACAACGCGAGGTTTATAATCCTTTTCCGCCATAACCGTTCTCCTTTTTACAAGTGCGCGCGCACGCTCGTGCCGAGAAAGATCCGCTTCCGCACCCACTAAAATTGCTAAATATAAAAACGTGAATTGCGCCTTATAGAACACCGTGTCGAGCAAGGAAATGCCCAAAAAGCTAATCACAGCAAACACAAGGAACGCGCGGTTAAATTGCAATCTTCTAACAAGCGTTTTTCCCACCGCAAGCAAATGATAGCAACCTGCCGCAAGCCCAACCAAACCACTGCCGCCAAGCGCTTGAAATAAAATACTATGCGCAAGCCCCGAATAGATACGGAACACACCGTTTCCGATGGAAATCTCAGGACCTAACCCCGCGGCAAAACCGCCGCCAAAAAGGGGATCACGCGCAAAATGTTTCCAAAAATCCCCCCAAATTTCAAGCCGTCCGCTCGTGACGTCCCCTTCGCCTTTCTTGATAAAGAAATCGAAGAAAAACTCAAACGAATTGGTCGCAGCAAGCAAAATCAACAACGCGATCACGCCAACTATCACCCCAAAAATAGCTAAAATGACGCGAAAACGCATTTCTTTGTTTCTAATACCCACGACCGTGCCGATTGCAAGCACTACACCTGCAGCCACCATCGCCGCGCGGCAAAGGGTAAAGAAAATCCCCGCACTTGCCAAGACGAGCGAAGCAATCCAAATCCATTTATGTTTGGGCGTGCGCGAAATACGATAGAAACACGCAGGCATTGTCATAGCAAGATAAATGCCAAAATCATTGCTCATGCCCCAACCGCACACCATGTATGATTTCCAGCCACTGCTCAAAATCAAGAAACCGTAAAAACGAGTAGCATAGATATAAATTAAAAGCGCCAAGATATAGAACATAATGGTAAGCATTATGTCGGCAATTTTGCTAAGCGTAAACTTCTCAAAATTAAGCGTAGAAACTAAAAAGAGATAAACGAAGAAAAAGGTTGCCGCTTGAATTGCACCAAAAGCAAGATCGCCAACTTCCCAGCTTTTAGAAAACAACCCTGAAGTTAAAAAGGATAAGCTGAGCACGACGATGCCAACGAGCAAACCGTTTTTAGAAAAAGCACGCTTCACACCGCCACTTACAATCACGCGATATGTTGCCGCCGCTAAAACGAGTGTCCCCCCTACAACCGCCGTTATGATAAACGGCATAGAAGAATAGTAGGTGGAAGCCGCGTTTAACTTATACTTACACTTTTCAAGCAATTCAAACCCTGAAGCTATATTCCAAGGGCTGTTTTGCGTCGAAACGCAAAAAACTGCCATACATAAAATAGGCACGGCAGCGTTCGTGTCGTCGCCAAAAAGGCAAATAAAAATGAACGCGAGTGCGAGTCCGATAAAGCCGAAGATATCGAGCCCGAACGCCTGCGTGATAAAAATATAACTCGCAAGCGCAAGCAAAAACCAACGGCCGTTTAAAAACGCATCCACTTTTTGTATAAACTTATTCGATTCTTTGAACGCTACGACACGTTCTCTTTTCGTCGCCTTGCTCTCTTCTAACATACTAACTCTTCCTACACCTTATAAAATTCTTTATACCATTTCGCAAATTTTCTAAGCCCCACTTGAAGCGGCGTTGACGGTTTAAACCCAAAATCCCTTTCAAGAGGCGACGTATCCGCATACGTTATGGGCACGTCCCCTGCCTGCATAGGCACGAGCTTTTTATGCGCTTCAAAATCGTAATCTTTGGGAAGCACACCTGCAAACACCAATTCTTTTTGTAAAATATCCACAAAATCAAGCAGGTTTTCAGGACTGCTATTGCCGATATTATACACCCTGTAGGGGGGAAGCGGCAAGCCGTCGTCGCCGTTTTGTTTCTCGGGCGCACATTCCATCACGCGCTTTACGCCTTCCACAATATCGTCAACGTAGGTGAAATCGCGCTTGCAATTTCCATAGTTGAAAATTTCAATCGTTTCCCCTTTGATGAGCTTGTTCGTAAACCCAAAATACGCCATATCCGGTCTACCGGCAGGCCCATAAACGGTGAAAAACCGAAGCCCTGTCGAAGGGATGTTATAGAGCTTAGAATAAGCGTGTGCCATCAGCTCGTTGGATTTTTTCGTCGCCGCATATAACGACACGGGGTTGTCCACTTTATCGTCGGTGGAATAGGGTATTTTTTTGTTCGAGCCATAGACCGACGAGCTCGAAGCATACACCAAATGTTCTACGGGATAATTTCTGCAAGCTTCTAAAATGTTGTAAAATCCGATCAAGTTTGCTTCGATGTACGCACCAGGATTGGTGATTGAATAGCGCACACCCGCTTGCGCCGCTAAGTTGACGACGACGGTGGGCTTATATTCTTCAAACACGCGATCGATCAGCGCTTTGTCGGCAAGATTGCCTTTCACGAACGTCCATTTGCCGCCCGCTTTTTCCGCCTTTTCAATTTCCTTTAAACGATATTCTTTGATAGACACGTCATAGTAATCGTTGACGTTATCTAAACCTACCACGTGCACGTTTTGATAGCTGCGGAAAAGCTCCAGCGTAAGGTTAGAGCCAATAAATCCTGCCGCACCCGTGACGAGCACCGTTTTACCCATTAAATCTACGTTTTTATTTAACATATCCCTTTATATTCCTTTTGCACTTTTTCATAGCTTTCCAAATTGCCGATATCATAGCGGCTTCCCGGCATTTCCATAGCATGCACGTCCGTTTCCCCGCAAAGCCAAGCGATATAGCTTCCCGGCGCATCCGTGCCGCAGCCTGCTTGAATGCCCTTTTTCACAAGGCGCGTGTCTTCTTGCGTATAATAATAGAACGGAGGACAAGCCCAGTTGGATTTAGGTGCGCAAGGTTTTTCTTCCATGCTCACGATTTTGTCCTTTTCGTCCACGCAAACAACGCCTGCTTTTTGCAATTTTTTCTCTTCTTTTTCAAAATAGCGCATGATGCACGACGTGTTTTTTTGCTTTGCGTAAGCGATAAATTTCGTGAGCGAAAAATCGAGCACGTTATCGCCTGCAATCACGAGCACGTCGCTATCAATTTTGCATTTTTCAATGGCAAATTGAATGTCTTTCACTGCGCCAAGGCGCGTTTCGTTCGTCGACGTGCCGTCGTCAACCACAGTGATTTTTTGCGATTTTTCAGCCGCCCATTTTTCAAAATGCGCCGCAAATTTATGGTTGGAAATCACGATGTATTCGTCCACTTCGCCGCTCGTTTCGATATCGTCCACGAGCCAATCGAGAATGGTTTTATCGCCCACCTTTAAAAGTGGTTTGGGGAAATTTTCCGTTAAAGGATAAAGCCGCGTGGCGTATCCCGCCGCTAAAATTAAGCATTTCATAATAATAACTCCATTTTAAGTGTTTAACGGCACGCTGCTTATAATTGCACGCCGTCTGCGCTCAAGCAAATGTGCGTAGAGAATTTTCCTTCCAGCGCAGGGAACGCTTTGAGATATTCTCTTTCCACCTTTTCCTTAATCTTTTCTTCAAAATCGGGGTCGATAAGAGCCATACAGCAACCCTTAAAGCCTGCGCCCGAAAATCTACCGCCGTAAATCCCGTCGGTGTCTTTCATAATTTCATAAAGGGTTTTCAGTTCTGGCGAGCCCGTTTCCCAATTATAGATAGAAGAAGCGCCGCTTTCAAAACAAAGCTTGCCAAACGTTTCGATATCCCCCCTTCTCCAAGCCTCAGCGCCTGCTTCCACACGCGCAAATTCCGTGTAGAAATGCTCCGCGCGCTTGCGCCAATTTTCAGGCAGCTTGTCTTTATGCTCTAAATATACTTCATACGGCACTTCGCGAAGATGCGTTTCTTTAAACTTGCCATATTCCATTCCGCTATACGCTTTAAGAGCATACGCCGCGCTACGACATTCATCCACGCGCATGTTAAATTTGCTCCCTGCAAGCGTTCTTTCTACGCCCGAGAAGAAGATGGCAATTTTGTAAGGCTTCATGTTCGGGCTTGTGGGGATAAGCTCATACGAATCGTCTTTGGTATCAAGATACAAAAGATGATCTTTTTTAGAATACACTTCACAAGATTGATCGAGCTTGCCGCAAGACACGCCCACGTAGTTGTTTTCTGCCGACATTGCCGTGAAGATAATTTCCGAGCGAGAAAGCTTGATGCCGTTCACCTTGCAAAGTGCGGCAAGGAAAGCAATCGTCACGGAAGCGGAAGAAGAAAGTCCGCCGATGGGAAGGCTACCCTCAATCACGCCGCAAAGCCCCACATGCAGGGGATATTTGCTTGCAAGCATAAGCGTTGCACCGCGCAAATAATCCGCCCAATCGTTTTGTTTTTCTTTGGGAACGGAAGCCACGTGCCATTGCGCGCGTTTTTCAAATTGCAAGGAAGCAAGCTCGATTACGCCGTTTTGTTTGGGCGAATAGGCAATATGAATGCCTTGATCGATGGCAAGCCCCGTGATTTTTCCATATTGATGGTCGGAATGCGCACCAAGCGGACACACGCGGTAGGAGCAAAACGCCACCCCTTGCGCTTCCTTTTTATAAATTTGTTCAAATTTTTGACTTGCTGTTGTCATGTCTCTATTTTTCTAAACCCTTATCTGTTTTTATACATTTTTTCGTAGTAGTTTTGATATTCGCCGCTAATGATCGTTTCCCACCATTCGCGATTTTCTAAATACCAAGCGATCGTCTTTTTAATGCCGTCTGCGAATTTCGTTTCGGGCAACCAACCGAGCTCGTTATGGATTTTGGTAGGATCGATCGCATAACGCATATCGTGCCCCTTTCTATCCGTCACGTAGGTGATCAAGCTTTCGGGCTTTCCAAGCTCTTTGCAAATAAGCTTGACGATATCGATGTTGCGCATTTCGTTATGCCCACCGATGTTGTAAACTTCCCCCACTCTACCCTTATGGATAATCAAGTCAATCGCCTTACAATGATCTTCCACATAGAGCCAATCGCGCACGTTGATCCCCTCGCCGTAGACGGGCAAAGGTTTGTCGTTCAAAGCGTTGGCAATCATAAGCGGGATAAGCTTTTCGGGGAAGTGATAAGGTCCGTAGTTGTTAGAGCAACGGCTAATCGTCACGGGCAAATTATACGTTCTATGATAAGCGAGCACCAACAAATCCGCGCCTGCCTTGCTCGAACTATAAGGCGAGCTCGTATGTATAGGCGTTTGTTCGGTGAAGAATAAATCGGGGCGATCAAGCGGCAAATCCCCATACACTTCGTCGGTAGAAACTTGATGATAACGCTTGATGCCATATTTTCTACAAGCGTCCATAAGCGTTGCCGTACCCATAATGTTCGTTTGCAAGAACACGTCGGGATTTTCAATCGAACGATCGACGTGCGATTCCGCCGCGAAGTTGACTACGATATCGGGTTTTTCTTCTTCAAACAACTTATACACCGCTTCTCTATCGCAAATATCCGCTTTCACAAAACGGAAATTGGGGTTGTCCATCACGGACGCAAGCGTGGATAAATTCCCCGCATACGTCAATTTGTCCAAGCATACGATACGATACGTGGGATATTTTTCAAGCATATGAAAAACAAAATTGCTACCGATAAAGCCTGCGCCGCCCGTTATAATAATTGTCATATTATTCTCCTTTTACAAGCGACATTAAATATTCGCCGTATTCCGTTTGTTTTAAGTCTTGTCCGAGCTTATAAAGTTGCTCGTTTGTGATAAAGCCGCGACGCCAAGCAATCTCTTCGATACACGCCACGTAGAAGCCTTGCATTTCTTGAATGGTTTTTACAAAACCGCTCGCCTTATACATGCCCTTGGGCGTACCCGTATCCAGCCACGCCATACCGCGCCCCAAAAGCTCCACGTTCAATTCGCCAAGCTCTAAATAGGCGTTGTTCACCGCCGTAATTTCAATTTCGCCACGCGCCGAAGGTTTCACGTTTTTCGCGATCTCCACCACACGGTTATCGTAGAAATAAAGCCCGGGAACGGCGTAGTTCGATTTAGGATCTTGCGGTTTTTCTTCAATGGAAATCACCTTGTGATTTTTATCAAATTCCACAACGCCGAACGCGCGCGGATCTTTCACGGGATAGCCGAAAATCGTCGCGCCCGTTTCTCTTGCCATCGCTCTTTTCAAAACGCGCGTCAAATCTTGACCGTAGAACACGTTGTCGCCCAAAATCAAGCACACGCTATCATCGCCGATAAATTCTTCGCCGAGAATAAACGCATCGGCAAGCCCGCGCGGCTTATCTTGTACGCGATAGCAAATTTCAATGCCAAGATTTTTCCCATCGCCCAACAGTTCTTTATAAGCGTCGATTGCTTCGGGCGTGGAAATGACGAGCACTTCTCGAATTCCCGCAAGCAATAACACGGAAAGCGGATAATAGATGAGCGGTTTGTCGTAAATGGGCAAAAGTTGTTTGGAAACGGCTTTCGTCATAGGATACAATCTCGTTCCCTTGCCCCCTGCTAAAATAATACCTTTCATATCGTTTTCTCCCTATTTTTCTTTATTTTTGTAAAATACAATCGCAAATTCTGTCCACGTCCGCAAGCGATAAATGCGCGTATAACGGCAAGCATACGATATTTTTAGAATATGCTTTCGCGCTCGGCGTGTTTTCCGTCATATCCTTTTCAAATTCCTTGTTTTCGGAAACGAGCGGATAAAAATATTTTCTCGCAAACACCCCTTGTTTTCCCAAACGCTCGCAAAGCTCGTCGCGATTTTCTCCAAACGCTTCCTTTTCGATAAGCACGGGGTAATACGCATAATTTTGCTTGATACCTTTAACAATAGGCAAAAGCGTAAGTCCGTTCACGTTTTCAAGGCGCTTCGTGTATCTTTCAAACACGCTCTTTCTAAGGGTAAGCTCTTCGTCGATATGGCGCAAATTGCAAATGCCCATCGCCGCTTGAAATTCGTTCATTTTCGCGTTCGAGCCAAAGCACGCAAGCTCTTCGCCGTTGACGCCGAAATTTCTTTGCAAGGCAATTTCTTTTGCAAGCGCTTGATCGCCAAACGTTAAACAGCCCCCTTCGATCGTGTGGAAAACTTTTGTCGCGTGAAAGGAGAACATCGAAACGTCGCCGTATGCGCCGATGCCTTTGCCTTTATATTCCACGCCGAAAGCGTGCGCCGCATCGTAAATGACTTTCAAATTGTGCTTGTCCGCAATTTTTTGGATTGCATCCACGTTGCAAATGTTGCCGTAAACGTGTACACCCAAAATCGCCGTCGTCTTTTCGGTGATAAGCGCTTCAATTTTGCTTTCGTCGATCGTGTAATCTTCTTTCACGTCGCAAAATACGGGCGTGCAACCTGCCTGCACGATCGCGTTCGTGGTGGAAGCAAAGGTGAACGGCGTGGTGATAATTTCCCCCGTGAGTTTCAATGCTTTAAGCGCACAGTAAAGCGCCAAATGTCCGTTCACGAACAATTCGATATTGTCCACTTTCAGATAATCTTTCACCTGCTCTTTCAAACGGTTATGGATAGGACCCATATTCGTCAAATGCACGGTTTCCCAAATGCTTTTAATTTCTTCACAATATTCTTCATACGTCGGCATCGACGATTGCGTTACGTTAATTTTTTGCACTTTCATCTATCTCCGTAGTTTGATTTTTCTCTACAATTTTATCGGCGTTTTCCGCTTTTTTCTTTTTATCGGAAGCAAGCGCCTTTTCGCCCCGCAAATACATCACGACAAGCCCCACCAAAATGAGCACGGACGAAGCATACACCAAAATGGGATAAGCCTTTTTATAAATAAAGGTGCAAATTGCCACAGCCACGTCCCCACCGATCATCAAAGCGGCAAGATATCCAAAAAAGGAAAGTCCGCCAAGAAAAAGCGCGAGCATAATTCCATAGCCGAAAATGATGTTGAGCACGTCTGCTATTTTATTAAGTATCTTTTTCATAAGCGCCCCCTTATATCCCAAGAATAGGCAACCAGCCCATTAACACGATCACTTCGAAAAGGTATTGCAAGCCTACCCACCAAAGGTTGTTTTTGAACGTTTTGCCGAACTCCGCGCCCGACAACGACATACCCGCATACATACCAAGCGCAAGTGGCGGAGAGATGCCGCCCATAACGCCGCAAATGCAAGGCAACATTGCCGCTACCATAATCGGGCTTGCACCCGTTGCCGCAAACAAACTGATAAACGCCGAGCCAAAAATGACCACCACGGACGAACCGGGAATAATCATCGTCATAAAGCAAGTGAGCAAGGGAATAAGCAGCGCCAAACCCAAGCGGTTCATGCTGAGCGACGATATAAACGTTTCCATTTCCGCCGACACGTTCAAATCGGAGAACAACGCGCCGATCATATACCCAAAGATACAAGCGCCAACCGTCGGAGAAATGCTTTTTACGCCCTTTGCAAACATCTTTGCAATGGCGTTCGGCGTCACCGATTTTTTATCTTTGACAACGATAATCGCATAGATAGACGCAAGCCCTGCGATAAAATATAAGAGCGAGCTCGACATATATTTCGCGCCCGTTGCACCCAAACGCGACGTAAAGAAGGTATCTTTAAACAAATAATCCAAAACGAAAGGCAAAAGGATAATCACAGGCAACAACAAGCCCTGCCAACCCGTTTTAAACGTTTCTTTCAAGCTTGGAATGTCTTCCTTGTCCATCGCTTTCACTTTATAATATTTACAAAACGCGAAAACCGTGATCAGGCGTTGCAAGATAAACCAAAGCGAACAACCCCAACAAGCAATCCAAAATTGGCTCGTCGTTAAACCGCTTTCGGGATATAACGCCATAAACGCGCCAAGCGCCGCCACGATATTTGCCGACGGCGGAATCATATTCCCAAGATAGCTTGAAGCACTTTCAATGTTCCCTGCAAGCTCGGCGGGAAAACCCGATTTTTTCATAGCAGGAATGGTAATCGCACCCGTTGCCATCACGTTGCCCGGTCCGCTTCCAGAAAGCGCGCCCATAAACGAGCTTGCCACGACGGAAACGTAGCCTGCACCGCCAGGGATTCGTCCAAGCAATGAAAGAATAATCGCAACCGCGCCGTCGATGATTTTCGTTTTCGTTAAAAGGATCGACATTGCCGTAAACACCGTCATGGAATAGAGAAGCGACGTTTTCAATCCTTCATTGATATAGCCCCCTACGTTTTGCCACGCGCCCGTGATTGCAAGCAATATGATGAACGCCACCAAAATCGCTTCGTATATAGGGCGCTTTAACGCCATAAACCATATGCAAATCACCGCAAGCATAACGGCTAGATAGATAAATGATATAGGCAGCATATATTTCTCCTTTGTTTTAAATTTTTTGAGGGTCAAAAAGTGAAACTATCATATTCTTCCCATCAGTATCGTACACTTTAATTTTATCATAAATCTTTTCTATCGTCTTTTTTAATTCAGTCGAATTATCTGCAACCACAATTATATGCGCATAACGCTGATGGGTATTCCCCGTTGTCAAAATCTCTGAACCTGGTGCATGATAAAATGCTATATACTCGACTTCCGGCATTTCGCGAACTATATCAAACCCTTCTTCTTTTGCAACTACACCAGCTCTAACATTTATTTGTAATCTTATTGTTGTTTTGCCGTTTAGTTTATAACTGTCTTTCTGAAAAGCATCTCTTTCTGAAGGGTATTTACCTGTTATGGCAAAATAAATCATCGCTCTGGGTACATCAATACCAGTAATACGCTTAAAGGCTCTTTCATATTCACCCCCCGCAAAACGCCTGCCAGGGTCAAAAAATAGAACATCTTCTTCAGTAAAAAAACCTTGCGCAACAAACGGACCGTCTGTAACACCAATACTTTTAAGCATATTGATAAGCCTACCATTTTCCTTCCTAATATATTCTTCAGAACGTATAGAAGGCGAGCGATATGCTACAGCGACCTTGTCTAAGCCGTGTTCTTTATCACCAAAAAAAGCATCTGAAAGTTGTTCTAAATAAGCTTCACCGTTTATAAATTGATAACTTACACAAAAAGCATCTTGCTGATCAATATATCGTTCGATAATGTATTGTCCGTCAAAAGATGCTTGTATAGCATTTTTAACCGCCACAATAACTTCTTCTTTTGTTGTACAAATAGACGCGCCGCGCGAGCCTCTACTATTCGACGGCTTAACTATAACTTTGAAAGGAAGCTCTTCCCCTATTTCTTCCAATAACAACCTAGTTGGAACACCAACACCATATTTCAGGCAACAATCTTTGAAATCTTTCTTTTTTGTCAAAATATCAAATTGCTCCCGTGTTCCATAGCAAAACATATTTGTCCTTTCGCACAATCTCTGATAATATGGTTGAACAAAATCAAACCACCCACTAACAATTCCGTCAATTTTCTCTCTTTCACAAAGTTCCGCTAACTGTTCTGTTTCGGTAACATTAATTTGATATGCAAAATCAGCCATTTCCTTTGCTGGTGCAGTTTGTAAGTTATCTACAACATAGGTAATTACTCCTAACTCCTTTGCGGCCTCAACAACTTTACAATGTTGAGAACCGCCACCCATAACTAATATTTTCTTGCCCCTCAAGCTTTCATATTCCATAAGTTAACCCTTCTCCTGTATATTTTTGTTTTTAAAACCTTTTACGATAATAATTTTAATTTTTTATACTATTTAGCGACCCACTTGTTATACCAACCTATCTTTACATCAATAATAAACTCATCAATTACTGAACTAGTGCAAAAATAAGGAATATCTTTTCGGCTATAATACCAATTCTTTACGTTATTTACATCGTTGTTAATATTAATTCTTTATAAGCTCGCAATGCAGTATTACTTTTTAGCAGCCCCTCTTCAATTTCCTTTCCTTGAGACCAAACCACGATTGCTTTGGGCAAATTGCAACCGCCGATATGGCTAAACGGATAACCGCCGCCAAAACGCGCGTTCATTTCCAAAACATACGGCTTGCCGTCTACAAGGAAAACGTCGGTATCCATATTCCCAATATGCCCCGTCAATCTTCCCAAACGCTCCAACTCTTTTGAAATGGACGGCTCGTCCACAAGCTCGGCAATGTCCGTTTCGCCTGCGCGCATCGCCACCTTTTTTCGAACGTTCACTTGGCGGAAATCGCCCTGCAAATCGTTAATCACGTCCGCGCCGTATTCCTGCCCCTTTAAACACTCTTGATAGATGATTTTCTCTTCTACACCGTCCGATTCGTAGCGCAAATACGATTTATTGATCGTTCGCACGTTACGGCTATAATAATATAAAAGCGCAAGTTCGTCTTCGGCAATGGAAAGCGCAATCGAGCCGCAACCAAACCGCGGTTTAATCACGATGGGATATTGAAGTTCTCCGCTTTCCAGCGCAAGCATAGTCTTTTGCAAGGTCAAATAGGTTTTCGGCGTAGAAAATCCGTTATTTTTTAAAAATTGATAGGTTTTCCACTTATCGTTGCAAACGTCGATCACTTCCGCACAAGAAACGATCACGCTCGTTCCAATCTCTTCAAATTTTTCTTTATTTTTTGCGAGCACGGGCAAATCCATATCGAACAAGGAAATGAGCGCTCCTATCTCGTTTTCCTTACAATAATTTAATAGAAACGGGATATATTCTTCGCTATAAATGAGCGGTGAAACCCCCGCTTTATCTGCATAGTGGAACGCAACGGTTAAATCGTCGGAATTGCAAACGTGAACTTGTCCGTCCCCGCCAAGCGCATCTTTAAAATATTTCACCATATACGCGCGACGTCCCACCGACGTCAACAAAACGTTCATTCTTCTTGCTCCTTAAAACGTTTGATTAAATGTAAATCTTCAGGGCGCGGCTCGTCAGCGATATCATATCTTTCAAAGCCGAGCTTTTTATAGGTTGCAACGGCAGGAAGATTGCTCTCCACCGCATACACGTGCGCCCCGCTTGCCCCCACTTTGCGACATTCTTCTAAAAACTTAGCAAGTTGCTTGCTCGCAAAGCCTTGCCCGCGATATTCTTTTCTCGTTGCCATAATGGAAACGAATGCAAGATTTTCCGTCAAATTGCGCGTGTAGCCTGCCACCATGGCTGCGATCACGCCGTTTTGATATTCGTAGCAAATGGTTGCGTTATCAAAAAGTTTTTTCGCATATTCTTTCAAATCGGTTTTTTGAGAAAGCGCAACGGGGAAATCGTGATCCACCGCGATTAAAAACTCTTCAATTTGTTCCAGCGTAGGTTTTTGAACGGATTGAACAGTTTTCGTAGTTTGCGTTGATTCCTTTTTCTTTAAAAAGCTTTTCGCCAAATTTAAAATGTATTCAAAGCTTTCCATTTTAAGAAGCTTCGCTCCAACGATATAAATCAGCGCGCCAAGCGGCACTTGGATCATTAACGTCCAAATATCCGCAAGTCCGATAAATTGCACGCAAAGCACGGCAACGCCCATCACTCCCGCAAGCAACATCGACGGCAACATATCTTTAATTTGTTCAAGATAGCTATATCCCAACAGTTTTTTGTTTGGGAACGAGTTGACAAAACTACTGATAATCGTTGAAAGCAACAAGCTGTACGCCATAATGAGCACACCAAACCACATGGTCGAAAGCAACAAAATGACACCGATTACTTTTTTAATAACTTCCAATCTCAAAAACAAATCGCTTCTGCCCATTGCTTTTATGGCGTTAAGATTAGCGGTGTGAATAGGTCGAAAGGCATAAGTAAAGCAGAAAATCCGCAAATAAGGCACACAGAAAATCCATTTCTCTGTAAGCAATAGGCGCACCAAAGGCTCAGCACAAATCGCTAACCCCACCATGAGCGGCCACATAATAAACGAGCTCGTTTTAATCGCACGGCGCGTCATCGCTTTAACCATCGTTTTATTCGTTTGTTCCTTTGCCATTACAGGCAATAAAACACTATCTATTGACGAGTTAATATTCGTTACTATTAAGTCAGGGAATTGTTTCCCCTTGTTATAAAAAGCCAAATCCTCGCTCGAATATTTTTTTCCGATAATAATCTGTCGAATGTCTTGATAAATTGTTTCCAATAAATTAGAAAGTAATAATTTCCAACCAAAAGAGAACAAGCCCTTTAAGCGCTGCCATGAAAAAAGCTTTTTAGGACGCCATTTCACCGTAACCCACAACACCGCAGTGCCCGCAATCAAATTCACGAGATATTGTCCAACGAGCGCCCAAACGCCAAAGCCATAAATGGCCATTCCAATTCCAACAGCCGCCGCCGCAATCGTACCACCAATTGTGGAAAAGAAAAACTTTTTAAAGAGCATGTGTCTAGAAACGTAGGCGTGTTGCACGCTTTTAAGCCCTGAAACGATTAAAGTTAAGCCAAGAACACGAATGATTGGCGTTAAATCAGGCATTTCATAAAACGCAGCAATCCAAGGCGCTGTAAGATATAAGAGCGCATATAACCCCACGCACATAACGATATTAAAATAAAATACCGTTGAGAAATCCGTTTCGTCAGCATCTTTCTTTTGAATGAGCGCAGTGGAAAATCCACTATCCACAAACACTTGTAAAAGGGTCGTGATTACGGTGACAAGCGCAATCGTTCCGTAGACAGCAGGATCAAGAATACGCGCAAGCACAATCGACACGATAAACGTAACGAGTTGCGCCCCACACCGTTCTAAAAACCGCCATATTAAATTAGACATGAAACTTTTTTGATTGGTCATAACTTACTTATTGCCTTTTAATAACTTCTTTATTTTTTTCATTAGTCCTGGGCACAATTTCCAACCCAATCTTTTAATAATATTCAATAATTTATTATCTTTAAAATATTCTTTATATCGTTTTTTTAAAGTTTTTCTTTCTCTTTCAGCCTCACAACAAATAGCGAACTGATTTTTTAAGAGTCTTTCTTGAATACAATTTTGATACTGATAATCCGTATCTTCATTTAATTGTTTTAGCATTTTTTGTTTTTCTATAAAGAAAGCGATTCTCTTTTCAAAATCGTTTTTCATTCCAATGGTCCAAGAACCTACAGCCAACCATCTATACGCTGACATATTATCTTTCAAATATAACATTCCACCACGCAACGAACCGTGTATTTGCAACGTATAATCCAGCGACAAAAATTTCCTAAAAGGTGGATGCTCCAATACGCTTATCTCGCTACGATACATTAAAGAATTTGTCACAACGAATCCACCCTCACCCAAAATAACGTCTTCCAATGGGAAAATAGTATCTTCGTTGGACGGTCGTATTTCTTTAATTTTTTTCTTTGTTTCCGCTTCTACGACGTCTGCTGTATGCGCGCAAATATCCACCTGCGGATTACTTTCTAACGCATCAAATTGCTTTTGCAATTTATAAGGGTCCGTCCAATAATCATCCCCCTCGCAAACAGCGATATACTTGCCTTTTACCCTTGGATATTGGTATACGTTCGAACAACGAATTCCTTGCGAATATTGATTTTCTTTTTGATAAATAGGTTTGATAATTTCAGGATATTTTTCTTCATATTCCCGAATCACCTCCGCCGTTTTATCGGTAGAAGCATCGTCGTGAATCAAAACTTCAAATTTAAAATTTGTTTTTTGCATCAAAAAGCTTTCTAACGCATCGCGAATATAATTTTCGTGATTATACGCGTTGCAAATGATGCTAACTTGTATTGTGTTCTCCATCGTATTTACTTTTTCACCCTATTATGCAACCATCTATAAAATCTAAAATTACACAAGAATATTCTAATTAACGTTTTTCTCTTAAATTCTTTTATAGAGGGTTTCAATTTTTTAAAAGTTGTTTTTATCGCCGCTTTTAATTCGTCAAGCCGATGCATTGTCGCTTCGTTAAATTCTTCTATTCTCTCATAATATATACAATACATCCTTGCAGCCGCATGTAAAATAGCTGTCGCCGCATCATCCCACCCTATATTCAAATAGAACTTTGCTCTTTCAATGATAGCTTCTACGCCATCAAACCTTTTGATAGAAAACGAAGAATTAACAATACTCCCTTGCCTTTGCACATAGAAATAATAAATTGTTTCAACGTGTGTAATACTATTACAATTATTAAGTAATTCGTGGAACATAAATTCGTCTTCGTGAACTTTTCCCTCTCGGAAACGTAACGTTTTATATATTTCCATTTTTCCCAATTTACCACAGCTAACTACAGGACAACCACTCCACCCATATGCAAGTTTGTACAACGCCTCTTTCCTGGTAATACTACCTATAAAATCTATATCCATTTTAGACAAAAAAGAACCATTTTCGTCCACTCTCTGAAAGGGGCTTATACACAAATCAGCTCCTGACTTTATAAGTTCTTTATACAATTCTTCCAACATATTCGGCGCGATATAATCATCGCTATCCACAAATGTTAAATATGCACCCGTAGCTATATCCATACCCGCATTTCTTGCAGAAGACAATCCGCCATTTTGTTTATGAATTACCTTAACTCGATTATCTTTTTCTGCATACTCATCACATATCTGACCGCAATTATCAGGCGAACCGTCGTCAACTAAAATAATTTCTATCGCCGTATAGGTTTGCGCTCTAATACTTTCTACGCATTGATGTAAATATTTTTCAACGTTATAAATTGGAACAATTACACTAATAAGCTCTTGCTTCATATCATCTCTTCCCTATTTATTTGTTATAGTTGCATGTATTATTTTATTTTTGTTGGCTTTACGCTTAATTAAAACATTTACCTTAATTCTTCTTGGCATAAAAAAGAACTCGCTCTCTATTGCTTCTTTTTTATTTTATCAAATATCTTTACTATAAATAAAATCAAGCCATAACACTTCTTTTTAAACAAATAAACGATAACTCTCTGGCTTTTTTTTGCCATTTTTGACGCTTGCGCTTTTTTTAAAAAACTTTGATAATATTTACTTTCTTGGATCTTTTTATATAACTCTTTTTTATTTTTTGAGGAAACATCAAATCTCGCTATGAGAATAAGTTCATTTATCAACATCCCCGCACACGACAATCGATAATGGTTATAATCTGCTTCAGAAAAAACATCTTCCGTTTTTAAAAACTCTAAAACCTTTTCTCTTACCGTAAAATCAACTTTATATTTTTTATAATCAAGCGTATGAGTTGCGCTCTGTGGGTTCATTCTATAATAATATAAGCAATCCTTGATGAAATAAACCGAATTTGCTTTTCTCAAATACTCCAAACTCTGCAACAAATCTTCCGCATAAGCTATGTGATAAAATTGTTGATAATCTACATTCTCCACTAAAGATGCTTTGAGAACTTTGCGACACATAGAATTATAAGATTCGTCATTAAAAATGATTTGATAAATCTTTTTTTTGTCCGTCAATAATAAATCAGCATCTATATGCCAACCTCGTTCTTGATATATTTCTCCGTTCAAAAATCTATTAACAGAAAAAATCAAACACTCCGCATTAGATTCTTTGATTTTATTAGATAATATGCTCAAAGCGTTTAGTGCCAAATAATCGTCAGCATCTAAAAACACAAAATAATCACCCTGCGCAAGCGAAATAGCGGAAACACGTGCCGACAATACCCCTGCGTTTTCTTTATGCAAAACCTTTACCCTATCATCTTTTTCCGCATAACAATCGCAAATTGCGCCACTATTATCCGGTGAGCCGTCATCAACTAAAATCAACTCAAAATTTTGATACGTTTGATTTAAAACGGATTGAATACATTCGTCTAAATAGTTTTCCGCGTTATAAACGGGAACTAAAATACTAAATTTAATCTCACCCATAATTTCTCTACCCCCAGTAGCTTAATCCTTTCAACAACAATTCTCTATGCGCTTCACATTCGACGTAGTTTTCAATCGCGAACAGTTTTGCTTTTTTGTATTTTCGTTTGATATACCACGACAAGAACCGGCGTCCACTCAACCTATTTAATACTTTAAAAACAAACCCGTATTTTATGCTGGAAACGTTCAATAAATATCCTTCTATCATTTTTTTTGCGAATTCTATATATTGCGTTTCAATAAAGCCGTCTTGTTGGATTTGTTCGCTCCTTTTATAGAAGCCGTCTAAAATTTCCGCTTTTTGTTTTTCTTCCGCTAAGCGAACTCCGTTCCCTTGTTTCACTAACGGCACGTAATCAATTTCAAAGCCGTCTTTAATCTCTATAAGTAAGCTCGTATTCCAGAACTCATTTTCTTGCATATCAAACAGGAAATTTCCTTGTCCGTAAACAATCGTTCCGCCTTGATATTTTTCTTCGCAGCCTACACAATGTGTATGTTGACATGTAACAAGATTTGCGCCTTTTTCCACAAACTTTCGGCAAATTTTTTGCAAATTGGGGGAAGGATAACGATAATGTTCTTTCCCTCCGTGATATAATACGATCACGTAATCACATTCTTTTTTTAATTCCTGCACGTGATCAAACGATTCCAACGGATCGAACGGATTTGCTCCGCATTTTTGATCTTCCGCAATAGAAAATTCGTGTTCCGCACAAGCATATACGCCGATTTTGTATCTTTCAACATTTATTATATACGGCTTTTGAGCCGCCGACAAATTTTCACCGCCACCCATGTAAGAAATATCGCTTTTATTCAATAAATCTATCGTGGAGAAAAAACCCTGTTCCCCTTGATCCATAATATGGTTATTGGCAATCGTTAACAAATCTACGTGCAACGCTTTATAACCGTTAACGGTATTCGTTGGCGCAATCAAATTCGGTCCGCATTTATCAATTGGGCTTTGTTGATCCGTCAAAGGTACTTCCAAATTAAAAATTCGAAAATCAGCACTTTTCAAAATGCTTTCTAAATCCCCACCCACCAAAGCCGTCGTATCTGCTTTGCAAAACAACTCGTTATTTGATGACGTGGGAACAAAATCCGCCCCGATAAGTATTTTCATATCAATTTTCCTTTTTCGGCAACTGAATCCATTCGCCGAATTTATAATCCCATTCTTCCGGATCAAACGGCGTCATACCGCTCCAATGTGAAAAAGTCAATTCCCCAAAATAAATTTTTCCGTTGATGTTATAAAAATCCACACGCAACTGCGGAATGCCTTTGGATAAAATCCCTGCAAGCTCCTTCATTTTTTCAAAGTTTTCGGGTTTATAATAAGGCGGCTTAGAGTTAGGATGTCCATTGGTAAAAGGCAAATGATTGAAATTTTCGTCAAAGAAATCGAACTTGGTCTCTTCGCCTTTTTTCATTCTATCTTTTGCGATAAAGAGCGCTTTCACTTCCCCGTCAAAACAGAAAAATTTATAATCTTTAAGCTCCGTCCCCGATTCATCCACCATATATTTTTCAGCGATGATCTTTCTCGGCACGTCTTTATAAGGCCATTCCCTGCGATGTAAATAATAATTTTCGTTTAAGCCTTTCGCGAGCTCTTTTTTCACTTTTTCGATATCAAGTTTGGATTTATCCTTGCAAATGCACATTCCTAAGCCAGAATTATGATTGCATTTCAAAACGAATTGATCGGGCAACGCATCAAAATCAATTTCATCAGGGCTATCCCACACACCTATAAGCGGAATCAAATATTCTTCGCCGATCGTCTTTGCAATGTAATCGCGCGCCAAATATTTATCCACCATAACGGTATATTCGCTCTTGCGATCATGCAATTTAAGCCATTGCAATTTCTCGTTAAACGTTTGGGGATTGTCTAAATTCAATTCTTTCCCCATGTTCAATTTGAATGCCTTTTTCAAGTATTCTTCGTCGTCTAACGATTGCCCGTATTTCCCCGCCAATCTTTTTGCTTTTAAATATTTAATAGCAAGCGAAGGTTTTTTGATATATTTAAGAATTTTCATATGTTTTCACCTCAATTTGTATATATAAAACCGCGAGCAATAACAAGCAGTTAAATATCGTTTGATAATAAGAAACCAGCGCAACTTGTAAAATCAACAAAATCAAATTTATGGAGAAAAGCAAAATTGCCATCAAATCTCTTTCAATAAAAGCGGGTCTGAACAATTTTATAAAGATATACCCATAAATGAAATAGTATAAGATAAACCCAACAAGTCCACCATTTACAAGGATCTCAACGAAATTGTTGTGAGCATACATGGATGCACCCGTTGCTTGCTCATATAGAACGCTAAAATTATTCATGCCATAACCCAAAAGCGGGCGCTCTAAAAACCATTCGAACCCCAATTTAATCATCTCACCACGGGTGTTAAAGCTTCCTTCCGTCGTGCCTTCCCCGAACAAACCTTCTATCAAGTTTTCCAATCTTTCTCCGAGAACGTTATAAAGGGGCTCGATTTTCATGATCGCAAAATATAAAGCAACAGCAGCAAGCGCAGCGATCGCAATCCCGATAAGCTTGTGCTTGGAATATAAGAACATGAACAATGTGGCAATGCCTATAAGCATCAAGAACACCTTTCGTGAGCCCGTAAACAATCCAATGCCTGCAAATAAGATAGCAACCGCAAAGAAGAGCAACCTCCATTTTTTATATTTTTTATCAAGAGCAAAATATAAAGCAAGCGCAAAACCTACACAAAATTTCAACCCTACGTCGTTAGCATTCCAAAGCGATCCCAACATGTCCGCCCCAAGCCGATCTTCACCAAGTTGAGAAAGGTCAACGTTCAATAAAACGTAAAGAAGATATAATCCCAATGCAAAAAGATTGGCAAACAAAATGTTTCGTATATCTTCTTTTGTCTCGATAACAAAAGACAATAAAATATTCACAACAAACACAAGGAACAACGATTTAGACGTGTCGAGCGTCGGATTTATATCTAATGCCCAAAGCCCACTAAGGAAAGAAAAGCAGAAAAATACTCCCGCCCAAAGCGCATATAATCCCAACGGTTTTTTCATATATTTGGAAGAGATAATCAATGCCAAATATCCTATCACAACCACCGAAATTCCATACCATAAAATTGACCGCGCGCGAAAATCGTCGTTATAGGCGATCGTGTACATGGCTGTCAATATCAAAAACAAAGGCCCTACAATCATTGGCTTTTGTTCTCTTTTAAAAAACTTAAACTCTGAAACTTCTTCCATTATCACACCTTGAAACACTTTTTTTATTCATCAAACACAAGCCGAACAAATTCTTGTGCAACACTTTCTATATCGTATTTATTTTGTATAAATTCTTCTTTAGTGTCCTTGCGCTCATTCTTCGCAAGCGAGCAAGCCGTTTCCGCCCACTTCTCCGCCGAATCGGACAAAGACAAATAGTTGACAAGCCCCGTTATATCCGCTTCTTTGGTGATCGTGTCGGCGATTACGCACGGAAGCCCCGTTGCTTGCGCTTCAATCACGGTGTTGGGCATGCCTTCGTAAAAGGAAGGGAACACGAACACGTCCATTGCGGATAAAAGTTGCGGCACGTCCGAACGCACTCCTGCAAAAATCACGTTTTTCTCTAACCCCAAAGCCTTGATCTTTTCTTCAATTTGCGCTTGCAATTCGCCTTTACCGACGAGCAAAAGCACCGCGCTATTATTTTGCGTATAGATTTGGTTAAATATATCAAGCAAAAAGCTGTGATTTTTTTGCTCCATAAACCGCCCAATATGCCCAACAACCATTTGAGCTTCCCTTATCCCAAATTCTTCGCGAGTTTTTTCACGCCCTCCTTGATCAAAGTGAAACACGTTTAAATCCAAGCCGTTGTGTAATAAAGCAACTTGCCCCTTTTGAACGGCTCGCTTGCCGAACGTATATTCTGCGGCCAAATCAGAAGGCGCAAATTTAGCGTCGACGAATTTTCCATATAATAATCGACCCAATCTATGGGCAATTTTTGCTTTTAAGCTATTTCCATCGCTAGAATTGCTTGAACGCGCCGAACAAACTCTTGCCCCCGCCTTTTTCGCAATCTTCAAATCCATAAAACCCATTGTGTTAGAGGTAATGCGGAACACATATTCATATTTCTCTGTTCGGATTATATTCGTTAATTGCTGTTTGAACTCTTTGACGTTCTCCGATTTAGTGGGAATGCGAAAGATTTTACCCCCCAACGACATGATCTCGTCTTCGTAGTAATTCTTGTTTTGAAAATTAACACAAAAATCCATTTGATATTTTGTTTTATCCATAGCACGATAAACCTTCATCAAGAACGTTTCCGCTCCACCAGCATTCATATTGCTTACTATGCACAAAACTCTTTTCATCTTACATTCTCCGCTTAATCACTTTGGCAGGCACTCCGCCAACGACACAATACGCAGGCACGTCTTTGGTTACAACTGCCCCCGCTCCGATTACCGCGCCATCGCCAACAGTAACCCCTGGCATAATGATAGCCCGCCGCCCAATCCATACATCGTTTCCAATTACAACTGAACGCACTTGGGTTAAACCTTGTTGTTGCATAGGTATATCTGTTCTTCCATATTCATGCCCAGAAGTGTAGATAACCACTTCTGGTCCCATCATAACGTCGTTACCGATTGTCACAGGACCATTGATTTCACAATTGATCCCTACCCCAGAATTATCTCCAATAGACAGCTCTGCCGTAAAAAAGGCATTTCGCTCAATATTTACGTTTTTGCCGCAACTTTTTAAAATACGTCGAGCCCAAAAACGTCTCAACCATTTAGAAAAACGCGATCGTCTACTTATAGGCAACCAAGATGCAGTTAGTTTATATAAAAGAAAACAAACTTTTTTTCTTATGTTCCACATAACTTACCCCAAATCATCAATCAAAATCTGTATCGCCGTCGCAGGTTGATATTTTTTTGCTTCATTTAAGCAATTTTCTTTTTTGCCGAAAATTTGATGGGGATTTTTGAAAATTTGATGTAAAATCTCCGTCAATTCTTCGGCTTTCCCGAATGTATACCCAATCCCCGTTTCGTCGTTTAAAATATCGCCATAACTCTCCCAACGAGCGCTAACAACAGGCACTCCCGCCGCATATGCATCGATAATCGTCCCCGGAATCCCCTCCGTAAAAAATCTTGTTGGGAACAATAAGGCAAAATAATTTTTCAAAACCTCAACGCTTTGATCAAACGGCACCAACCCACCATAGCGAACGTAGTCAGGGAAGGTCGATTTCAAGTTTTCAAACCATTCTATTTGCCCACCGTCCACTTGCCCGTAAATATCAAGTGCATATACCGTGCGCCCATATTTTTCATTGATAGCTTTCACCGCATTGATCGCGTCTTCAATGCCTTTTTCCTTCATCACGCGCGAAAACGTGCAAAGTTTATAGGGCTCTTTTTCCGCAAATACAAGTTCGCCTTTAGACAAAACGCTGAGCTCTTTACAATTCGGCATCACTTTCACGTTTTTCAAGCCCATTTCTTGCAGCGCAACGCACATGGTGTTCGTTTCCACGTAAATGCCGTCGAATGTTTGCAACCTTTTCAACAATTTCGGCTTAGTTTGCAAATATTGCGGCAACCAACCACCGATCACGGCATAAAAGAGCTTCCTTTTGTAAAATCGGTTAAAAAACGTTAAGACAGGCACGAAGAAACGCACGCCGTTATGCGCAGGCAAAATCACCACGTTTTTACATTGTCTTAAAGCGGAAATCGCCTTAAAAAACAGTTTCGACAAAGCCTTTTTGCCACCGTGCGTATCGATTTTTAAAATTTGCTCCGTGCCAAAGCGTTTTTCAATCTCTTCCGTGACAATTTTCGTTTTTACCGTTTGCCCGTTTAAAAGTTCTTTCCCGAACCCAAAATGCCCTAAAATGGCAATCTTTTTAATATTTTTTAACATATTTTGTCTTCTTAATTACACCATAGAATAAATTTTTAAACGTGCACCACCAAGCGCCGAGCCAGCTCTTTTCTTCACCAACTCTAAACAAAAAGTAATGATATTTTATCAAGCTCACTTTGCTTTGATGTGAAATAGAACCTTCTCTTTTTCTATATTTCGCCAATTTCTCGCGCAGCAAATAACAATTTGCTTTTGGACACACTTTCAACCAAATGGCATAATCGTTGCGCTTTGCAATCCCGTCGTTGATTTGAACAAGCCCAATCGCTTCGCGATCATACATAACCGTCAAACAACCCACCCAACAATAATTAAACATTTTCCGTTTGGTGATTTTGTTCGGCCCCGTTATGTATCTTCCCAACGGATCGGATTTTTGATCCACTTCTTCATATTCCGTATAGGAAAATTTGTAGCCATTTTCTTTCATGAACGCAATTTGTTTTTCAAGCTTTTGAGGTTCCCATAAATCGTCGGAATCTAAAAACGCCATCCACTTGCCTTTCGCTTCTCGCATTGCATAGTTGCGCGAAGCCGCCGCCCCACTATTTACAGGGTTTTTGAAAATTCTAATTCGATCGTCTTTATAAGATTCTACAATTTCTATCGAATCATCTTTCGAGCAATCGTCTACAAAAAGAATTTCCCAATTTTGATAGGTTTGCGCCAAAACGCTTTCTATCGTTTCCCTTATATATTTCGCCCCGTTATAATTAGGCATTACGATTGAAACCAATTCATTCTCCATCTTTCAAATCCCCTTCTTCTTTGATCGGCTCTTCCGCCGTCTTTTCCACCGTTTCTTTCTCCGAATAATCTTTTCCTAAAACGGCAAACACCGTCATAAACATAATTCCAATATCTCGCCAAAATCCAAATTTTTCAAGCGCTTGCAGGTTATATTTCATCTTCCCGGGAAGCACTTGTTCCACATAAACTTTATCCACGTCTTCCGAGCCGCCCAGCAGTTTGTCTTCGTCTTTATATTTAATGCTCGCCATCGACGTCACGCCTGCGGGTAGCAACAGCGTTGCCACCATTTCCGGCGTATATTTTTCCACGTATTTTGAAACTTCGGGGCGAGTGCCGACGAACGTTAACGTGCCACGCAAAACGTCGATCAGTTGACAAATTTCATCCAATCTGCAACGGCGGATAAATTTCCCAACGCGGGTGATACGGCTATCGTTGTTCACCGTCACTTGCGAGCCGATTTTGTCAGCGTTTTGCACCATCGTTCTAAATTTAAAAATTTTAAACCGCTTGCCATATTGCGTGATTCTTTCCTGCCGATAAAACACAGGGCCTTTGGAATCAAGCTTGATTGCAATCGCCAAAATCAAAAACATCGGCGAAAGGATAACGAGCAACAAAAGCGAAACGAAAACGTCAAACGCCCGCTTACAAAAGAGCGCAAACTTTTTCTTTTTTAAAACGTCGTAATATTTCCTCACTTCTTCCGTTTGCATCTGAGGCGGAAGCTTTTCCCACTTAATCAGGCGCATTATAAATATTCCTTCAAAACTTGTGTATAATTTTCAATCACGTAATCCACGTCTTCGTCGGTTAAGCAGGTATGCAAAGGCAAGGTGATTTCGTTTGCAAACTGCGCGTAAGCATTCGGATAATTGGCAATATCAAACCCGAGATTTTTATAAGCGGTGTGCATAGGCAACGGCTTATAATGCACGTTGCAAGCAATTCCGCGCTCCGCCATTTTAATAATAATTTCATTCCTTTGCTCAAGCGTTGCGTTCAGGATACGCGTAAGATACAAATGCCCCGACGAGGTAAATTCATCCGTGTAATGTTCAAGCGTTTGCACGCCCAAAGGTCTGAGCGCGCTATCATAGCGGCGGATAATTTCTTCCCGTCTTTTAAGCAACGCCGGGTATCTTTCCATTTGTGCCAAGCCGATTGCCGCCGCAACGTCCGTCATGTTGCATTTATACCAAGTGCCTACGATATCATATTCCCAAGCCCCAAGCTTGGTTTTAGCAAGGGCGTCTTTGGACTGACCGTGCAACGAAAATAATTGCAACTTGCGATAAATTTCTTCGTTGTCGATGCCGTCGATCGTTCTCCACGTAAGCGCGCCGCCTTCGGCGGTGGTAAAATTTTTCACGGCGTGGAAAGAGAAAGAAGAAAAATCGGCAACGCTTCCGATCGGCTTACCACGCCACGTCGCGCCAAACGCGTGTGCGGTGTCCGCCATAATCGCAACCCTGCCTATTGCTTTTTGTATATCTCCCTTTGCTTGGAATAAAGCTTTCTTGCTTTCCACTATCGCAAAAAGTTTTTCATAATCACACGGTACTCCGCCAATGTCAACGGGAATAATCGCTTTCGTTTTCTCGTTGATTGCCTTTTCCAATTGTTCGTAGTCTAATTCAAAGCTATCTTTTTTCGTATCGATTAAAACGGGCGTTGCCCCCACGTGGCAAATCACGGAAGCCGAGGCGGTATAGGTATAGGCAGACGTAATCACTTCGTCCCCTTCGCCAACGCCTAACACGCGCAACGCCATTTCCGCGCACGCCGTTTGCGAATTTAAACACACAGCGCGCTCCACGCCGCAAAACGTTGCAATTTTACGCTCTAATTCTTTCGTTTTCGGACCTGTGGTAATCCAGCCCGATTTAAGCGCCCCCGCAACCTGTTCAATTTCAAGCTCCGAAATATCCGGAGGGGAAAATGGAATTGTTTTCATATCGTAAAACCCCCGATTTTTTTATTTTTCAAAGTCCTTAAAAAGGTCTTTTCCGTGAAAAACCGCCTAAATGCATTAGGCGCGTTTTTGTTTTTGGCGCGTGTCAGACTTATCTTTCGCGTTCCCACAACATCTTTCAAGCGCTTCCGCAACAGAATCGCGAGTGTCGATGGTATAGGTCGGCACAAGCTCTTTCACCGATTTTTTCATATCGTCCGCTTCCGCATAAGCTTCTTCACAAAGCCGCTCTAAAACGGGGAAGAATTTTGTTTCGTCAAGGGGAATGGGTTTGGCGATATTGATAAGCCCGTTGGGCGTTCTCGTCAACCCTTCTTCCGCCATCAGCCGTTCCTCATAAAGTTTTTCACCTGGTCTTAACCCGGTGCACACGATGTCGATATCCACGTTGGGTTCATATCCTGAAAGCTTGATCAAAT
This sequence comes from Candidatus Scatosoma sp., assembly GCA_045652965.1. Taxonomy (GTDB): domain Bacteria; phylum Bacillota; class Clostridia; order Christensenellales; family Borkfalkiaceae; genus Scatosoma. The sequence goes on from JAZOLI010000099.1 coordinate 28,208, forward strand.
TGTAAGCCAAATCGTAAATTTTCACGGGATCGCCCATATCAAGCACGAAAATTTGTCCGCCTTTTGCATACGCCCCTGCCTGCAACACAAGCGACACCGCTTCGGGAATGGTCATGAAATAGCGAATGATGTCCTTATGCGTGACGGTGACAGGGCCGCCTTCCGCGATTTGTTTTTGGAAAAGGGGAATCACCGATCCGTTAGAGCCGAGCACGTTGCCAAAACGCACGGCAACAAATTTGGTTTTTTTGCTCTTTCTGCCGATCGTTTGAATGATCATCTCGCATATGCGCTTGGTTGCCCCCATGATGTTGGTGGGGTTAACCGCCTTATCCGTTGAAATTTGCACAAACGTTTCCACCTCGAACTCGTCGGCGCATTTCGCCACGTTCCAAGTTCCGTAGACGTTGTTCTTTACCGCTTCGCAAGGGCTCGTTTCCATGAGCGGCACGTGCTTATGTGCAGCTGCGTGGAACACGATTTGCGGACGATATTTTTGGAACACGTCGCGCATTTTCGTTTCTTCGCGAACGCTTGCAATTAGCGTGAGCAAATGCAATTCGGGATTTTTACGCTTGAGTTCCTGTTCGATATCGTAGGCGTTGTTTTCATACACGTCGAGAATAATCAGGGTTTTCGGGTTATGCGTTGCAATTTGACGGCAAAGCTCGCTTCCGATCGAACCGCCGCCGCCCGTGACGAGCACCACCTTGTCTTCGATGTAGCCCATAATCTCGTCGAGATTGACGTTCACTTGATCGCGCCCAAGCAAATCCTGCACTTCCACGTGGCGCAAATTTGCCACGGTCACTTGCCCCGTAGCAAGCTGATAGATGCCAGGCAAAATTTTAACGGGACAGTTGCATTCTTGGCAGCGTTTTACGATCTCGCTCAATTTCTTTTTGCAAAGGGAAGGAATGGTGATGAAAATTTCTTGGACGTTATATTGTTCAGCAAGGCGTTTCACGTCCATCGTCGTGCCTGCAATTTTCACGTCACTCAAAAACATGCCTTGCTTTTCAATCATATCGTCTGCCACGCAAACGGGTTTATAATTGATTTTATCCGAATTTTGCATTTCCTTGATCACGGAAAGCCCTGCTTCACCGCCGCCGACGATCATCACGCGCGTTTTTTCCGCAGCAAGCGTGTCAGCAAAGCGACGCTTGATGATAGCTACAAGGCGATGAGAAGAACGAAGCAGCATGATGAATGCGGCAAGCGCAAGCGTATAGACCATCGTCGTTGCAAAGCGCACGTAGCTTTTTCCTGCAAAGATGACGTAGGTCACGTTTACGCAAATGATGAGCATCGAGCAAAGCAAAATTTTCATCATCTCCACGATGCCGACCGATTTAATGAGCATCGAATAAAGCCCAAACATAGCAAAAAGAATCAACGCGAGAGCAACGTTGCCTATCGCCCAGATCACCAAATACTTCGTAATTTCTTGTCCTTGCATAGTCGCTAAATATGCAAAAACAATCGCAACGCAAATGGCAATCACGTCGAGCAGCAATAAAATCCCCTTATTGATTCCTTTGTTAAAGTTTATAATATTTTTTTGTTTCATAACCGTCCTTTGTATGCGTTCCCCATACATAAAAAGCGCAATCTTTGGCTATCGTCCACCTCTCCTTCTCACGCGGACTCCACCCCATATATAGTGTATTATACCACTAAGAAAATATTTTGTCAACGATTTACACTGATTTCTGCATTTTTTACAATTTTTTTAGCGTTTTAATACACCCTACGGGTGTCTTACGTTGTCGTTTCTTGCGTTTTAAACAAAAAAAGCGCACTTTCCTTTCTCACGCCGAACAAAAAAAGAGAAAGCGTTTATCTAAAACGTCTTCTCCTTTTTGTCTTTTTTTCGTATGTTTTTTATCCAAAAGTTTTTTCGCTTAGGGCGTTCATCAAGTACCTGCCCCCTGCATTTTCTTATTTTTATCCCCTTTTCTTGCTTTCTTTACGCGTCCAATTCAAGATTTTTAAGCAAGTTTTCCACACGGTTTTCCCCCGCTTTATCTTTAGATTTTTTCATAGCAACGTTCCATTCGCGCAAGGAGTTTTTCGCTCGATCTTTTACAAACAACAAGTTAAACCAGCGCCGCACAATACAAAACGGATATAAAATGGGATATTTTCTCAAAATTAAATATTGGTTTTTAAGTTCCCGATAAGGGGGGAATACGCGGAAGAGAAAATAAGCAAACCGACCTTTGTTCGTTTGCACGGCAACCCTATTTTCGATCGCACCATAAACGCCCCCTAAAAGCACAAACTCCGCCATTTCTTCAGAAAGTTCGTTGGGTTCTTCCGAACCAAACCACACCCTTGCAAGCTTCCTTGCCGCTTGCGTAAAGGAAAGAAATCCGCTCTCTTTGAGCGCTTCGTCCGTTTTCTCTTGATCGTAGGGTAAGGCTTTTTCCATATACCACAAATCGATAAACGGGCGTATACCGCAGCCACCGTTTTTGAAATGCTTTGCGGTGTGCGCCATGTGATAGAAATAAAAATCTTCGTTCGTCATCTTATAGGTATATCCGTTTTCTCTAACGGGCGTAGCGTTTTTCCAAATGCGAGCAAGCCCCTTTTGAAATCCCGAAGAAACGGAATCTTCTATCAAATCATAATGCAATTCCAAATGCACGCCGCTGGGTGCAACCATTTGCATATCGTGCGAGCCCTTTCCATTGTTTTGATAGCCGAGCTTTTCCACGATAGCGCTCGCCGCAGCGTCCAAGTCGCTCTCCTGCACGTAGATATCGATGTCGCAACTCGTCCGCATCCAAGGCTGGGGATAGAGCACGCGAATCACCGATCCTTTCAAGGGCATATGTAGAATTTTACTTTCGTCTAACGCTTCACACACGCTTTTGAGCTCGTAAGCAATTTGCTCATAGCGAAAAACCGCCATTTGCAACTGTTTGAAAAACGCTTTCCCAGCAGGCGATTGTTTATCTAAAAACTTGTTCTTAAAGAGCGCGTTTGCAACCAAATGCGTTAGATCGTGCGCTTTGGAAAGGTCGTATAACGCCTTTAAAACATCAGCGTTTGAAAGATGCGCTGTCAAATTTTCACAAATGGAAGCGCCACACGTTTCATAACGCAAAAGCACGAACAACAATTCTCTTGCGGCATTTTGAGCCTCTTTTTTTTGTTCTTGTTCTCGTTTTTCAGCTTCCGTCATTTTTCTCTCCCTTTTCAAGCAATCACTAGGCTTTAATTTTTCGCCGCAATCACTTCCACTTCCACTTTCACACCTTTGGGCAAATCTTTCACGGCAACGCAGCTTCTTGCAGGTTTTTCCGTAAAATATTTCGCATACACTCCGTTAAAAGCCGCAAAATCGGCGATATCCGCCAAAAAGCAGGTCGTCTTGATCGCCTTTTCAAAGGAGCTTCCTGCCGCCTTTAACACTTCACCAAGGTTTTTCATCACCTGCTCGGTTTGCTCTTCAATCGTCACCGCTTCCACGTTTCCCGTTGCAGGATTGATGGGAATTTGCCCCGACGTAAACACAATATCGCCGCAATCGATTGCCTGCGAATAAGGTCCAATCGCCGCAGGAGCTTCTTCCGTTTGCACTTTTCTAAGTTCCATAGCCCTTTCTCCTTTTGCAAAGTTTTTGTTCAAGTTTTTTATACGAGTTTAAATCCTGCCGACGTCAGCGCCGATTTAATTTCTTCCAAATGCGCAAAATTTCTCGTTTCCAAGCTCACACGCAAAAAGCAACCGTTCACGTCCGTGCCCGTGCTCGAACGCTCGTGAATAACTTCCGTCACGTTTCCGCCAAGCTTTGCTATAATGGAAGAAACGCTTTGCAGTTGCCCCGGTTTATCGACAAGTTCCAGCGTCAAATGACAGCTTCTACCTGCCATCAAAAGACCGCGATCGATCACGCGGGAAAGAATAGTCACGTCGATATTCCCGCCCGACAAAAGACAAACCGCCTTTTTGCCTTTTAAGTTGATTTTTCCAAACATCGCCGCCGCCACCGCAACCGCGCCCGCGCCTTCCGCAACCAGCTTATGCTTTTCCATAAGCGCGAGAATTGCCGCCGAAATTTCATCGTCGGAAACGGTCACGATATCGTCCACGTATTTTTTACAAAGCGCATACGTAAGATCGCCCGGCTTTTTCACGGCGATACCATCGGCAAACGTAGAAACACCTTCAAGCCCGTCGAGATTGCCATTTTCAAGAGCCGTTTTCATGGAAGCCGCTCCCGCCGCTTCCACGCCGTACACTTTCACTTTGGGGTTGAGCGTTTTTAAAGTGTAGGCGATGCCTGAAACGAGACCACCGCCACCAACGGGCACGATCACCGCGTCAAGATCGGGAAGTTGCTCTAAAAGTTCGAGCCCGATCGTGCCTTGCCCTGCAATCACGTCTTCGTCGTTGAAAGGATGCAAAAAGGTGTAGCCCTTTTCATCGCGCAAGGTAAGCGCGTGATTATAGGCATCGTCGTAAACGCCTTGCACAAGGCAAACTTCCGCGCCGTAGCTTTTGGTTGCTTCCACCTTGGAAATGGGCGCGCCGTCGGGCAAGCAAATCACCGCTTTTATGCCATTTTTTTGCGCGGCAAGCGCCACGCCTTGCGCATGATTTCCTGCCGAACACGCCACCACGCCGCGCGCCTTTTCTTCCGCCGTCAAACGGCTCATTTTATAATACGCACCACGCACTTTAAAAGAACCTGTGATTTGTAAATTTTCCGTTTTCAGATAAAGATCCAAGCCTTGACAAAGCTTGGGCGCAGGGATCACGTCCGTTCTACGCGCCACGCCTTTGAGCTCTTTTTGCGCTTCGTAAACCTTATCAATCGTCAACATAATTCTACCACCTTCTTGAATTCGTTAAATACCTGCCCTATGCGTTTTAAAGCAAACTTTCAATAAATTGTTCCGCACACCGCGCTGAACGGTTGCCTTTTTTAAGTGCAAACGCTTCCGCGCGTTCAAACAATTCCGCCTTGGGCATAGCAAGAGAAACGCGCTCTGCAAGCCGCTCTACAATCTCCAAATAAAGCTTCTTATCAGGCTTTGCAAAAAGCACGGTCAAAGAGAAGCGTTCGGAAAGGGAAAGGGTTTCTTGCAGCGTGTCGTTTACGTGCACGTCGTCGCCGTCGCGATCGGAAAAGTTTTCCTTGATGATGTGTCTACGATTGCTCGTGGCGTAGATCACGGCGTTCTCCGCTTTTGCGCTTGCCGAGCCTTCCAGCGCGGCTTTAAGCATACTAAAATGGTCATCGCTACGATTAAAGGAAAGGTCGTCGATAAAAATGATAAATTTTAAGGGATTTCCCGCGATTTTACCCATCACGAACGGCAACAGCGAAAGCTGATCCTTTCTAAGTTCGATAAGCCGCACGCCTTCGCCGTAAAAAGCGTTTGCCACCGCTTTGACGGTGGAAGATTTACCCGTGCCTGCATCGCCGTATAACAGCACGTTCGCCGCCGATTTTCCCGCCACGAACGCGCGCGTGTTTTCCATCACTTTACCGCGCTCCGCTTCGTAGCCGATGAATTTTTCAATTTGGGTTTTATCCGCGCTCAAAATAGGCTCAATCGTTCTCTCTTCGCTCAAACGGAACATACCGTGCGTAGAGAAAATGCCATAGCCCACCTTGCCCACGTTTCCCAATCTTTTTTGATAGGTGGCAGGCAGGGTTGCGTTCACCGAGTGAAAATCAGGGATATCTTGCTCGGAAATTTCTATATCCAACGCAAAATCAGCGCGTGTTAAGGAAGCAAATTTCGACAAAAGTTCCAGTTCCTTTTTCGCCGATTCCACAATACAATCAGGGCATTTTTCACCGCTCGCCGCCGCCTTGATATAGGCGTTCTCGTTCTCGAACACATGCGTTTGCACAAGCTTCGTAAGCGCGCCGCCGCCTGCGTAAATTTCCGCAACGAAACGGGCGTAAGCGCGCTTTTTCTCCGCACCGCTCGCCCTACAATAATTTTCAAACGCCCTAAAGAGCGGCTTTTCCCAAACGCCGATAAACACGCTCAAAAGCGCAAGCTTTTCATAAAGTTGTTGCAGTTTTTCATTTTTCATAAGCTTTCTATAATTTTATCCGTCATTTCGCTCGTAGATAAAGGACAAACGCCACCGCGCGCAAGATCCGCCGTACGATAGCCTGCACCCAGCACCTTATCCACCGCAGACACGATCGCATTTGAAGCTTCCGCTTCGTTAAATGCATATAAAAGCATCATCGCCGCCGACAAAATGGTTGCGATCGGGTTGGCTTTGTTTTGCCCTGCGATATCGGGCGCTGAGCCGTGAATGGGCTCGTATAACCCCCTGCTTTCGTCCGAAAGGGAAGCGGAAGGCAACATACCGATCGAGCCCGTAATTTGCGAAGCTTCGTCGGAGAGTATGTCGCCGAACATATTGCTCGTCACGATCACGTCGAATTGCGACGGGTTGCGCACAAGTTGCATCGCCGCATTATCGACGAGCATATCGGAAAGTTCCACGTCGGGATATTCCGCCGCGAGTTCGTGCATAATTTTTCTCCAAAGCCGCGAAGTTTCTAACACGTTCGCCTTGTCAATGCTGACAAGCTTCTTTCTTCTCTTTCTCGCGCTTTCAAATGCTACGCGTCCAATGCGCTCAATTTCCATGCGGCTATACGCTTCGGTGTCGAATGCTTCTTCGCCATATTTTCCTTGGCGATATCCACGCTCGCCAAAATAAATGCCACCCGTAAGCTCACGCACGATCATGATATCAAAACCGTTTTCCACGATATCTGCGCGAAGCGGACATTCGTCTTTGAGCGCAGGATAAAGCTTAGCAGGGCGCAAGTTCGTGAACAAGCCCATCGCCGCGCGAATGCCTAAAAGCGCCTTTTCAGGGCGTAAATGCCCAGGAAGCGTGTCCCATTTCGGTCCACCCACCGCGCCGAGCAACACGCTATCGGAATCCAAGCATCCATCGATCGTTTCCTTGGGAAGCGGCTCGCCCGTAGCATCAATCGCCGCGCCACCGATCAAATAGGGCGTGAACGAAAAGGAAATGTCAAATTTTTTACCAACGGCGCGCAAAACGCGCACCGCGCTATCCACGATTTCAGGACCAATTCCGTCCCCACGCAATAAGCCGATTTTATATGTTTTCATTTGATTACACCTGCCTTAATACTCTCTACTAAACCACCGTTAGAAATGATGTTTTGAATAAATGCAGGGAAAGGTTGTGTTTTAAAGCTTTTGCCCGTCGTCTTGTTATAGATGATGCCGTTATTCAAATCGGCTTCGACGATATCCCCTTCTGAAATGCCGTCCACCGCTTCTGTGCATTCCAAAATGGCAAGCCCGATATTGATAGAATTGCGATAGAAAATGCGTGCAAAGCTTCTTGCGATCACGAGCGAAATGCCGCTCTCTTTGATCGCGATAGGCGCGTGCTCACGCGAAGAGCCGCAACCGAAATTGTAGCCTGCCACCATGATATCGCCCGCCTGCACCTTTTTGGTGAAGCCTTTGTCAATATCTTCCATGCAATGGGAAGCAAGTTCTTTTTTGTCAATCGTGTTGAGATAGCGCGCAGGAATAATTACGTCGGTGTCCACGTTGTCGCCATATTTTATGCTTTTGCCTTGAAATTTCATCACAACACCTCCTCAGGGCAAGCAATCCGCCCTGCAATTGCACTCGCCGCCGCCACCGCAGGCGAAGCCAAATATACTTCCGATTCCACGTGTCCCATACGCCCTACGAAATTGCGATTCGTGGTTGCCACGGCGCGTTCGCCTGCCGCCAAAATGCCCATATAGCCGCCAAGGCAAGGGCCGCAAGTGGGAGTGGAAACGACACAACCCGCTTCGATGAAAATTTTCACAAGTCCGTTTTCCACCGCTTGCATATAGATATCCTGCGTTGCAGGAATAACGATGGCACGCACGCGCTTTGCCACCTTTTTGCCCTTAAAAATTTCCGCCGCTTCGGCAAGATCTTTATAATGTCCGTTCGTGCAAGAGCCGATCACCACTTGATCGATAGGCACGTTGCCAATTTCATCGAACGTCTTGGTATTTTCAGGCAAATGCGGGAACGCCACGGTGGGTTTTATCTGAGAAAGATCAATTTCATAAACTTCGTCGTAGGTCGCATCGTCGTCCGCTTTATACGCGATAAATTCGCGATTAGAGCGCGCTTTCACGTAATCGATCGTTTGCTCGTCCACTTCAAAAATACCGTTTTTTGCACCTGCTTCGATCGCCATATTGGAAATGGTCAAACGATCGTAGATGGTCAAGGATTTGACACCTTCGCCGACAAATTCCATCGATTTATAGAGTGCGCCGTCCACGCCGATTTTGCCGATAATATGCAAAATCACGTCCTTGCCCGACACGTATTTTTTGAGTTTCCCTTTGAGCACAAACTTGATCGCAGCAGGCACTTTAAACCAAGCTTTCCCCGTTGCCATACCGCACGCCATATCCGTTGAGCCAACACCTGTCGAAAACGCGCCGAGCGCGCCGTAGGTGCAGGTGTGCGAATCAGCGCCGATCACAACGTCACCGGGGAGCACGAGCCCCTTTTCGGGAAGCAAAGCGTGCTCGATGCCCATTTGCCCTACGTCATAGAAATGGGTCACTTCGTGCTGATCGCAAAAATCGCGGCACATTTTACATTGCGTTGCCGCCTTAATGTCTTTGTTGGGTGCGAAATGGTCCATAACCATCGTCACTTTGTCTTTGTCGTAAACGTCGGCGACGCCGAGTTTTTCAAATTCGCGGATTGCCACGGGGGAAGTGATGTCGTTGCCGAGTACCCGATCTAAATTTACGAGCACGAGTTGCCCTGCTTCCACCTTTTCAAGCCCCGCTTTTGCCGCGAGTATTTTTTGCGTCATTGTCATTGACATGGATAAATTACCTTCTTGTTGTTTTTGTTGTTTATTGTTTACGTTAAAACGCGTTTCGCCTATTACAAGCGATTAATAATAGCGCCTTTGTCGGCGGAACTTACTTGCGCGGCATATCTTTTTAAATAGCCGCTCACTTGTTTTTTCTTAATCGGCATTTCCGCCTTGCGCTTTGCAAGCTCTTCATCGGAAACTTTGAGCTGAATTTTATAGTTCGGGATATCAATCGCAATCAAATCGCCATCTTTCACGTAAGCGATTGTGCCGCCCGAAACGGCTTCGGGGGAAACGTGCCCAATCGAAGCGCCGCGCGTTGCGCCCGAAAATCTACCGTCAGTGATCAGCGCCACGTCTTTATCCAAGCCCATGCCTGCGATTGCGGAAGTAGGTGAAAGCATTTCACGCATACCAGGACCGCCTGCAGGGCCTTCGTAGCGAATCACCACCACGTCGCCTTTTACGATCTTGCCTGCGTAAATTGCCGCAATACATTCTTCTTCGCTTTCAAACACACGCGCAGGGCCTTCGTGCACGAGCATTTCGCTTGCCACCGCCGCGCGCTTCACCACGCATCCATCGGGCGCAAGATTGCCCTTTAAAACGGCGATACCGCCCGTTTTTCCGAACGCGTTTTCGGGTTTTCTAATCACTTCCGTGTCCAAATTTTCCACGCCCACGAGATTTTCCGCAAGCGTTTTGCCCGTGCAGGTCAACACGCTTGTGTCGATCAGCCCAAGGTTATCAAGTTCTTTAAGCACGGCGTGCACGCCACCCGCTTCGTTCAAATCTTCCATGTACGTATCGCCAGCAGGGGCTAAGTGGCACAAGTTGGGCGTTTTTTCGCTAATCGCGTTCACTTCGTCCAAATCAAATTCCACGCCGCATTCGTTGGCGATTGCGGGCAAATGCAACATGCTGTTGGTGGAACAACCAAGCGCCATGTCCGCGGTGATGGCGTTTTTAATCGCCGCCGCCGTCATGATATCGCGGGGACGAATGTTCTTTTTCACAAGCTCCATCACTTGCATGCCTGCATGCTTAGCAAGCTCAATGCGCGCCGAATACACAGCAGGAATCGTGCCGTTGCCTTTGAGTCCCATACCCAAAACTTCGGTTAAGCAGTTCATAGAGTTTGCGGTATACATGCCCGAGCACGAGCCGCACGTGGGGCAAACTTTCTTCTCAAATTCGCACAAGCCCTTTTCGTCGATCTTGCCTGCGGTGTAAGCGCCAACCGCTTCAAACATACTCGAAAGGGAACGCTTTTTGCCGCCCACTCTACCTGCGAGCATAGGTCCGCCACTCACGAACACGGTGGGGATATTTAGCCGCGCCGCCGCCATCAAAAGCCCGGGCACGTTCTTGTCGCAATTGGGAATCATCACAAGCCCGTCGAAGCCGTGCGCAAGCGTCATTGCTTCGGTGGAATCGGCGATCAAATCGCGCGTGACGAGCGAATATTTCATACCCTTATGCCCCATTGCAATGCCGTCGCACACAGTGATAGCAGGGAACATAATCGGCGTACCGCCCGCCATCGCCACGCCGAGCTTAACCGCTTGGGCGATTTTGTCGAGATTGATATGCCCAGGCACGATTTCGTTGTAGGAAGAAACGATCCCAATTAAAGGGCGGGATTGTTCTTCTTCCGTGAGCCCGAGCGCGTGATAAAGGGATCTGTGGGGTGCATTTTGAAATCCGTCTACGATGGTATCTTTGATCATAATATTTCCTTATTTGTCTACCGTTAAAACGCGGAAAAGGGTTGCATATTGCCGCAAAAGGACGTTCTACCCGAAGGGATGTTTACAAGTAGTAAACGAGCAAGGGTAGGTTGTTCTTTTGTGGATAAGATGCGCCCTTATACGCGTTTCGCTCTCAGGAGCGATACAGTTTACCGTTAAAACGCGGAGATACGAGCAATCCAAGGCGCGCGAGCATTTGTTGACGGGAGCGTACATAAACGTACGTGACCGAAACAAAGCGGAGCGCAACGCTGAATTGCGACGTATATACGCGTTTCGATTGTAATAAACTTAGTTGTTAATGAATTTCTCTTCGTCAGCCCAGCTATACAGCTTACGAATATCCTTGCCCACCACTTCGGAGGGGTGTTCCGCCGCTTTCTTTCTCATCGCGTTGAAGTGCACTTGGCTGCCTGCGTCGGACATATCAAGCAAGAAATCTTTTGCGAACGTACCGTCTTGAATGTCGGACAAAATCTTTTTCATTGCCTTTTTCGTCTCTTCCGTGATCACCTTAGGTCCGGTGATATAATCGCCGTATTCCGCGGTGTTGGAGATGGAATAGCGCATGCCTTCAAACCCGCTTTGATAGATTAAATCAACGATCAATTTCATTTCGTGGATACATTCAAAATAAGCGTTTCTTGCATCGTAGCCTGCTTCCACAAGCGTTTCAAAACCCGCTTGCATAAGCGCGCAAACGCCGCCGCAAAGCACTGCTTGTTCGCCGAAAAGGTCGGTTTCCGTTTCCGTGCGGAAAGTCGTCTCCAAAACGCCAGCTCTCGCACCGCCGATACCGAGCGCATAAGCAAGACCAATTTCAAGCGCATCGCCCGTTGCATCTTGTTCTACGGCAATCAAGCAAGGCACGCCTTTACCCGCCTGATATTCGCTGCGTACGGTATGTCCAGGGCCTTTGGGCGCAACCATAATCACGTTCACGTTCTTGGGGGGCTTAATGCAACCGAAATGGATGTTAAAGCCGTGCGCAAACGCAAGCGTTTTGCCTTCGGTAAGGTTAGGCTGAATGCTTTCTTTATAAAGCTTTGCTTGCTTTTCATCGTTGATAAGAATCATAATCAAATCAGCTTTTTTCGCCGCTTCATCCGCCGTGTAAACTTTCAAGCCTTGCTTTTCCGCTTTCTCCCAGCTCTTGCTGCCTTTATAAAGACCAACCACAACGTCCACGCCCGATTCTTTCAAGTTAAGCGCGTGTGCGTGGCCTTGCGAGCCATAGCCGATAATTGCAACGGTTTTACCCGCGAGTTTTCCTAAATCACAATCCTGTTGATAATAAATTTTTGCCATGATATTTATCTCCTTTTTTATCTTTTAAATTTTTATTTGTTGAGTAAGGTGACCGTTCCACGATCGAGCGCAACGATACCCGTTCTACACATTTCCAAAATCCCAAACGGTTGCATAAGCTTCACGAACGCGTCGATTTTCGAAGGGTTGCCCGTCACTTCAATGCACATGCCTTCCGCCGAATAATCAATCACACTCGCCCGATAAACGTCCACCGCCGTCATGATATCCGCGCGATTTGCCGCTTCGTTTTTCACTTTAATGAGCATGAGTTCGCGATTGATCGGCGCATCGTCAAGCACTTCCACCTTTTTCACCACTTCCAGCTTTTTCAGTTGATTGATAAGCTGTTCGCGCACGTATTTGTCCCCGACCATAGAAATGGTAATTCGGGAATATTCCTTTCGTTCCGTTTCGCCAACGGTAAGCGCGTCGATATTAAAACCGCGGCGAGTAAACATTGCCGTCACCCGTGTCAAAACGCCGACCGTGTTGTCTACGTAAACTGCTATAATAAATCTGTTTTCCATATCCGCTCTCCTTAATTGACTTTCGTGATAATGTCGTCGATCGCGCCACCAGGGGGAAGCATAGGAAGCACGAATTCGTCCTTATCAATGCGTGTGTCGATCACAACAGGTCCATTTGCTTGAACGGCTTTTTGGAACGCCTTTCTAAATTCAACGGGGGTTTCCGCAAGATACCCTTCCGCGCCGAACGCTTGCGCGAGTTTCACGAAATCGGTTTTTCTATCCAAAACGGTGTTGGAATAGCGTTTCCCAAAAAACAGCGTTTGCCATTGCCGCACCATACCCAACACGCCGTTGTTCATAAGCACGATCACGATCGGCATTTTATAGGTGACGGCGGTGGCAAGCTCGTTCAAGTTCATACCAAAGCTACCGTCGCCCGTAACCAAAATGGTGGGGTCTTTTGTCGCCGTATAAGCGCCCATTGCCGCGCCGAGCCCGAAGCCCATCGTGCCAAGCCCACCGCTTGAAACCCAACGCCGTGCTCTATCAAATTTCACGTTTTGCGCCGTCCACATTTGGTGTTGTCCAACGTCGGTAGTGATGATTGAAGCAGGCAATTTCTCTTCGTTGATAATGTCAATCACTTGCTTCGGCGTAAGCGAAGCACTATCCGCAGCCGCGATTTCCGCATCGATGTCGCGCTCTTCTTCTTTCAGTTTACGAACGCGTGCAAGCCAAGCGGGGTTGCTCTTTGCTTCGCATTTTTCTACGATACGGTTAAACGAATCGTAAACGTCGCCAACGAGCCCCAAATCTACGTGCACGTTTTTGTTGATTTCCGCGGAATCGGGATCTAACTGAATGATTTTGCTCTTCTTTGCAAATTTTGCCACGTTCCCCGTCGCACGATCGGAGAAGCGCACGCCGATTGCCAAGATAAGATCGGCTTCGTTTTGCGACACGGACGAAGCGTAATGCCCGTGCATGCCTTGCATACCAAGAAACCGTTCGCTTTCTTGCGGCACAGCGGAAAGCCCCATAAACGAGCACCCAATTGCCGCATCAATCTTTTCGGCAAAATCCACAATCGCTTGACCCATGCCAAGCCCTGCCGCACCGCCGCCAACGTAAATATACGGCCGCTCCGCCTGCCCAAGAAGTTTTGCCGCTTCTTCTATGAGCGCTTCTTTCACCTTAGGCAAAGGTTTTTTCTCCACCACGCCTTGGGGGATAAATTCGCACTTACCCACTTGCACGTCCTTAGGAATATCCACGAGCACAGGCCCTGGTCTACCCGATTTCGCAATGGCAAAAGCTTGGCGAAGGGTAGGCGCAAGATCTTCGATCTTTTTGACGAAGAAATTGTGTTTTGTAATGGGCATCGTCACGCCCGTGATATCGATTTCTTGGAAACTGTCCTTGCCAATCAAAGAATTGGGCACGTTGCCCGTGATGGCAACCAAGGGGATCGAATCGAGCATCGCCGTTGCAATGCCCGTCACGAGATTGGTCGCGCCCGGTCCGCTCGTCGCGATACAAACGCCCACCTTTCCCGTCGCGCGGGAATATCCGTCCGCCGCGTGCGACGCGCCCTGTTCGTGCGCCGTCAACACGTGGTTGATTTTGTCTTTATATTCATACAATGCATCGTAGATGTTGATCACCTGACCGCCGGGATACCCGAACACGTCGGTAACCCCCTGATCAATCAACGTTTCCACCAAAATCTGCGCTCCGTTTAATATCATTTCTTTCGTTCTCCTTATAACATTCTGTTCACTGCCGACACGAGCGCTTTCACCGACGACGTCATGATGTCGCTATGAATGCCCGTACCCCAATAGCTCTTGCCGTTTGACGTTATGCAAACGTAGGACGCGGCTTTGGACGAAGATTTTTCTTCGAGTGCGTGCTCTACGTAGTTTTCTAAAACGTATTCTCTGCCCGTAACGGTATGTATTGCACTGTTTACGCAATCAAGTCGACCGTTGCCTTCCACTTCCACGGTGGTCGCCGTACCGTTATATTCAATGACGATCTTGCCTTTAAGCCGATCGGGCGCAAGCTCTTGATACCCAGCTTCCAGCACGTTGAGCTTGTCGGTAAGATTGACGAAATCGCGTGTAAAAATGTCGTAAACTTCCTTAGGCGAAAGCTCTTTGTGCGCGTGATCGGAAATGCTCTTGATATGATAGCCAAACTGTTCGCGCATCTTCGGCGGTAGCACGAGTTTGAACTGCGTTTCAAGAATATATCCAATGCCGCCCTTACCCGATAGCGAGTTGGTACGGATCACGTCCGCTTCATACACTCTGCCCACGTCGCTAGGATCAAGCGGGAGATAGGGCACCGTCCACGTATCCAAACCATGCTCCGCGCGATATTTCATGCCCTTTGCAATCGCATCCTGATGCGAGCCCGAGAACGCCGCGAACACGAGCGCCCCACTATACGGTTGCCGATCGCTAATCTTCATTCTCGTCACTCGTTCGTAAACGGAAGTGACGCTCGGCAAATCGGAAAAATCAAGTTTGGGATCAATCCCCTGCGAATACATATTGAGCGCAAGCGTGACGATATCGACGTTGCCCGTGCGTTCGCCGTTGCCAAAAAGCGTACCTTCGATCCTGTCACCCCCTGCAAGCAAGCCCATTTCACTATCCGCCACCGCGCAACCGCGATCGTTATGCGGGTGCAAGGAAATGATCACGTTTTCACGGTTTTTCAAATTCTTGCACATATATTCCACTTGGTTTGCGTAAACGTGCGGCATCGAATGGGAAACGGTGACGGGCAAATTGATGATCGCCTTATCGTCTTTCGTAGGCTGCCAGATATCTAGCACCTTGTTGCAAATCTCCGCCGCAAATTCAGGCTCCGTGCCCGTGTAGCTTACGGGGGAATATTCAAACGTGATCTTCCCTTCCGCCTTTTCACGATATTCTTTGCAAAGTTTCGCGCCAAACACGGCGATATCGATAATTTCCTGTTTCTCGCGCTTAAACACCTGCTCGCGTTGCGCAAGCGACGTGGAGTTATAAAGGTGCACGATGGCGTGCTTTGCACCCTTGATCGCTTCAAAGGTTTTGGCAATGATATGCTCGCGCGATTGCGTTAAAACCTGAATGGTCACGTCGTCGGGGATTAAATTTTGTTCGATGATCGTGCGGCAAAATTCATATTCCGTTTCACTCGCCGCAGGAAATCCCACTTCAATTTCCTTAAAGCCTATCTTGCAAAGCAATTTGAAAAATTCAAGCTTTTCTTCAAGGCTCATAGGGATAATGAGCGCTTGGTTGCCGTCGCGAAGATCAACGCTGCACCAAATGGGCGGCTTTTCAATTGCCGATTTCTTCGTCCAATCCATCGTCACGCCTTGCGGCTCGAAATATTGTTTTACATATTTTTGACTGTTTTTCATAACCATTTCCTTATAACAAAAATCTCTTTCACGCGCCAAAAAACGCTTGAAAGAGACGAAGATTTTGTGTTTGTTTTCTCCGCGGTACCACTCCGTTTGACAGCTCTCGCCGCCCACTTGTGTCTTTGAAAAAGACGTTCCCTATAACGGAGGAAATCCGTCCGAATCTACTAAGCGCTTTTCGCCGTTCTATCGGAGGCTCGGGGATGAGATTTGTTCCGTGATCGCTATCGGCTCGCACCCACCGCCGACTCTCTGCTAAAACGATTTTTCGGATTTTTTGTTCCCGTCGTTGCCTTTTATTTTGTTGATGTATATATTGTATAACACTTTTGAAATTTTGTCAAGTACACTCTGCCACCTTTTTTAGGTTTTTGCAGGAAAATTAAAAAGTTTTTAGCAAATTTTACCGTTTTGCAATTTCTATAAACGCGGAGATACGAGCAAGTCAAGACGCGCGAGCATTTGTTGACGGGAGCGTACATGGTCGTACGTGACCGAAACAAAGCGGAGTGCAACGATGAATTGCGACGTATATACGTGTTTATAACTTGTAAACCCAGCCGAACTCGTCGGGAATTTTCCCCCATTGAATACCCGTCAACAAATCGTAAAGCTTTTGTGTCACTTCGCCGATCTTGCCACCGCCAACGAGATATTCTTTCTCTCCGTAAGCAAGTTTGCCAATAGGCGATACAACCGCCGCCGTGCCGCAACCCCAAGCTTCTTCAAGCGTGCCATTTTCCAAAGCTTGAATAAGCTCGTCTACGGAAAGCAATCTTTCGCTCACTTTATAGCCAAGCGATTTAAGCACTTCTATGCAACTTTTACGTGTGATACCAGGCAAAATTGAGCCCGTGAGCATGGGTGTCACGATCTCGCCGCCAATTTTGAACATAACGTTCATTGCGCCCACTTCTTCGATATATTTTCTCTCCACGCCGTCCAACCAAAGCACCTGCGAATAGCCCTTTTTCGCCGCTCTTTCTCCTGCGCGCGTGCTCGCCGCGTAATTTCCGCCGCACTTGGCATAACCCGTGCCGCCGCGCACCGTGCGCACGTCTTCGTTTTCAATCATAATTTTCACGGGGTTGATGCCTTCGGCATAATAGCTTCCGCTAGGAGAAGCGATCAACATAAACGTCGCGCGCTTTACCGCGTGCACGCCCAAGCTTTCGTCGTTACCGAACGTGAACGGACGAAGATAAAGGGAAGTGCCGAACGATTTGGGCACGAACCGCTCTTCCAATTTCACGAACGTTTCCAAAATTTCAAGCATATCCTGTTCGGGGATTTCAGGTAAGCTCATACGTTCCGCCGAACGGTTCATTCTCTTGATATTTTCCATAGGTCGGAACAGTTGTACGCCGCCGTCCGCTCTACGATAGGCTTTCAAACCTTCGAAAATTTCCGCGCCGTAATGGAGCACGGTCGATGCCGGATGCAGTTCGATTTTTCCAAACGGAAGAATACGCGCGTCGTGCCAACCTTGCCCTTCGTCGTAGTCCATCATAAACATATGGTCGGTGAACACCTTCCCAAACCCAAGCTTATCTTCCGCAGGCATTTCACTCGGCGTCGCCGTTTTCGTAATCTTAATTTCCATACTATACCCCTATGCAAAAAACGAATAAATTTTGCTTTTTCAATTTATTTATATGATTATACACCGCGAAATTGGTTTTGTCAACGTTTTCGCGGTGTATTTTTTCATTTTTTATAAAATTTTTAAGCGGTTTTTGTTTCCGTTTGAAGATCGTCTATAAACGCTTGATTTTGTTCAGGATAAGCCGAAAGCATAGGCTCGACGTCTACACCCTTTTTGCGGTCGAAATAATTCTTGGTAATCTTCGCCACGAGTCCGCTCATAAACACGAGCCCAACAAGGTTGGGAAGCGCCATCAGTCCGTTGAAGGTGTCGGAGATTTCCCATGCAAGCGTGTTATCCATAACCGCCGCCACGATCACGAGAAGCACGTACGCCACCTTGAACACA